>JAFRWY010000099.1 GCA_017437905.1 Eubacterium sp.
ATACCGACCTTCTCGGAGAAACCGTAGCGTACCACCATATCCCGGGCAATCTTCGACGCCTGACGGATATCCTGGGAGGCCCCCGTGGTCACATCGCTGAAGATCAGCTCCTCTGCGATACGTCCGCCGAAATCCACCTGGATCTCCTGCAGCATCTTCTCCTTCGTATTGAAGACATTATCATTTTCCGGAAGGGGCATGGTATAACCTGCGGCTCCCACACCCGTGGGAATGATGGACACCGTGTAAACCGGTCCCATATCCGGCAGAACATGGAAGAGGATCGCATGTCCGGCCTCATGGTAGGCCGTGATCTTCTTCTCCTTCTCCGGTACCAGACGGGACTTCTTCTCGGTTCCGATACCCACCTTGACGAAGGATTTGTCCACATCCTCCTTCTTGATGAACTTCCGGTCCTGACGGGTAGCGTGAATTGCCGCTTCATTCATCAGGTTTTCCAGATCCGCACCGGAGAATCCGGCAGTTGTCCGCGCGATCTGGTGCAGATCCACGTCATCCCCCAGAGGTTTATTCCTGGTATGAACCCGCAGGATCTCCTCACGTCCTTTCACATCCGGTCTGCCGACGGCACATTTCCGGTCGAAACGACCGGGACGCATGATGGCGGGGTCCAGAATGTCCACGCGGTTGGTAGCTGCCATGACGATGATCCCTTCGTTGGTTCCGAAGCCGTCCATCTCCACAAGCAGCTGGTTCAGCGTCTGCTCACGCTCGTCATGACCGCCGCCGAGGCCGGCACCACGCCGGCGTGCCACTGCGTCGATCTCATCGATAAATACCATACAGGGTGCGTTCACCTTCGCGTCTGCAAAAAGGTCACGGACGCGGGAAGCACCGACACCGACAAACATTTCCACGAAATCGGATCCGGAGATCGAGAAGAACGGTACGTCCGCCTCTCCCGCTATGGCCTTGGCCAGCAGGGTCTTACCGGTACCCGGAGGGCCGACCAGCAGGATACCCTTGGGGATACGCGCTCCCATATTCGTATATTTTCCGGGATCCTTCAGGAAGTCCACGACCTCCGCCAGTTCTTCCTTCTCTTCCACAAGCCCGGCCACATCGTTAAATGTGATCCCGGTCTTTACATCCTTCTTTGCACGGCTCTTGCCGAAATTCATCAGTTTGGCGTTCGTGCCGCCTCCGCCGCTCACGCCTGCTGTCTGGGCCATCATGAAGAATACAACGATCAGCGCCAGGATCACGCCGAAGATGTAAGGCATCAGCTTCATCCAGACGGAGGGACGCTCCACATCGCTGACGGTGAAGGGGACATCCTTCTTTGAATCCTCAAGCACATCGATCGTATCCTTCACGTCCGGTGTAAAGTAGACCAGATCGCCCTTGGTCCGGACAACGGTCACGGTACCGGTGGGCACCTCCGCATTCTGGGCGATCTCCACCCGGAGCACTTCTTCATTTTTAATGTCATGCTTCAGATTATCATCCGTATAATCCGTATGTACATTTCCTTTACGGTTCAGGATCGTATTCGCGATCCCGAGCAGCAGAAGGAGCAGGAGGATGTAGACGAAGAATCCTCCGATTCTGGGTTTCTTTTCCATGTTATGTCCTCGATTCTGATGTGTGTTGCTTCAAGTCACGCTCAAGAGACCTGACGTGGGATTCGAGTCAGCTTTCGCTGACAGAATTCCGATCCGGATCTCTGTGTATCCTCGCGGAGCGTTTATCTCCCCCTACTCGACCGTTCCGATGTAGGGCAGATTTCTGTACTGCTGTGCATAGTCCAGTCCGTAGCCCACGACGAATTTATCCGGAATGGTGAAGCCTGTCATCCATGGCTCGATATCCACCACACGACGGGAAGGCTTATCCAGCAGGGTGATCACCCTGAGACTTGCGGGATTTTTCTTCTTCATGACCTCCATAAGGTAACTGAGGGTCCGGCCCGTATCCATGATATCTTCGATCAGGATCACTTCCTGTCCCTCAACGGACTCATCCAGATCCTTCGTGAACCGGATCTCTCCCTCCGGAGCCATTCCGTTCCCGTAGCTGGACACGGAAATGAAATCCAGCGTCACAGGTGTCTTCATATGTCTTGTGAGTTCACACAGAAAATAAACGCTTCCCTTCAGGATCCCGATCATACGGAGTTCCTTTCCCGCATAGATGCGGTCCAGCTCCTCTGCCATCTCCCGGATCCTTTTCTCCAGCGTTTCCTGATCGATCAGGGTGTTGATCTTAACTTCCATTCGGTCACTCTCCTATATATAAAAGATAAATTTCCTTTGTAGCTTCCGTCACCTTGCAGCATTCACTGAGCCGGAGTCCCACGACCCAGAGGATCTTCTCCTCATCCGCCACCACCGGCCAGTCAGTCCGCTCTTCGGCAGGGATCTTCCGGTCCGTAAAGAAACGGTTCAGCGGCTTGGTACTGCCCCGGCCGTCGATCATGATCCGGTCCCCCGGCATGGGTGTCCGGAGCCGTGGCATCCCCTTCACTGCAGCCGCATCGATCATCTTCCTCTCCTCATCGGCAGGGATTTCTTCCCCCGGGAGATACTCTCTTCGTTCCACATGAAGCTGAAGTTCCGGTTTCTCCGTCGGACTTACCGAAGCGTGCTTCCTCAGGGTGATCCCCCGGTGTGTCCGTACCGCCTCCAGTCCGTAGGGGAGATCCACACGCTTTCCGGTTTCCTTCCCCCAAAGCTCCTGTACCGCAAGAATATGCTTTCTTGTGAGATCCTTCCGCTGTCCGGCCAGACGCGCCAGTTCCTGCAGAAGCAGTTCCCCGGTCACCGTAGCCGTACCCTTTCCCGGTTCCTCCGATACATCCGGAATATCGATCCGCATCAGAGGTTTCCCGCTCTCTTCCCATTCCCGGAAGGAGAGCACCGTCCCGTCCTCTGCGGTATAGCGGCACCGGTCCCTCAGCCGGTCCGTCTCAGCCTCCTGTATATCATACAATTCTTCCGCCTCTTTCGCAAGCAGAAGTAAATGTTCCTTTGCACAGGAATTCACCCGGCAAAGCTCCGGCAGGATGAGATTTCTCAGCCGATTTCTTGCATATTCCGATTCCAGATTCGTCGAGTCCGTTCGCCATTCAAGACCCTCCGACCGGAGCCAGGCCTCGATCTCCTCCCTTGAGAAAGGAAGCAGCGGTCTTATATACCGCTCCCGGACCGGCTGCATGCCCCGAAGGCCCCGGAGCCCCGTTCCTCGCAGGATATGGAACAGAACGGTTTCCGCCTGGTCATCCATCTGGTGTGCCAGTGCGATCCAGTCCGCCCCCGTCTCTTCCCTCAGCTCCTCGAAGCAGGCATACCGCGCCTTCCGGCCGGCCTCCTCCGTAGAAAGTCCCTCTTCCTCTGCCAGCCGGGGCACATCCCGCCGGAAGATCCTGCATTCCAGCCCGAGCCGTTCTGCCGTCTCCCTGACAAATGCCGCGTCCTCCTCCGCTTCCTCACCGCGGATCCCGTGGATCACATGACAGACTGTAAGGCAAAGATCCATTTCCTCTCCGATCCGGTGAAGGACATGCATAAGGCACATGGAATCCGCGCCACCGGATACAGCCAGTATCCCCTTACTGCCCCGTGGGATCATATTCTGTTCTCTGATATAGGCAAGAACTCTTCTCTCCATGGCTCCTCATAAAAGAAAAGGCAGCACCGCTTCGGCACTGCCCTTACATTCATTTCTGTTCACTGGGACGGATGACGATCTCATCCGGATATACAAGACCCAGCTTGTTTTTCGCCTCGTCTTCGACGTACCTTTTCGTCTGCATGTACTTTTCGCGATTCTCCAGTTCCTCCGCCTTCTCCTTCGCGCTTTCGATCTGCGCTTCCAGCTGACGCTCGGTAACCGCCAGTTCTTCGCTTTTCTCATGCAGACTCATGGCCTTCACGCTGCTGACCGCGATCACGACCAGAACCACCAGCAAGACCACGATCAGTCCGCTCTTCGATTTTCTTCTCGGTGCTCGAACCATATCCGCTCCTGTGAAATCAATTATCCGAAAAACAAGAGTACATTTTATTCTTGCACATTTTCGTCGATTTTGCAAGCAGAATTTAAAACTTTGAACATATCTCCGGCTTCTTCCTTCCGGGCGGTTTCCGTCACCTTCGTAACCTCGGCTTTCACGGTCTTGTTGCCGAATGCGATCTCGATCACATCACCGACCTTTACGTCATAGGACGCCCTGGCCGGCTTCCCGTTCACACTCACGCGTCCGGCATCGCAGGCTTCATTTGCCACGGTCCGGCGCTTGATCAGACGGGATACCTTCAGATACTTGTCCAATCTCATATTTACCACCTCCGGCAGCCGGGCTGCCCGGTCATAGAAGAGCGACCCTTTTATTCGTTGATGGCTTCCTTCAGGGCACGTCCTGCCTTGAATTTCGGAGCCTTGGAAGCCGGGATCGTCATGGTCTTGCCTGTCTTCGGATTTCTTCCCTCTCTTGCTTCTCTTTCCAGTACTTCAAAAGTGCCGAAGCCCACAAGGGAGATCTTCTCGCCCTTCTTCAGTGTCTCCGCAACGATATCCGTAAAGCCCTTCATGGCCTTCTCTGCTTCTGTCTTCTTCATACCTGTCTTCTCAGCCAGTGCTGCGACGAATTCTGCCTTATTCATAAATCCTGAATCCTCCTGATCATCTTTCATTCATCCTTACGGTTTCCCGGAATCTCCCGCCGTTTTTGGCGCACGTATCTATTTATATCGGTTAATCGGATATTTGTCAAGGAGTTTTCTGTTGCATTTCCGCATCCGAATCACTATAATAGTGGAGTAAGTTTTATGAAACCTATGATATGAAAGAAGGAAATGAAAGCTTTATGAAGAATCTGATCAAAGTTCTGATACTGGTCATGATTGCTGTCGGCGCTTACTTCGTTGTTGACTTTATCATTTCAAAAAGTGACAAGGCACTGGCCATCCCCGATCTTACGGCAGAATCCACGGACTTCGGAGAAGTGGAGAAAGTTCAGCTCACCGAGCCGAAATATGAGGTCTACAAACAGCTCCTCACCTCCTCCAACAGCTTCATCGATCAGGAGGTCAATGCACAGATTGAAAATGAGGCAGGCACACTGATTTCAGATGCCGAGAAGCAGGATAAAGTGAAAGAGACGGACAAGGGTGTCTACACCAACGTCATTGACACCTATCAGGTCACGGACAATATCGTCAGCGTCAGGGTCACATCCATGACCAAGCCGGTTTCGTCCGAACACTATACCAAACTGATCCACGTGTACAATTATGACCTTTCCGCCAAGAAGGCCATCTCCATGGATGACATCTTCAACGACGGATACAAGACACGGATCCAGAACATTTACTCGGACAGCTTCCTGCTTCAGAAGAACAAGGTGGAGTTCTACAACGGACTCGAGTCCTCCTCCTGCACTTACGCGGTTCTGAAGGATTACGTTAAGAAGGATGTGCTGACATCGCAGAATCTGGATATGTCCGATGCGGACTACACCGCACTTTTCGAGCCGAAGACCACGGCACCGATCACGGAAGCACCTACGGAAACGGAGACGCAGATGACAGAGGCAACCGAATCCACCGAGACCACGGAAACCACCGAGAAACCCACCGAAACCACGGAGAAGAAGCCCGAACAGGGTTCCACGGCAAGACAGGTGGCTGATACGGGCAAGATGATCGCATTTACATTTGATGACGGTCCGCATAAGACCAACACCGATCAGATCCTTGCGCTTCTGGCACAGTACGGTGCCCATGCAACCTTCTTCATGCAGGGCTGCAATGCCAGCTATTATCCCGATGTTGTACAGCGTGTATATGACAGCGGAAATGAAGTGGGCAACCACACCTGGGATCATGCAAACCTGAAGAAGAGTTCCGTGGAAACCATCCATCAGCAGGTGGATGACGCCGCAAATGAGATCAAATCCATCATCGGCGTCCGCCCCACCTTCGTACGTCCTCCCTACGGTGCCGTAAATGATACCGTACGTGAGGAAGTGGCAGAGCCCATGATCTACTGGAGCGTTGACTCTCTGGACTGGGATTCCCGTGATCCGGATCAGATCGTTCCGCTGGTACTCAGCGAGGTGGAGGACGGAGACATCGTCCTCTTCCATGACATTCATGCGACCACCATTCCGGCCATCGAACGTCTGCTTCCCGAGCTGATCAGCCAGGGATACACCATCGTATCCGTCGGCGAGCTGCTGGCGGCAAGAGGCTACGATATCTACTCCAAGGAAGTATGGTACAGCGTTCCGCCGCAGTAGAATAGAACAATAACCAAAAAACAGCAGGTGACGCCTTAACGTCCCTGCTGTTTTTTCATATTATGCCGGGTATTATGCCAGATATGCTGCCATGGCCGCTCCGGCTTTCCTGCCGGCACCCATGGCCGCGATCACGGTCTTCGGTCCGGTCACGGTATCTCCGCCGGCGTAAACCCCCGGTCTCGAGGTGGCAAGAGATTCCTCATCCACCAGGATCAGGCCCCGGTCAGAGAGATCCACGCCGTCCGCGCAGGCATTATCGCTCCTGCTGCCGATGGCCTCGATGATGCAGTCCGCATCCAGAACGAATTCGCTGTCCGGTACCGGTACGGGTTTTCGCCGTCCGGAGGCATCCGGTTCCGTAAGCGCCATCTTCTGACACTTAAGGCCGGTCACCTTTCCGTCCTGTCCCACCACTTCAACCGGTCCTGTGAGGTACAGGAATTCGATCCCTTCTGCTTCCGCTTCCTTCAGCTCCGCGGGATCCGCAGGCATTTCCGCCGGTGAACGGCGATATACCACGGTCACCTTCTTCGCCTTCGGACAACGGACAGCGGCGCGGCAGGCATCCATGGCCACATTTCCGCCGCCGATCACGGCGATCTTCTCCGCATCCGGATATTCATTTTTACAGTTTACATCATAGAGGAAGGCGGATGCCGGAAGTACGCCCTCCAGCTCCTGTCCGGGCACACCCAGCCTGAGGGACTGTCCCGCGCCGTTTCCGAGGAATACCGCCCGGTACCCCTCCGCTTCCAGATCATTCAGCGTAAAGTCCTTCCCCAGCGCCTTTCCGGTCTCAAAACGGACACCGGCCGCTTTCAGGTTTGCCAGCTCCTGTTCCAGGATCTCGGCAGGCAGCCGGAACTTCGGAATGCCGTAAGCCAGCACGCCGCCGCTTACCTCTTCCTTCTCGAAAATGGTGACGCTGCAGCCCTTCTCTGCCAGAACGCCTGCACATGCAAGCCCTGCGGGGCCGGAGCCGATCACCGCAGCCTTCGCTCCGCTTCCGGATCCGGCTGCCTCAGCTTCCTGCTTCACGGATGCATCCGCTTCGGAAGCCGCATGGTGCCGGTGCCAGTCCGCCACAAAACGTTCCAGGGCGCCGATGGCCACCGGACGGCCCTTCTCGCCGCGGACACATTTGCCTTCGCACTGCAGATACTGGGGACATACCCGCCCGCAGACAGCAGGCAGGGATGTGGTCTCCGTCAGGATCTGATATGCCTCTTCAAAGGCACCTTCCGTGATCTTCTCGATAAATGCAGGAATATTGTTATGGATGGGACATCCGTCGGTCATGCAGGGATGCTCACGGCATTTGAGGCAGCGAAGCGCCTCCCGGATGGCCATCTCTTCGGTATAACCCGTAGCCACCTCGTCGAAATTTCCGGTACGGACCGCCGGGTCCTGCTCCGGCATTCTGGTTCTTGCCTTGTTCAGATTGATCACTTCGCATCCACCCCCTTCCGGTCCATGGCTTTCTGATGCAGCGTTTCATACCGCTCCTTCGCGGATTCCTCACCCTTCGCAAAGAGGGCCTCGGCCTCCTCCGGGAACCGCAGCTTCAGAGAATTGTAACGTACCTCTCCCATCAGGAAATCCCGATAGTTTTCCGTCGGCCGGCTGCTGTCCAGAAGAAGCGGATTCTCACCCTTCTCTGCCAGCCGCGGATCATAGCGGAGCAGATTCCAGTAGCCGGAACGTACCGCATTCCGCATCTCCAGCATACTCCGGTTCATACCTGCCTTCACGCCGTGGTTGATACACGGAGCATAGGCGATGATGAGGGACGGACCGTCGTAGGCCTCTGCCTCCTGCAGCGCCTTCAGGGTCTGGGCCGGATTCGCACCCATGGCGATCTGCGCCACATAGATATATCCGTATGCCATGGCGATCTGTGCCAGGTCCTTCTTCTTCACCTTCTTGCCGGATGCGGCAAACTTGGCCACCGCACCCACCGGCGTTGCCTTGGAGGACTGACCGCCCGTGTTGGAGTAAACCTCCGTATCAAATACAAGAACATTCACATTTTCACCGGAGGCCAGTACATGATCCAGTCCTCCGTAGCCGATATCGTAAGCCCAGCCGTCACCGCCGAAGATCCATACGGAAGGCTTGCCCAGAAGATCCGCATTTGCAACAACATATGCCGCATTCGCGTCTGTCCCGGCCAGTCCCTTGCACTTCTCCAGCAGTTCATTTCCCACGATCCGGGATGCCTTACCATCGTTCATGAAGAGGAGCCAGTTCTTTGCCGCAGTCCCTGCCACATCACTGTCCTTCAGGGCTTCCACTGCCGTGCAAAGCTCCTTCCGGCGGGCATTTACCGCGGTTGCCATACCGTAACCGAACTCCGCATTGTCCTCAAAGAGGGAGTTGGCCCATGCGGGTCCGCGTCCGTCCCTGTTCACCGTGTAAGGTGTGGAGGGCGCCGAGCAGCCCCAGATCATGGAGCATCCGGTGGCATTTGCCACCAGCATCCGGTCACCGAAGAGCTGTGTTACCAGCTTTGCATACGGTGATTCGCCGCAGCCCGGACATGCGCCGGAGAACTCCATCAGCGGCTGTGCGAACTGGGATCCTTTAACCGTAGATGCATCAAAGGGGATCTTCCGGTCCTCATTATGTACGGAAGCAAAGAGCTTATCGTAGGTCGCCTGCTGCTTCTCCATGAAATCCGTATCCATGGCAGCCATTTCCAGCGCTTTCTTCCGTGCCGGGCACACATCCGCGCAGGAACCGCATCCCGTACAGTCCTTTGCCGAGAAGCCAAGCACAAAGTAAAGATCCTTTGTTCCCTTCATGGGCTTTGCATCCGGATAGTCCTTCGCTTCCTCTGCGGTCAGCACAAAGGGCCGGATCACGCCGTGGGGACACACATAGGAACACATATTGCACTGCATACAGTTTCCGGAGCACCAGTGGGGAAGATCCGCAGCGATACCGCGCTTCTCATACATGGCCGTTCCTGAGGGCAGAAGTCCGTCCGCCGTATCCAGGAACGCGGAAACCGGGCAGTTATCACCGGCCAGCGTATTTGTGGGTACCAGGATATTGTTCAAATAATCCGTGTGCAGCTTGTCACGGCCCACCAGCTTCTCCGGTTCCGGATCCGCCGGTGCCGTCTTCCAGCTCCCGGGCACCTGAACCTCATGAACGCTCTCCACACCGCCGTCCACAGCTGCGCAGTTCATGTCCACGATATTTTGTCCCTTCTTGGAGTAGGTCTTTACGATGGCATCCTTCATGTATCCCACAGCTTCATTGATGTCAATGATCTGGGCGATCTGGAAATACGCCGCCTGCAGCACGGAATTCGTCCGCCGTGCGCCAAGGCCCACCTTCTTTGCGATATCCACCGCATCACAGGTATAGAAACGGATTCCGTTTTCCGCGATATACCGTTTCACCGAAGCCGGAAGATGCTTCTCCAGCTCCTCATCCGTCCAGGTGCAGTTCAGCAGGAAGGATCCTCCCGGCTTCACGTCCTGAACCATTTCGTATTTTGTCAGATATGCACTGTTATGGCATGCCACAAAATCCGCCTGCTTTACATAGTAGGTGGACTTGATGGGGCTGTCGCCGAACCGGAGGTGGGAGATGGTCACACCGCCGGATTTCTTCGAATCGTACTGGAAATACGCCTGTACGTATTTGTCCGTATGGTCACCGATGATCTTGACGGAGTTCTTGTTCGCACCCACGGTACCGTCCGCACCTAGGCCCCAGAACTTGCAGGCCACGGTCCCCTTCGGCGCCACATCCGGATTCGATGTGACGGGGAGAGAAAGCCCGGTCACGTCATCATTGATGGACAGGGTGAATTCCTTCTTCGGTGCATCACTCCACAGGTTCTCGAAGGCCGCCTGGATATCTCCCGGCTGTACATCCTTGGAACCCAGGCCGTAACGGCCGCCCACAATGGTGCAGTCCTTCCACTTAGTACCCCGCAGTGCGGAGCAGATGTCCAGGAATAAGGGTTCTCCGGGACTTCCCGGCTCCTTGGTACGGTCCAGAACCGCAATCTTCTGCACGGTCGCCGGAAGCACGCGGGTCAGATAGTCTGCGGAGAAGGGACGGTACAGATGTACCTCCACGATACCGGTCTTATGGCCGCGGGCATTCAGGTAGTCCACAACCTCCTCTGCCGCATCGCATACGGATCCCATAGCCACCAGGATCTCCGTGGCATCCGGTGCTCCGTAGTAGTTAAAGGGCTTATAATCCGTGCCGAGCTTCTGATTCACCATGTCCATGTAGCGTGCCACGGTCTCCACAGTCTCGATATAGGCCGGATTGCAGGCCTCACGGTGCTGGAAAAAGGTCTCCGGCTGCTCCGCCGACCCGAGAAGGTGGGGATGCTCCGGATTCAGGGCATGCTCACGGAAGCGGCGAACCGCGTCCCAGTCCACCATTTCCCGAAGATCCTCATAATCCCAGACTTCGATCTTCTGATATTCATGGGAGGTCCGGAAGCCGTCAAAGAAATGCATCATGGGCAGTTTTCCTGAAATGGTCGCAAGATGCGCCACTGCAGCCAGATCCATAACCTGCTGCACATTGTTGGAGCAGAGCATGGCAAAACCGGTCTGACGGCAGCTCATAACATCGGAATGGTCTCCGAAAATGGAGAGCGCATGGGTGGCAAGCGCACGGGCCGCCACGTGGAATACGGTAGGCGTCTGCTCTCCCGCCAGTTTATACATATTCGGGATCATCAGAAGAAGTCCCTGGGATGCCGTAAAGGTCGTGGTGTAGGCACCGGCCGTGATGGAGCCGTGTACCGCACCGGCAGCACCGCCTTCGGATTCCATCTCTATGATCCGCACCTTCTCTCCGAAGAGATTCTTCCTGCCGCCGGCAGCCCATTCATCCATACTTTCCGCCATGGGGGAAGAGGGAGTGATGGGATAGATCGCGGAAACCTCCGAGAAAGCATAGGCTACGTGTGCCGCTGCCGTATTGCCGTCCATAGTCTTTCTGATACGCATCAGCAGTCACCTCCCTTCGCTTCCTCCGGAGCCTTCTCCGGTTCCTCGTCCAGTGCATCATTTGCAAGCGCTGCGCGCTGCAGATATATGTATTCCGGAACGCTCTGCTCGCGGATCACGTTCCGCATGCAGACATACTGACACATATTGCAGTTCTCGCAAAGCTCCGGGTCCACCACCGCGTGCTTCTCTTCCATATAGATCGCGCCGTTGGGACAGTTGTTCACGCAGTCCTCACAGCCGATGCAGCAGGAATCGCATACCTGAAGCTTATCTTCATAATCATCCGTGGAGGAACAGGGCACCAGCTTCATGCCCTGATAGGGAACGATGGTGATCAGATGCTTCGGACATGCATAGGTACAGTCCCTGCAGCCCACGCATTTCTCCGGATCCACCACTGCGGTTCCGTTTACCACACTGATCGCACCGTAGCGGCAGACAGCGGTACAGCTGCCCTGGCCGCAGCAGCCGGTGGTGCAGAGACCCATGGCCTTCGCATCCATCTTCGCAGCCTCTTCGCAGCTCTGGATCCCCAGCTCCTTAAATGCGGCAGAGGCCCTCGAACCGCCGGAGCAGCGCACAAATGCCACCTTCTCCTTCAGCTTCGTCAGATCATGGAGCGTATCCACGATGATCTTCTTCTTGCAGCGGATCGTACAGGACTCGCAGCCGGCACATTTCGTATAATCGATCACGGCATGATGATCCACGATGGACACGGCGCCCCGCGGGCAGGCACGCTCGCATTCGCCGCAGGCGATACAACCGTATCCGCAGGTGCTGCGAACCACATCCTCCTCTTCCTCGGTGGAGGAACAGGGGATAAAGTTGGTTGCTTCTCTGGGGATCATGCGGATCAGGCGCTGGGGACAGACATCCTCAGCCGCACAGTCGCCGCAGCCGTTGCAAAGCTCCGGATCGATCACGATCTTCCCATCCTCGATCCGGATCGCATTCTGTTTACATACAGGAATACAGGAACCGACGCCGACGCATCCGCTCCTACATTCTCCTCTGGCAAAGCCGGAGTCCACTGCCTCCCGGCAGCTCTTACACCGGTCTTTAAATCTGGCCTTCCCGGCAGCGCTCCCCGCGCAGGCCACAAAGGCGATCTCCGCCGAAAGGACGGAAGTGTTCTGTTCTTTCATCTGGCACCCCCAATACATAAAATGAATGACAAATAACGTATTGATTATACCATAAAATAAGGCCGGGGACAAAGCCTTTTGCCCCCGGCCGATCCGGAAATCCGTTCATTTTCCGCTTAATTCCTGTAATATGCCGTAAGCCAGCTTCCGTCGATGGCATTTACGTACGCCAGCCCGATCGTTCCGTTGCTTTCCAGCGGAAATGACCATGCCGGTACCAGGGTAAACTCGTCCGGCTTCTCCTCGGTATAAACCGGATAGTAGACCAGCCGCGTACTGGTGATCGTCAGCTTCGAACCATTGATCTTCTCTGTGGAAAGATTCTCCTTCAGCCCACGTTCAAATGCGTCCATCAGCTTATCAAAGGGAAGCAGCTGAACATCATCTGCCAGCAGTTCCTCCGTTTCATAATACTGAACGACAATACATCCGATCACACCCTGATCCGTCACATGAAAGATACCTTCATTCAGCGTTGAAAAATCATGATCCGCATGTCCCATGTCATAGGAGACCACATATCCGTCCCGGACTGCCCCGTCCAGCGTGTTCAGTTTCTCGTCCGCCTGCGGGATAAAGAGCAGTTCCGTTTTTACAGGATCCCCTACATCATCTCCCATGGTCAGTTTCAGATCCCCCTTGTCCACATCCATCAGAAGCTTATCCTTCGCAAACTTCTGTGCCTCAGACATGATCGCCTCATCACTTCCCACCGTCCGGTTCGGGCGGTCGCTCATTTCCTGGAAAACAAGTTTTTTATTCAGCATTTCATAATTATCGCCGTTCAGATGATAATCCATCTGATAGAGTCGATCACAGGCCGCCTCGCCGATGGCATCCCCGGGATTTTTCGGATGAAGGATGAACCCGCGGCCGTATTTGTTGTAAGTGCCGATGACCAGCTGATATTCCGCATTGTTGTATATTCCTTCGTATGTATGATAAGAAGCATCCTCATCATCCATCCAGCCCGGAATAACGATCGGCTGACCGGAAGCATTGATCTCATTACTCCCGGAGAACATATTGCATTCCTCGATCAGCAGCTCCGAGTCTCCCTGTTCCACCGAGAGATCCCTGTGGAGTTCCTTGGCCGTATCCCCGAAAATATTCTGTACCACAGTCTTTTCCTGCTCCGGATTCATCTCCGCTAATTTCAGCTGACTGGAATGATAATGATCCTGATCCCTGCGAAGGGTCTGGATGCTGATCTCCACCGGATACTTATTCTTCAGCTGGAAGGTATCCTCAAAGATCGGTTTCCCGTCCTGCTGGGGTGTGGGTAATGCCGCATACCCGGGATCCGAAGCAGAAGCCTCCGACGTTGTTCCTTCGTTCCCTTCTCCGGAGGTTCCGGTTTCGGACTGTCCGCCCTCTTCCGATGCCGCTGTCTTCTTTCCACCGTAATCCGTTACCTGCTCCGTCTGACTGCCGCAGGCCGTAAGTAAGAGGGCGAGTCCCAGCGCTGCACATGCTAATCTTCGTTTCATATTCCATCCTTTCTCATGAACCGTGATACCGGCAATCCCCGGATCCGTTTCATTACCCATTATCCCATGTCGCTTCTGTAGATAATATCGACAACGCTTCCGTCCATCGCATTCACCAGGACACAGGCAAACTGATATCCGTTACTCTCCAGCGATATCGTCCATACGGGAGCATATGTTACCTCCCCCTTCTTCTCCGGAGAAGTGATCGGATAATACGCCAGTTCCACATATCCCACCTCGGCGGAAGAACCGGTCACCTTGGAGAGATCCAGCTGCTCCGTCACACCGTTCCGGACAGAGAGCATGGCATTTTCAAATGACAGGAGGGCTACATTTTCGGACAGCATATCCTCAAATATATAATCCAGATAGAGATTCATACCCACAATGCCGTCATCCGTCACCCAGAAGGATCCTGTGTTCGAATCCGAAGATTCAAATACGGAAGCATAGGGAAGACCTGCCAGAGTATAGGTAAGACTTGCCTGATATCCGTTCAGCACCGCATCTCCCAGTGAATCCTTCGTAATGGACTTCGGATCCAGAAAGACCAGTTCTCGCCGATCGAAATCACCGGAGTCCATCGTGATCGATTCATCGGAAGCATCCATGCCGATGGTCCGGTAACTTGCAAATGCGACGCCCCCCTCCGGGAGATTCAAATGAAGCTTATCCTTCAGGAAGCTCTTCACCATGGAAAGCTGCGTTGCCGCATCCTGCTTCGACTGGTTCTCCGGATTATCCAGAAGCTTTGTGGAAAGCTCATAGTCCTTATCCCGGTCCTCCGGATCGACATAAAGAACGGTTCCTTCATCTGCATATTTTACCGTAGTCAGTTCCGGCCGTGCCACCAGCGTGCCCGGATTCTTCGGATAGAAACAGATCTGCCGGCTGCCGTCCATACTCGCGATCATCAACTGATAATCGGTTCCGTTAAAGGTTCCTTCGTAGGTGTGGTAGAAATCCTTTCCCACATCCTCCCAGCCGGAACAGTCAGGAATCCCTTGTCCCGCACTGGCCGGATCATAGGAATCCGGATACAGGGAGTAGTAAAATTCGGCGCATGCGGACAGCACATACTCCGAATCCCCCTTCGTCCGGCTGAGGGTCCTTCGAACCTCCTCCGCAGAGTCTCCCAGGAGATTTTTCACCAGCTCCGCCTCCGAAATCGTTGCCGTATCCGGCGTCTTTGCCAGGTAGGACGGAACGGTCTCAACGTCCGGCACCTCATATTCCACATTCATATTAACAGCCAGCTTACCCACGGAGAAGCTGTCATTATAAGTTACCTTCTCCCCGCCCAGCTTCTCCCGGAGGGACTGGTTGCTCTTGGACTCCGCCGCTTCCATGGCCGCATCATGATCCATGGTTCCGGAGTTCTGTGTATCCCCGGTTTCGGTTCCTTCCGGCTTCCCGGAAGCAGGCTCCTGTCCCGCTTCCCTTGAGGACACTTCCCCGCCCCCGTATTCCGAGATCTGTTCCGCACCCTTCGAACCGCAGGCCGAAAGGGCAAATCCCATGCAAAGCAGGGCTGCGATCACCGAAGCACGGCATTTCTTCATTTTCTGTCTCTCTTCTTTTCTTCGTTTCATAGTTGTCATCCTCTTCTCTGACCCGACCTTACAGACCCTGTCTGCCGGTCACTGTTGTTCGTTATGACACATACTATAAAACCCGATTGTATACGAAATGTATCAAAATATATATTTTTTTATCCGGCGGATAAAAATGTCCGGAACAGACGAAGGAGACGGCACCCGTCCGTCCCCTTCAACCCGTATCCCGTATAATTCATCAAAACGCCTGCCTCCGCAGGGAAGGTCATTCCGAAAGCGCCTTGTAATAGGCCTCCAGCTTCGGCCTTGCCGCCACATAGTAGGGCTCCAGCTTCTGATCAAAATGCTTTCCCATGCCCTCCATAATGATCTTATCCGCCTGCTCGAAGGACATGCTTTCCTTATAGACACGCTTGCTGACCAGTGCATCATATACATCGGCGATGGCCATGATCCGCGCCTCCAGCGGGATCTCCAGCCCCTTTAAGCCCTCCGGATACCCGGAGCCGTCCCACCGCTCATGATGGTAGGTGGCAACATTTTCGGCGATCTTCCGGAAATACTCATCATCCGTGCCCTCCAGCACCTGATGTACGATCTTGCCGCCCTCCGCCGCGTGGGCCTTCATTTTCTCAAACTCCCAGGGTTCAAACCGCCCGGGCTTCTGCAGGATCGCATCCGGAACGGCGATCTTCCCCAGATCGTGCATCGGGGCCGCCTTGATGATCGCTCTCCGGAATTCCCTTGTAAGATGCAGCCGGTTGGTCTTCATGATCTCATCCACCAGGATCCGTACCCCGGCACTGGTCCGCTTGATATGACCTCCGGTGGAATTGTCCCGGCTTTCTACCATGGTCGCAAGGCTGAGGATCAGATTATCATGCATTTCCGCGATATGTGCAGTCTTCTCCTCCACCTCTTCCTGCAGTGTGGAATTGAACCGGTTGATCAGGGAGATATACTCCTGATTCTTCGTATCATCCGTGACGAAGATCCGGAAGCCTCTCTTCTTCTTCCCGTCATACAGGTAATCCACATCGAAGATGTAGGTATGACCCTCCCTGGAATAAAAGGAGGTGTCATTGTTATTGTTCTCGATAAATGTACTCAGCCGGTTCATGGCCTGTTCCTTCAGGAACGGAACATCCTCCGACCTGGAATCTACCTTCACTTCTTTCAGTTCCGGGAAGAAATCCATGGCCGTATCGTTGCATCCGAGATAATTAAACTTGAAATCAAAGGCCATAAATGCGGAATCACCGCTCTCGTTAATGGAATCCAGATGGGTCTCCGACATGTCATACATACAGATCTTCCGTACGATCAGCAGGAAGAATACCTGCGCAAAACAGTAGCTTGCGGGAAGGAGGTTAAAATCCAGCGGGAAAAAGATCTGGATCAGATAGACAAGGATCGAAACCGCCTCCGGAACCGCCATCATTCCGATGGTCTTGTTGGACACGTCGTTCTTCTTCGTGAAGCTATAGACCAGCGCCCAGATGGAGATGACGAAATAAACCCCCACCATGACATAGAACATGGTATGCATGAATCCGTAGGTTTTGACCAGCATGGTGGCGCCGTTTACCTTCGTCATGGAAAGACTCTTATAAAAGTACGGCATCCAGCCCGCCGTAAGTACGGATGCATAGATTGCAAATGTAATGCTGAAGAAGCTGACCCGAAGGGCCTTCGGAAGCTTCATATTGCACCGGTCCAGCACACACATCATGATGAACAGCATAAGGAAGCAGCCGCCCATATAGATGATGTCATTTGCTATGACGGCGCCTTCCAGTGTCGTTGCGATGGAGAGCAGGAGAAAGCCCAGGTTGGAGATCGGAATAAATGTGAACATCAGTGTAAAATGCACGTCAAAATGTCTGTGCCAGATTAAGACGTACATCAGTGTGAGAGCCAGTGATATGGCTAGCGTTATCGCATAGTATCCGATGATCATTTCCGTATGATCCTTTCCTCTGTCTGTTGCAATGATCGTCAGCGGAGCATGTTACTTTCCGTCCGTTCCCTCTGTCTTCGGTTTGTCTGCACCTTCTGCCTTCGGCCCGGTCTTTTCCGCTTCCTTCTCGAACTTCTTATGGATGTTGTCAATGTCTTCCGTGGTTCCGCCGCCCTGGTCATCCGCAGCCCTGAACTCGCCCTTCTCAACCAGACGCAGGAATGCATCCACCACGTCAGCCGTCAGCTGGGTTCCGGCAACCTCTTTTATAATGGAAACTGCCTTCTCAAAATTCATACGCTTCCGGTAGGGACGATCGGAATACATGGCATCAAAGGTATCGGCCACCGCGATGATCTGTGCCACGCGTGGGATGTCATCTCCCTTCAGTCCCTTCGGATATCCCTTGCCGTCCGGGCGCTCATGGTGATACCCTGCGCCGATGGAAAGCTCCGGCATGATACTGATATCCTTCAGAACCCGGTAGCCCTGGGAGGAATGGGATTTGATGATCTTGAACTCATCATCCGTCAGCTTGCCCGGCTTATTCAGCACCTCCGGCGGGATAGCGATCTTACCGATATCGTGCAGAAGCGCGATATTGTAATACTTGTCCACGGTCTCCTCGTCGTAGCCCAGTTCCTTCGTCAGCATGGCAGTATATTCCGCCACCCGCGCGGAGTGACCGTTTGTGTACTTATCCTTCATATCGATGGTCTTCGCAAACGCTTCGATCATCTCGCGGATGAAGATCTTGTTCTCCGCCTCTTTCCTCTTCAGTTTCCTCAGACGCTGCTGGATATAGAAGAAGATTGCCAGTCCCAATAAGAGGGCTCCCAGGATAATGGCAAGAACGATAAACCAGGTTTCCTCATAGATTGCCTTGGTCTTCGTGATATTTACGGTGATCTCTTTGTTGCCGTGTCCCATGGCATCACTGATCGACATCACAAACTGATACTTACCACCGGACAGGTTCGTGTAATCGATGGGTTCCAGATCCGTCCGGCTTACGGTCACGGTATTCTTATCAAATCCTTCCAGATGATAGGTCACCCGGGGATTCATCAGGGAATATGTATAAACGAAGCTGTAAATGGTAAGTCTGGTGGTATCTGCCGGTATGGTGACAGAGCCATCCTCCGAAGCATAGATCATCTCCCCGTCCGCTTCCACATAGGGAACCGCCAGCTTGATATCCTGTACATCCAGTGCGGGTTCTTCGATATTTACTCTTGCCACACCGGTGCTTCCGGCGATATAAAGTTTCCCCTCCGAAGTGATCTCACTGTAGGAATTCGCCGTTGTCAGTACCGGAAGTCCGTTATCCCGGTTGTAGAACACAGGGTTGATCTCTTCATTTTTGATCAGTTCATCCGCTTTCGCAACATAGATACCGTTGCTGCTGAGAACCCACACCTCACCCTTACTGTTCCAGTACAGATCAAAGTTGTTGGAGTACGGGAATTTATGAATGGTCGTGATCTTATAATCCGGTGTCATGTAAGCCAGGGAATTGCTGGTAATGATCCAGAACAGATTCCGTTCCGTATCCTTCTTGATCCGCATGACAACTCCCGAACCAAGGCCCTCATCCTTGCCGTATTTGGACACCTTATTCTCGGTGATCACATAAATGCCGTCCCCGTCGGAGCCGACGATCATGTCACCGTTATCATTTTCACTGATGGTGAGAACCTCCGTATTGCTGAGACCCGAGGCGTCGTCATACACCTCCGTCACCACGCCGTCCCGGATTATGGCAAGGCCGCCGCTGCAGGCCACCATGATGGAACCGTCCTTTCTCTCATAGACGGTTCTTGCCCGGTTGGAGGGCAGTCCGGATTCCGTGGTATAGCAGGTGACCGAACCATGGTCATACAGCACCAGACCACAGTCACTGTAGGTTCCGAACCAGAGCCGGTCCTTACTGTCCCGGATGATGGAACGGATCCTGCATCCCGCCAGAAGCTCGATCAGATCCTTCTTCGCCGAGAGCTCTGCAGAAGCCGCGGTCACCCCCTGGATCGGATAGGTCTTGGTCTCGCTGGATCCGCTGATGATCGTAAGTCCCGTATCCGTACCGATAAAAAGCTGTTCCTTCAGTAAACAGGTGGAATTGACAACCGCCGGATTCAGTCCGAACCACTCATAGATATCCGTGAACTGGTTCTGTACAATCTTCATAACGCCCTGACGGCGGGAGGTAAACCAGAGATTTCCCTCATAATCCGTCAGCATATGATCGATGGAATTGTTCATGGGGATGTTCTGGATATGGGTAAACCTTCCTTTGTCCAGGAAACCCATACCATTGCTGGTGCAGACCCAGATCTGGCCTTTAAAATACTCGATGGAATTCACATAGTTAAATGGAGAGATATTGATATCCGTCCGGTCGGTGATACTGCTTCCCAGCTTTCCGTGAACGACCTGGTCTCCCTCGGTTCCGAGATAGACATAGCCTTCCTTCTCCGGATCCGGAAGCACGGTAATGATGGGCCCCGTCCCCAGCTTCGTTCCGTCATAGAAGCCGGTCACCTTGCCGTCCTTCATGGTGAAGACCGCACCGTTCATGGTCTCGCCGTAGATCACGCCTTCCTTCGACATACGGAGTTCGCAGATATATTCATCATTGATCTGGGACTCATTTATGGCATGAAGGGTTCCGTCCGCTTCCACAACCCCCATGCCATGTGTGGTAGCCACATAGATCCGTCCCGCAGCATCCTCCGTAAAGGAACGGATGGAGGACGAGGTGAGGCCCTCGCTGTTCTCCAGCATCCGGATCTGGCCCTTCTCCATCACCGCCACCCCGTTGTCATTGGTTCCGATCCACAGACGATCCTTGCTGTCCGTATAGAGGCTGACCACACTGGTAACACCGGTGGTGGAATCCACACGTTCGAATTTATTCCCGTCATAGCGGATCAGACCACTGTAACTGCCGATCCAGAGGAAACCCTCCCGGGTCTCGGCAATGGCATTGGCCTCCGAGGTCGGAAGACCGTTGGTATTGTCATACAGCACTGCTGAGAAGCCTGCGCCCTTACCGGTAGGATCCACCTTGATATCTTCATTCTCGTCACCGGAGATGGTCTCTGCATATACAACGCCTGGCCCCGGGTATTCCGGAGAATCCGCCACCGTGGCAGCTGCGACACCCATAAAAAGCGCAAGAGATAAGCATATCGCGGATATGCCATGTCTCCTGCGCCTGTTCTTTTCAGTAGTTTGATAAATGTTTTTCTTCATATCTCACGCTCCTGCAGAACCCGAGTAAAAGTGTACAATCACACAGGGTATATTCTAACACAAGAGCAGTGAATTCTCAATCGAAACGTGTTTCCCGGATGTGCTTAATCATCATTATACTGTTCGCCGATGGGTGTAATCTTTGCATCATAGAAACCGAGCTTTTTTGCAAACAGGGAAGCGGTTTCCGTATCCTTCTCATGCCCGTCCGTACGGATCGCATTGGAAGCACTGGCACCCATATAGATATCACCGTGTGCATCCTGATATACATCCAGCTGGTAAGTGTTCCAGGTATTTCTCGCCTTTACCTTTAGTTCATTTCTAAACACATATTCATCGATACCGGATCTCCGGACATAATCTCCGTCCGGTCCGCTCGGAAACCACTTGTACGGACTTCCCTCATTTGCCGCAAGATTTTCCTCAAAGTCGGCGCTTACGTTAACAAGACCGAAATCTATGATCGCAAGTGCGGTACTCTGATCCGAGCAGCGGATCTCATCCTTATCCACATAGACCCATCCTCTTCTGTAGACCTCGGTCTCCCCGGTCTCCGGATCGGTATAATACATATCCCTTCCCTGGAAATCGCTGGGAAATGCATGGGCCGCAAGGGCATCCTTGATCAAACTCGCATGATAGATATCCTTTGCCTGTCTTCCCTTCTCCAGATACCGGATGATTCCCATGCCGATCATGGAAGCAAGAATCGTGATAATGGCAATGATCACCATCAGTTCCACCAGAGTGTAACCCTTATTCGTTTGTTTGCTTTGAACCTTCATCATTTTTGCTTCCCTTTCCGGTAAAATCCGTTTTTTTGAACACAAATCTTTCACATGATGTTATTATTTTGTTTTCATTTTGTTAGCATTTCGTTCATTTTATGATTTTTGTTCATTTCTTGTTCATATTTCGTTCAAATTATATCCTCATTTTTTTCACATTTCAAGAAAAATATTTATATCTTTCAACAAAAAAATGCACAATCTTTCTTGTGCATTTTCGCAAACCCTTAATTTCTGTTCTTTCGTGTGAATATCAGGCAAAATCGCCCCTTGTTTACAATTCCGGCCCGAATCTCCGCGCATCCTCGCGGAGCGTTTATCCCAGCCGGAGATTGAATCCCATTGAGACAGATATCGTAGTACCCGCCGCCTGGCAGGCATCGGTCTTCTCCCACTGAAATAAGAAAAGCCCGGAGCCCTCAAAAAGTCAAGGGAATCCGGACTTTATCCGTGCGGAGACGGAGGGATTCGAACCCTCGTGCCGGTTGCCCGGCAAACTGATTTCGAGTCAGCCCCGTTATGACCACTTCGATACGTCTCCAATATGATCGCCGGAGTACTTCCGGCGCTGAATAAGTGTAACAGATTTTAACCGATTCTTCAAGTTATTTCTGGTATATTCCGTATTTCACCCTTTTCTGCCCAGCTTCCAGTCGTCCGCCGGATGCTCTGTCAGGAAATCCTCCATGATCCGGAAGGCTCTGTCGGACAGTTCACCGGTCTTCTCGGCCTTAACCACTTCCGCGGGGATCGTATCCAGCACATCCAGATGGATATGGATCGGACGGAAGGTGAAGGCTCTCCGGAAGATATGGTCGGAATTCCGGATCGCGGAAATGACCACCTGGCAGCCTGCATCCTTCGCGATCTTGAAGGCTCCGCTCCGGAAGGGAAGCAGGGGATCATGACTCTTGTTCTCCCAGCCCTCCGGATAGATTCCGTAATTCACATATCCTCTCTTGATATTATCTGCGGCTTTTTTAATGGAAAGGATGGCCGCCTTCGCATTTTCCCGGTCCAGCGGGACACAGCCGATGGCTGCGATGTACCGTCCCACAAAGGGGATCTTAAAATTCTCCTGTTTGGACACATAGGCAAGATCATAATCCTTCAGCCAGATCAGCCCCACCAGCGGATCGAAGATACTCCTGTGGTTGCTGACAAGAAGGTACGGTTCACTGTCCGGCAGCTTCTCCAGTCCGTGCAGATGGATCCGGATATGCAGGATCTGCATAAAGAGCCGTACGGTCTCAAAGCCCATCCACCGGTAGGGATTGTGGATGGAAGCCGGAAGCCGGTTCACGTTGATCGTCAGGCTGAACAGTGCAAAGGCGAAAACCTGAAGCACGAAAAATGCCAGGAACAGAAGAACCGTATAAAGAAGGAAGAGACCCGCACATGCGGGAAATCCTGTCACATCCGACCGGTATACGAGCCAGCCGCTTCCGGCCAGACTTAGCGTCAGATAAATAATAAATAACATGAAACTCTCCGATTTCTTGCGTGATAACGTTCATAAAACCCCGAAACGTATTTTACCGCATATTGGGAGCAGGCACAATCTATTTTGTAAATTATTCGTTAACAAGTAAGAAAAGAGTGGATTTTATTTCTTTTTATGTTATAATAGGTCGCGAGGTTGGGTTCTGATCAAGTACAAAACCTTGCACATCCTGCGAATATGGTGTAATGGTAACACGTCTGCTTCCCAAGCAGGCACTGCGGGTTCGATTCCCGTTATTCGCTTTTGTAATCGCCGGAATGTTTCACTGATGACTCATTCCGGTATTCTTATATCAGAGTAAATTAGGATCAATAGGATATGGTTTTTACACTGAAATCAATTGCATTTATCTTTATCTTCGGGTCCATGGGAGGCTGGGTGATCGAGTTTTTTTACCGGCATTTTGTCCCCTCCATCGGGCAGACCAAGAAATGGGTGAATCCGGGATTCCTTTCAGGGCCATGGCTTCCGCTCTACGGAACGGGGCTTTCCGTCCTGTATTTGATGTCCTACATCCAATTTCCGGGGTTGGATCCGGACGGGTGGGTGAATAAAACCCTGGTGCTCCTGCTCATGGTCGCAACCATGACGGTGATCGAGCTGATCACGGGGTACATCTTCATCCTTCGTCTCAATATGCGGCTTTGGGATTACACGGACAACAAGTACAACTATAAAGGGATCATTTGTCCGCTGTACACCTTCTTCTGGGGGATCATCTGTGCGATCTACTACTTCCTCGTACATAAGCCCATGCTGCTGCTCCTGGACTTCCTGGTTCCGCTCCCCGGCTACATGATCGCGATCATTGCATGGTACGTGGTCTTCGTGCTGGATTTCCTGCACGCCGTCAAGTTCCTGCGACTGGTCATCCGGCTGGCCCGGGAGAACAACATCGTGGTGCTCTTCACGGCCTTCCGGGGAAAGATCAACGAAGTACGGAATACCTCCAGGGAGGAAAGCCACTTCTTCCGCCCCCTCGAACTGAAGTCCCTTTCCATGCGGGCCTTCTTTACGAAGTATAAGGATGCATTTACCTTCTCGAAGCTTCGCGGCAAGCTTCTGGAAATGAAGGAGCGCAGGAATTCACCTGACCGCTCGGCATGAGATCAAAGAAAAAAATCCGCCACCTGCAGTTCAGTTCTGCAGATGGCGGATTTTTGATTTTATTTCATCTGTTGATCGATACACTCCTGAAGTCCCCTGCAGATGCTCTCGACCTCTTCATTCGTGGCCCCCTGGAAGCTCCGCAATGTCCGGAGGGGAAGGAAGCGGACGATGGCTTCCACCATTTCCGGGGTTTCCGTCTCCGAGGACTGGAACCTGTCCGTATATTTCTTCATCTGTTCCAGGGTGTACTCTCTCGTGTAAGGATTCTCCAGCAGTTCACCCAGCTGAACATCCGGCGTGATCACCGGCGGCTTCTCGGAGGAACCTATGATCCGCACCTCCGCCGTGTATTCAATCTGGCGGGAGGAACGTCCCACCTCGATCACATAACTGCCGTTTGCCGCATACCAGTCTCCCGCCTCCACATCGTACCATGCGAAGGAACGCTTATCCAGCGTAAATGTGGCTGTCTTCGTCTCTCCCGGCTCCAGCACCAGCTTGCAGAAACCCTTCAGTTCATGCACCGGACGGATCGCACTCTTCGTATGATCCGCCACATAGAGCTGAACGGTCTCTTTTCCCGCGCGGTCTCCCACATTTGTTACATCCACGGAGACCGTAACGCCCTCTGCCGCCGTGAAGCTGTCCCGGCTTACCCTCAGGTTGCCGTACCGGAAATCCGTGTAGGAAAGGCCGTAGCCGAAGGGGAAGCGCACCGGCATCTGCTTGGTATCATAATACCGGTAGCCGACGAAAACGCCCTCTGCATAATTCACCTTATGTCCGGTTCCCGGGAAATTCAGGAAGCTGGGATTGTCGGAAAGCTTGCAGGGGAAGCTCTCTGCCAGACGTCCCGAGGGATTGGTCCCGCCGTACAGCACGTCCATCACCGCTTCTCCGACGCCTTCGCCGCCGAGATACGCCTCAACGATACCGCTTACCTCATCCGCCCAGGGAAGCTCCACCGGAGAACCGTTGTGAAGAACAACGATCACGGGCTTTCCGAGCTTCAGCAGCCGCTCGATCAGACGGTTCTGGCATACCGGAAGCTGCATATGCTCACGGTCGTAGCCTTCGGATTCAAAGACGTCCGGAAGACCTGCGAAGACCACGATCTTATCTGCTTCGGCCGCTGCCGCAACAGCCTCCTGCTGCAGGGTCTCATCCGTCACATCCTCTACGGGTGAGAAACCGCGGTTATAGGTAAATGCGCCGTACCGTTCCGCAACGGAAAGGGCGGATACCACCTGATAGCTGTTGATGTGCGAGCTTCCGCCGCCCTGATACCGGGGTGTCTCTGCGAATCCGCCGATCAGGGCCACCTTCTCGTCCTTCGAAAGGGGAAGCACCTTCTCATCATTTTTCAGAAGGACGATGCACTCCTTCTCCGCTTCAACCGCCAGGGCATGATCTGCCTCCCGGTCAAAGGTCTCTTCTCTCTTCTTCGACACGAACTTCTCCACCAGACGAAGAATATTCGCCACCGCCTTATCCACATCTTCTTCCGCAAGGCGGCCCTCCTGTACGGCCTTCACGATGGACTCATTGTTCACGCCGTAGGAGCCGGGCATATCCAGGTCCAGACCCGCCGCAATACCGGCGATCCGGTCGGAGACGGCACCCCAGTCGGACATTACCAGTCCGTCGAAGCCCCACTCATCCCGAAGAACCTCATTCAGAAGCCAGGGATTCTCGGAGGAATACGTTCCGTTGATCCGGTTATAGGAACACATCACCGTCCAGGGCTGTGCCTCCTTTACCGCCATCTCAAATGCAGGGAAATAAATCTCCCTGAGTGTCCGCTCATCCACCTCGGAGCTTCCGTACATCCGCTCAAACTCCTGATTGTTTGCCGCAAAATGCTTGATGGAGGTTCCCACGTCCTCCGCCTGTACTCCCTTGATCAATGCGGTGGAAAGCTTTCCCGCCACATAAGGATCCTCGGAGATATACTCAAAATTCCTTCCGCAGAGGGGTGAACGCTTGATATTCACAGCCGGTCCGAGGATCACGGCCACATCCTCCGCCTGACACTCCTTTCCGATGGCATGCCCCAGGGTCTCCATCAGCTCCGTATCAAAGCTGCAGGCGGTGGCACAGGCTGCAGGGAAGCAGACAGATGTAATGGTCTTCCCGTCTCTGTACATTTTCCGAAGACCGTGAGGGCCGTCGCTCACCTGGATCTTCGGTACTCCCAGCTCCGGATAGTCCTGTGTGTACCAGGTTGCTTCCCCCTCCAGGGCTCTTGCCTTCTCTTCAAGTGTCATTTTCTTAACGATAGCATCGATATCCATACAGATTCCTCCTCGGTGTTTCCAACTGTTCCTATCATGACTATACACGGAAGTCCCTCTCCGGTTCTACCAGAATCATGTGTTTTTTTATACAAATGGGACGACCCCCGAAGTCCTTTCCGGAGGCTCATTTTCCGACGGTTTCTACTCTGCCGGATCCATCCGCCCCATGAGGAGCTTCATATATGCGCTTTCCTCCGTCATTCCGTGGATCGGGATCGCGCCATGCTCCAGCAGTTCCGCCGTGGTTTCGTAGTGGCAGTCCGCCGGTTCGCAGGGAAGGATATAACATTTCACCCCTGCCTCCCTGCAGTGGTCCAGAAAGCCTGTCAGTTCCTTCGGTGCCGTGGACGAATGATACAGGGTATGCACCACCGCCCGGATCCCGGCGAGGGAGATGCAGTCGTAGCGGATCCCCACATAAGGATGAAGCAGCAGCACGTCCGGTTCCGGGCAGAACTCCGGCACCTTCCACTGGGGTGTCTGCTGTGGCACGGGCGTTTCCTTCCGGCTCCCGCCGGTTCCTTCCCGCACATAGTCTCCGGTTCCTGCCATCCCTTCCTGTCCGTCTGCTGCAGCCGGATCCTCTGCTGCACTCGGATCCTCTACCGCAGCCGGCTCACCTCCTGCAGTCGGATCCTCTACTACATCCGGCTCATCTAGCGCATCCGGCTCACCTCCTGCAGCCGGCTCCTCCGGCCACCGGTAACTTCCCCCTTCCATACGGACAGCCTGCATGCCTTCGCTGTAGAAATCATCCGTTCCCGGCTGACACTGCTTTAATTCCTCCGCCCGGTGCAGATACATTACGCCGTCCGAATTCCGGTAAGCCACACAGATCGCCTCCGGATCCGCTGCGTCCCCCTGCTGCCGGCGGGCCCCCATCAGCTGCACTGCCGCAAGGGCATTTTCCGTTCCGTTGCTTTCCGGATCATGGAGCGGCCTCTGTGCCGCCAGAAGAAATACCGGCACCGGGCAGCCCTTCATCAGTTCTCCCAGAAATGCCGCCGTAAAGGCCAGGGTATCCGATCCGTGGGTGATAAGGACTCCGTCATTCCCTGTCAGATCCTCTTCCCGAAGACAGTCCGCCAGCTTCTTCAGATGCGCCGGAGTCACATGCTCGCTGAGTACCTGATACGGAACCCGCACCTTTGCATGGAGCGTAAGCTCCGGCGCACGTTCCCGGAGCATCGTAAGGATCATGGGTTCCCCCATTCCGTCCTCTGTCGCAAGGCGGCGTGTCCCGTCCTCATCCGCCATGGTCCCGATGGTTCCTCCCGTAAGGACCAGAAGAATATGCAGTCCCTGCTTTTCATTTGTTTGTTCCATATTCCGTCTCCCGCCTGTTCCGGAGCCCCCTCCCCGAGGGTTATCCCTTCCTCCGGATATAGAGGATGCTGCTGAACAGGAAATTATCATACTTCTTTACATGATCGATATATTCATCATACCGGATATAATACTCTTCTCCCCATGAGGAGATCCGCAGCAGGTCTTCTCCCGCTTCGATCCTCTGCCTTGCGTCTGTCCCTCCGGACTTCCCTCCCTCCGTCCCTCCGGAATCCCTTCCGGCCGTCGCCGGAGTCTCTGCAGAGAGCCGTCCGGTCACGGTGACGTAGTGATCACGCATGGAGTTTTCACGTTCGTAAACGCCCTCTCCCTTACTCCGGTACAGAGACAGCCGCTGTCCCGTGTGGAAGAAGCCGGGTCCCACCGAAAGCAGTACGGGAATATCCGCCTCCAGCATCTCCGGAAGCCTTCTCTCCAACCGCCGCTTTCCGATGGACCATTTGGACCGGTAGGGAAGGTTCTCCCGCCGGAAGATCCGGTTCATCCGCCGCGCCAGTCCGAAGCCCGTGATCCCCAGCTTTCCGCGGATCCGGAAATCCTTCGACAGTTCGCGGATATCCTCGAGATACTCCTGCTTCCCTATGGAGTTTCCTGTAAAGGCCGTCACCGTCTCCACTGTCTCCGTCAGAATATCCTTCCCTTCGGAGGTCTGCTCCAGCCTGCATTTCCTCCGAAGATACCGCAGAATGTCCGCCGATGCGATGAGGCCGCAGCCGAAGGATCTTTCTACATCCGTAGAAAGCCACGACTGGTCTCCCCCGTAGGATATCCTGCCGGAGTCCGTCCTGACCGCAATATACGGGTTTTGCAGCATCTGCTTCTTCATGTTCTCTCCTTAAACGGCGTAACGTTGGTAATTCCTGCCCTTAGTCCGTAAGAATCTGCTGGATTTTCCTGCGCATTTGTATTAAAATGGAGCGCGACGCATTACATTTCCATTATACAGTTTGGAGGCAACAAATGGTAGAACAGATTTCAATTTTTGCAGAAAACAAGAAGGGTTCCATGCGGGAGATCACGCAGCTCCTCACGGACAACGACCTGAATATCTACTGCGCGATCACCAACGACAGTGCGGAGTACGGAATCGTCCGTCTGCTGGTGGATGAGACAGAGCGTGCATTTCAGCTGCTCCGGGCATATGACTTTACCTGCAAGATCTCCCGGGTCATCGGTGTGAAGATCCCGGATGCCGTGGGCAGTCTTAACAAGCTGCTGATCGATATCGAGGACAGCAACATCAACCTGGATTATCTCTACGTATCCTACAGCCGCGAGGATGCAACTCCGGTTGCCATCCTGCATGCGCCGGGCTACGCCGAGGTGGAAGCGTGCCTGAAGAGCCGCGGATACGCGATGATCTGACAGCAGTTGTTTCATATCCGCCGCTACTTGCTACGGCCGTCATCCGGCCGCTTCGCATATGTCGCGCCGCCGGCGCTCCCGATGTCGGCGTACGTTCGCAGACTCTGCTTCGCAGTGTCACAAAACATAAAGGAAGCACCTGTTCATGCAAGCATGACAGGTGCTTCCTTTATGTTCCTACGGCGAATAACTATGCTATTCGCTACAGTTCCTCCGCAAGTTCAAGGATCAGTCTCTCTGTCTTATCCCAGCCGAGGCACGGATCCGTGATGGACTTGCCGTAGATGCCCTCTCCGATCTTCTGTGCGCCATCCTCGATGTAGCTCTCGATCATAAGACCCTCTACCAGCTTCCGGATATCCTCGGAGACTCTGCAGCTGTGCAGCACGTCCTTGGCGATACGGATCTGCTCCAGGTACTTCTTTCCGGAGTTGGAGTGGTTGGTATCCACGATGCAGGCCGGATTCACGATCTCCGGCTTTGCTGCATATGAATCCAGCAGCGCCCGAAGGTCCTCGTAATGATAGTTCGGGATGTTCCGTCCGAACTTATCCACGTAGCCCCGCATGATGGCATGGGCCGCCGGATTGCCCGGAGTCTCCACCTCCCAGCCTCTGTACAGGAAACGCTGGGTGCTCTGGGCTGCGATGATGGAATTCATCATAACGGACATGTCACCGCCGGTGGGGTTCTTCATACCGACCGGAATACCGATACCGCTGGCTACCAGACGGTGCTGCTGATCCTCTACGGAACGCGCGCCGATGGCAACGTAGGAAAGCAGATCGGACAGATACCGGTGATTCTCCGGGTAAAGCATCTCCTCCGCACAGGTGAAGCCTGTCTCCCGGACAACCCTCGCATGCATCTCACGGATGGCGATGATTCCGCCCAGCAGATCTTCCTTTCCCTCCGGATTCGGCTGGTGCAGCATGCCCTTGTAGCCGATGCCGGTGGTACGCGGCTTATTTGTGTACACACGGGGAATGATAAAGATCTTATCCTCCACCTTCTCAGCCACACGGGCCAGACGGTGCATATAATCAAGAACTGCCTCTTCATTATCTGCAGAGCAGGGGCCGATGATCAGAAGGAATTTGTCGCTATCTCCGGTGAAGATCTTCCGGATCTCCTCATCCCTCTTTTCCTTTGCCGCTGCGATCTCCGGAGTGATGGGGAACTCTTCCTTCAGCTCCTGGGGGGTAGGCAGTTTCCGAATAAATTTCATGTCCATTTCAGTTTCCTCATTTCTTTCTTTTGTTTCTATCTTAAGATGGCAAAAACCATACTTCCCAGATACATAATCACCATGATGATGCCTTCACCTCTGTTGATCCGCTTCTTGTTGATGCAGAACAGCAGTGTCACAACGCTGACCGCGATCAGAATGATCAGATCCCAGATATTTGCGACCTTGACTCCGATGGGATGGATCGTTGTGGAAACACCCAGGATCAGCAGGATATTGAAAATGTTGGAACCGATACAGTTGCCCACCGCCATATCCACCTGGCCCTTATGGGCCGCAACGATGGAGGTGACAAGCTCGGGAAGGCTGGTTCCCATGGCTACGATGGTAAGACCTACCAGCGTCTCCGACATACCGGCTGCCAGTGCGATCTCCTTCGCGCCGTAGACCACTGCTTCTCCACCGCCTACGATAAGGCCGATACCGATCAGGATGAGAAGAACACATTTCCAGGGAGCCATGGGTTCCTCGTCCGTCTCCTCTTCCTCGATCTTATTCTTCTTCGCATCACGGATCAGGAAGAAGATATAACCTGCGAAGATCACCAGACAGAGGATGCCGCAGATCCGGCTGACCTTGTCCACGTCCTCGGTCATGGCATGACCGAAAAGGTCTCCGCTCAGCACCGCAGGAAGTCCAGCGAACAGGAACAGCATGATCGTGATCCCCAGGTTCACCGGGTAGTCCCGCTTCAGGATCACCTTGTCCACCGGTACCGAACGGATGATGGAACAGATGCCCAGCACCATCAGAAGGTTGAAAAGATTCGATCCGACCACGTTACTGATGGCGATCTCATTAGACCCCTGAATGGCCGCCGAGGTACTGACCGCCAGCTCCGGAGCCGACGTCCCCATGGCCACGATGGTAAGGCCGATGATAACACCCGGCACATGGAACCGTTTTGCCACGGCCGCACTGCCGTCCACAAACCAGTCCGCACCCTTGATCAACGCCACAAAACCCGCAAGAAGGATTAGTATATCCAATAGTATCTTCATCCTGCTCCTCCGATTTCTTCCTAAAAGAATGTGTGAGTTTGCACACGGATATAGACTATTCCTTTTTCCTGCCTGCGTCAAGGGGCATTCCCTGCACGAAGGCCTGATTTTCGTGCATATATCGAACGTTAATCCGATACTCTGCACTTCCCGTCAGCATTTCCCGCCTTCCCGCCCGGCGCTTTATCACTTTACCGCATTAAACTGTAAAAGTCAAGTCTTTTTTCATTTTGACAAATGTACCGCCATACGCTACATTGTTTAGGATAGATTCTGACTACAAAGGAGCCTTCCCATGAAGCTTTACTTTGCCCCCATGGAGGGGATCACCGGATATGTATTCCGAAATGCATACGCCGCCTGCTACGGTGGGATCGACACCTACTTCACGCCCTTCCTGTCGAACCCGTCGCTGAACCATATCGAGCACGGCGATGTTCTGCCCGAGCATAACGCAGGTCTGCATGTGGTGCCCCAGATCCTTACCAACCGTTCGAATATCTTCGTCATGATTGCGAATACACTGAAGGACTTCGGCTACAGGGAAGTGAATCTGAACCTTGGTTGTCCCTCCGGCACGGTGGTGGCCAAGAAACGCGGGGCCGGAGCGCTCCGGGAGCCGAAGGAGCTGGACCGTCTTCTGGATGAGATCTTCGACCGGTCTCCCCTTCCCGTCTCAGTGAAATGCCGGATCGGCTTCTCCTCAGAGAATGAGTGGGAGGACATCCTGGAGGTGCTTCTCAAATATCCCATGACGGAGCTTATCATCCATCCCCGGCTGCAGAAGGAGTTCTATAAGGGTGAGGTGCATATGGATGCCTTCCGTACGGCCTACCGGAGGATCCTGGATGCCGCTGCCGGGAAATCTGCCGGTGCAACGCCCCTGCGTCTATGCTATAACGGTGATATCCGGACCATGGAGGACGCAAAACGGCTGGCAAAGGAATTCCCGGCACTTTCCGCCCTAATGCTGGGCCGCGGACTCCTCTGGGATCCGGGACTGATCCGCTCCCTCTCCGCATACTTCGACGAAGATAACCCCTCCCGGGAGGAGATTCCCGAAGAAGCCTATGACCGGGAGACCTTCCGGCATTTTCTTGATATGCTCTATGAGGGTTACCGGGCGGAAATGGACCGGGAAGGCCCGGCCCTGATGAAGCTGAAGGAGCTCTGGGCCTACATGAAGCTCTATGCGGGGCTTTACGATTCGGCCATGCGCCCCCTCTGGAAGACAAAGACCCTGGCGGAATACCGGGATGTGGTGAACATGCTGCTTGGATAAAGCGGGACCACCGCCCCCTCTTCTTTCCGAAGAAAGTGCATATTCTTGAAAAAAAGCACCTGAATTCAATATCAAACCACAGAGTGCATATTATAATAAACAAAACAAAGTGATACACAATTATCAGGAAACGCCGAGGTGACTGACCCGTGGCAAAAACGATCGACATGACGACCGGTTCCCCTTCGAAGCACATCCTCCGCTTTGCGGTACCGCTGCTTCTCGGGAACCTGTTCCAGCAATTCTATAACATGGTTGACACCGTGATCATCGGGCAGTTTCTCGGGAAATCTGCCCTTGCTTCCGTGGGTGCGACCGGTTCCATCTGCTTCATGATCATCGGTCTCTGTCTCGGTATCTGCGCCGGCTTCGGCATCCCCGTCTCACAGCGTTTCGGCGCCAAGGATTACAGTGAAATGCGCCGCTACGTGGCAAATGCCGCCTGGACCTCCATCGGTCTCTCGGTCATCATCACCACCACGGTGCTGATCCTCTGCGACAATATCCTGCAGGCCATGAATACGCCGTCGGACATTTATGACGGGTCTTATACCTATGTCTCCATCCTCTTCATGGGGATCCCCCTCACCATTATGTACAACCTCTGTGCCAGCGTGATCCGGGCCATGGGAGACAGCAGGACTCCGCTCTACTTCCTGATCATTTCCTCCCTGCTGAATATTGTTCTGGACCTGGCTTTTGTCAAGCCCTTCGGCATCGCGGGACCGGCCTGGGCCACCGTGATCTCCCAGTGAGTCTCCGGATTCCTGTGCCTTTTCTATATGAGAAAGCGGTACAAGATCCTGCGGATGGAGCCCGGCGAAAGCCGACTCTCCTTCTCCCACGTGGGACGTCTGCTGATGCAGGGACTTCCCATGGGACTGCAGTACTCCATCACGGCCATCGGAAGCGTCATCCTGCAGGCCTCCGTCAACGACCTGGGATCCATTTACGTTGCCGCCATGACCGCCGGCCAGAAGATCTCCATCTTCTTCTGCTGCCCCTACGAGGCGCTGGGCAATACCGCAGCCACCTACGGAGGACAGAACATCGGGGCCGGACGGCCCGACCGGATCAATAAGGGTATGATCACGCTGCTGTTCTACGGCTTCGTCTACGCCGTGGCCGCCTGCGGAGTCCTCTTCCTCTTCGGAGGTGCCCTGTCCCGGCTCTTCATGGATCAGCCGGATCCATTCATTGAGGAAAATGCGCACCTGTTCCTGAAGTACAATTCCATCTTCTATTTCCTGCTGGCCATCGTAAATATCGTCCGCTTCATGATCCAGGGCATGGGCTACTCCATGCTGGCCATCACCGCCGGAATATTTGAAATGTTTGCCCGGGCGCTGGTAGGCTTCGTCTTCGTTCCGGAGTACGGCTATCCCGCAGCATGTTTTGCAAACCCGGCTGCATGGATCGCGGCGGATGTCTTCCTGATCACCGCATTTATCCTGATCGTCCGACGGGAGAAAAGAAAAGTCCTGCTTGCATAAAAAATCCGCGAACCCTTTAGTTCGCGGATTTTTTGCTCGGAGTCTTTCTCCGTCTTCTGGCTCTTCTGGCCTTTGCTCTTCTTTTTTCAGACTCATGTCGTTTCAGTCTTTTCTTTTCCCGAAGCTCCTCCTGCCGCTGCTGCAGGCTCTGGAACCCGGCCTTATTCGTACGGGTGATCTTCTTCACAGCGTAAACCGTATCATCGCTTCCTTCGGAAGCACGGAACCGGATGCGTCCCTGAACATATCCGTGGATGAAGCACCGTCCCACGGCCATTTCCGTGTTCTGTGCGTTGGAAAACCACTGGACTCGGAGGGTCAGGCGACGTCCGCATTTCGGACATCTGAGTTCCGAGACCCCTTCATCCGCCATGGCCTCCGCCCGGCTGGAATACTCCACGGAGACATAGTCGATCACATTGTCATGTCTCTCATTTATGATATCCTCCGGCCGCTTCGGACGCTGATAGATATCTACCGTGAACTTGTCCCTGATATTTCCCAGCTTTGCGATCTGCAGGACCTGTGCCGTGTACCGGGCGTCACTGATGGCCGCATGGAAAGGTTCCGTCACCGGGATCTTCAGTGCTTCCACAGCCTTTTCCAGCTTGCAGATGGTCTTGTCCGGATCGTACTTGTCCGCGTAGATCTGCTGCAGATTATAGTACTTCACGGGATAGGGCAGGCGTTCCATGTGGTAGAAATCCATGTTGTTCTGCAGATAGAAGAGGTCTGACATTCCCCATGTACAGAACATCGGGTCCTCCCCGCACCATGCCAGGAATCGTGTACAAACGTCCTTGAATTCCTTGCCTTCCCGCTGCAGATCCTGCTCATCATAGTTCAGCATATTGCGGATCGTATGATGTAATTTTTTGTAGACCCTCGGTGTGATGAGTTCGCGGAATTCCGACTCCAGCCGGTATTTGCTGTCCAGCTTCACAGCACCGATCTCAATGATCTCAAAGGGAAGACGCGGATGCTCACCGGCTCTGCCGTAAGCGCTCTGGTTCCACTCCAGATCCATGACGATGTACTTCATAAACTAAAATCCTCTAAGTTCCGAAATAAGTAAACAATCTTTCACATTTTACCACTTTTATCGGCGCTATGCAAGATTGCGTTCATCAATACATCGATCATAAACGAAGATACAGCATGATCTGACTGACATCCGCCGGCGATACGCCGGATATACGGGATGCCTGTCCGATGGACTGCGGCCGGACAGCCTCCAGCTTCTGCCGCGCCTCCTTGCGGAGATTCTTCACCTGGCTGTAATCCATATCCGCGGGGATCCATTTCTCTTCCATTTTCAGGAAATGCTCCACCTGCTTCTGCTGCCGTTTGATATATCCCTCATATTTGATGGAAATGTCGATCTGCCCGGCCACCTCTTCCGTAACCCCTTCTGTCGGGCGGTCCGGATCCAGCGGTGCCAGTACATCGTAAGTAAACTCCGGCCGGCGGAGAAGATCCGCCAGGGTGGCTGCAGTCCGAAGGGGTGCGGAATCATGCGCCTCCAGGAAGTCCTGGGTCTCCTTTGCGGCACCGATGGGCGTTGCTTCCAGACGTGCGATCTCCGATTCGATCATTTCCTTCTTTGCCAGAAATCTCTGATACCGTTCTTCGGAGATAAGTCCGATCTCATATCCGATGGGAGTGAGCCGCAGATCCGCATTGTCCTGCCGGAGCAGCAGACGATACTCCGCCCGGCTGGTCATCATCCGGTAGGGTTCCTTCGTCTCCTTGGTCACCAGGTCATCGATCAGCACGCCGATATAACCGTCGGACCGGGAGAGAACCACGGGTTCCTTCCCCTGCAGCTTCCGGGCCGCATTGATGCCGGCGATCAGTCCCTGGGCGCCCGCTTCCTCGTAGCCGGAACTGCCGTTGATCTGACCTGCCGCAAAGAGTCCTTCCACCTCCTTGAATTCCAGGGAGGGACGAAGCTCCGTGGCAGAGATACAATCATACTCGATGGCATAGGCATTCCGGACGATCTTCGCATTCTCAAGTCCCGGTACGGAATGCACCATACGGTACTGCACATCCTCCGGCAGGGAGGAGGGCATGCCGTCCAGGTACATTTCATCCGTGAACTCACCCTCCGGCTCGATAAAGAGCTGGTGGCGTTCCTTATCCGGGAACTTCATGATCTTATCCTCGATGGAGGGACAGTACCGCGGTCCCGTGCCCTGGATCACCCCGGAATAAAGGGGCGAACGGTGAATGTTCTCCCGGATGATCTCATGGGTCTCCTCATTCGTATAGGTGAGCCAGCAGGAGATCTGCTCCCGGGCTATATCCTCCGGCCGGTTCTCAAAAGAGAAGGGAACGATTCTTTCATCGCCCTTCTGCTCGATGGTCTTGGAAAAATCGATGGACTTCCGGTCGATCCGCGGCGGGGTTCCGGTCTTGAACCGGCGGATCCCGATGCCCGCATCCGCCATGGAATCCGACAAATGATTGGCTGCGGAGAGTCCGTTGGGGCCGGTGTAGCTGATGGTCTCACCGTAAATGCACCGCGCCTTCAGATAAACGCCGGTGCAGAGCACCACGGCTTTCGCATGGTACACTGCGCCGGAGCAGGTCCGTACGCCCACCACACGCTTTGAATCCTTCTCTTCGCTCAGGATGACAGGCTCCACCAGCAGCTCCGTCACCTCCTGCTGCCGCAGGGTCAGATGCGGCTCCCGCTGCAGGGTGCGGCGCATTTCCTTCGTGTACTCGCCCTTATCCGCCTGCGCCCGGAGGGAATGTACCGCCGGTCCCTTGGACACATTCAGCATCTTCGACTGAATGTAGGTCTTATCGATATTCTTCCCCATCTCACCGCCCAGGGCGTCGATCTCCCGCACCAGATGGCCCTTGGAGCTGCCGCCGATATTCGGGTTGCAGGGCATCAGCGCCACACTGTCCATACTGACGGTAAAAAGGATCGTCTCAAAGCCGAGGCGTGCCGCTGCCAGCGCAGCCTCGCATCCCGCGTGCCCCGCTCCGACGATCACGATATCATAGGTTTCTTCCACATGTGTCATATCCGAACACTCCGATTCCAAAGTTCTTATTCCTCTCAACAATAAAAGCCGTGCAGCGCGTCTCTTCGTCCGTAAAACCTCTTCTACTTTCCCATACAGAACTCTCTGAATATCTTATCCGCCAGATCATCCTCCAGCGTTTCGCCGGTGATCCTGCCCAGTGCTTCGTAAGCCGCCAGAAGATCGATGGTATAAAAATCTTCCCCAACGCCTGCATCCACACTGTCGGATACCCGCATCAGTGCATCCAGCGCATCCTGCAATGCTTCCTTATGCCGTGCGTTCAGCATATACTGCTCCTGGCTGTCCGAAAGCTTCCCTGCGAAGAAAAGTCCCTGCACCGCTTCCGCCAGACGTTCCTTTCCCTCTCCGGTGGCAGCGGAGATCTCCAGCACCCTGCCGGTCCGCTGTCCGGATCCGGAAGTATCCGTAGACGTCCCCTTATTTCCGGGCACCTCTTTCGTCCCCGCATTATCGCAAAGGATTCCGTGCGCCTCCAGCAACTGCTCCAGTTCTGCCGCCGTAATCACCGTGTCCAGATCATTTTTATTAAGAAGCACCAGGATCGGTGCCGTTGTCCGGCCCTTCTCAGCCGGATCCCTGCTCCCGGAGATACTTCTAAGAAGCTCCGTATCCTCCTCCGAAAGAGGCTCCGCCGCATCGATCACCAGCAGGATAAGGTCCGCCGTTTCCACTGCCGCCTTCGCCCGCTGCACGCCGATCTGCTCCACTGCATCCGCCGTCTCACGGATCCCCGCAGTGTCGATCAGCACCAGCTGGACACCTCCCAGGATTGCCTTTTCTTCCAGGGTATCCCGCGTAGTCCCTGCGATCTCGGTTACGATGGCCCGCTCTTCTCCCAGAAGAAGATTCAGGATCGAGGACTTTCCCGCATTCGGCCGTCCCACGATGGCCGTACGGATCCCCTGCCGAAGCATACGCCCTTCCTCTGCACCTGCAATCAGTCCGCGGATCTGTCCCGTGCAATCCGCCAGCACCGTACGCATCCGGTCCGCATAATCCTCCAGACTGTAATTCTCCGGATCATCCAGCGCCGATTCAATAAATGCCGTCTCATACAGAAGCTTTTCACGGAGCTCGGAAACTGCGTTTTTAAGGCTTCCCTGCAGCTGCCGGAGGGATGCGGAAAGCGCGCTCTCATTTTCGGCCGCGATCACATCCATCACCGCCTCCGCCTCGGAAAGATCGATCCTTCCCCCGAGATACGCCCGCTTCGTAAATTCCCCCGGTTCCGCCAGCCGCGCACCGGCGGCGGTCAGTTCCTGAAGCACCCGGTTCAGCACCAGCGGTCCCCCGTGACAGGAAAGCTCCACCACATCCTCCGTGGTGTAGGTGTGGGGTGCCCGCATGACCAGTGCGATCACCTCATCCAATACCTCTTCCTGCCGGTCTTTCGACACAGACAGTCCGGCTTCTCCGGAGAGCGGTTCCCCGGAACCACCCCTTCCGATGCTTCCCTTATGATCACATCCACGCACCAGATGCCCGTATGCCGCCGTATAACTATTCAGTTCCGAGATCCTGCGCTTCCCGCGGAACAGCCGCTCCGCGATCGGGATCGCCTCCGGCCCGCTGAGCCGGACGATTCCGATCCCGGCACTTCCCGTGCCCGTTGCGATGGCGCAGATCGTATCCTTATCTGAAATCATGATATCTCCGTCATTTTCGCAGAATCAACCGATCCTGCATTTTTCATTACGTCTTCCCTCCCCCGGAAATGTTCCGCCGTTACGGATTCTCCCGGTGCAGGGATTCATGCTCCGCCTTGATATGAATGTAAGCATATGCCGCTGCCCAGTTCTGACTGGTTTCCGTCATCACGGCTTTCAGCGGAAAGCTGCACCTCTCATATTTTTTCAGCGCATCCAGGATCACGCCCAGCTTCTGATCCGAAAAGCCCGCAAAGATAAGCAGCGGCTCCTCGAATTCCGGTCCGTCATAAGGAAGCGGAAGATCCTTCATGGGCTGCAGCCCCGCCAGATATGCAAGTGTGCGGTTGTACTGCGGCCGCTCCACATATTTCATCTGTACCTTCAGAGGTGTAAGCAGATTCCGAAGATCATTTCGAACTCCCTTATCCGGAATCGCGAACATAAGAACGGTTTCTTTCATGTAAATGTCCCCTCTATCCATTCATACGCAGCGCTTCTTTGGCCGCTCCGTTTTGGTATCTCACCGGCCCTCTCAGCTGCGGCCGTCCACTGCCTGCTGTCAGATCACGGTCTCCCACTCTGCTTCCTTAAAGCCGGTCAGTACGGTCTTCCCCTTCACCAGAAGCGGACGCTTCACCAGCATGCCGTCGGATGCCAGCAGCCGGAACTGCTCGTCCTCGCTCATATCCGGCAGCTTTTTCGAAAGCTCCAGCGCACGGTACTGCAGACCGCTGGTATTGAAGAACCGCTTCAGCGGAAGCCCGCTGTCCTTATGGTATTTCCGAAGCGTTTCCTCGTCCGGATGCTGCTCCTTGATATCCAGCAACTGGTATTTCACCCCACGATCATCCAGCCATTTCAGAGCCTTCTTGCAGGTGGTGCATTTGCTGTAGCAATAAACCTGAATCATTTCAAACCTCCTTCTATGAAAATGTATCGCACGCGGCTTTTGCCCTGCGACACGTAAGTTCAACATAACGATACAATTCTATCACGGATTGTGCGGAATCTCCACGGGAAAATCCCACACTTTTCATGGTCACTCCTGTCTCACTGCCAGCAGCCGGATTGCCTCCTCCGCAGCAGCCGCAAGGTTCTTCTTCGCCCGCTCCGGCTCCATGGCCTCCTCCGGGGTCAGGGCACCTCTCACGATCGGAAAGAAGGCATCGATTCCCCCGGTATGCAGCACCTCCGCATCCTCTGCAACGCTTCCCGCAAATGCGATCACGGGCTTGCCGTACATTTTTGCGATCCGTGCAACACCCACGGGAGCCTTGCCGCTGGCCGTCTGCCCGTCCAGCCGCCCCTCTCCGGTGATCACCAGATCTGCCTGCCGGATATAGGCTTCCAGATGCGTCTCTTCCGTCACGATCTTAACACCGGGCGTCAGCTCCGCATGAAGAAATGTCCGAAACGCAAAACCCATGCCCCCGGCCGCTCCCGCACCCGGGTAATCCGCATCTGCTTCCGGAAAGCTCTGCTTTGCCAGCTCCGCATAGGCCCGGAGGCTCTGATCCATCTCAGGGATCATTTCCTCTGTTGCGCCCTTCTGCGGCCCGTAGACCGCACTGCAGCCGGCCGGACCACACAGAGGATTCGTCACATCACATGCGATCCGGAAGGTGCATTCCGTCAGTTTCGGAAGCATCTTTTCCCTTCGGATCTGCGTAAGATCCTTTAATCCGGCTGCTCCGCGGGGGATCTCACGCCCCTCGGCATCCCGGAACTCAAAGCCCAGAGCCTGAAGCATTCCCACGCCGCCGTCATTTGTCGCACTCCCTCCGATCCCGATCATAAACCGGTCACAGCCGCGTCCGATGGCATCCCGGATCATCTCACCGACACCATACGTCGTAGTATATCGCGGATCTCTTCGATTCTCCGGCACCAGCGGAAGACCTGCCGCGCTGCACATTTCGATCACCGCCGTCCGTCCTCCCGGAAGGCTTCCATATTCCGAGAGCACCGGTTCTCCCAGCGGACCGGTCACCGTAACTTTGACCTTCTCTCCTCCCATGCAGGAGATCAGCGCATCCACGGTTCCTTCCCCGCCGTCCGCCAGCGGAAGCACATCCACCACGGCAGTCGGATCTGCCTTTAGAATCCCTTTCCTTACTGCATTTCCGGCCTCCGGCGAAGAAAGACTCCCTTTAAAAG
>JAFRWY010000100.1 GCA_017437905.1 Eubacterium sp.
CCTGTACGATCTCCAGGGTCTGTGAGGGATTGATCTTGAAGATCCTGGAGCAGTCGTTCTGCAGCTCCGCCAGGGTGTACAGCAGCGGAGGATTCTACTTCTCCGTCTTCTTCGTGATCTTCTCCACCCGGAGCGTGACCGGAAGCGGTTCCTCCAGCATCCGGATCAGTTCCTCCGCCGTCTCCCGCTTCTTAAATCCGTTCTCTTTATAGAGCAGCGGACTGTTCTCATATCTGCTGCCGGGAACCGCCTTCCACTCTGCTTCGAAGAGCATGGTGTTGTCCGCTTCCTCCGGCTTCTTTCCCACATTTGCAAGCACCCGGTAGAAGGGTGTGGGCGTAAAATCCCGGATCTCCCGTTCCCGCTGCACGATCATCCCCAGCACGCAGGTCATAACGCGTCCCACGGCGATCACGCATTTATCCATTCCAAGATAATCCTTCACCTTCCAGGCATATTTCAGTGAAAGGGCACGGGAGAAATTAATTCCCATCAGATAGTCTTCCTTCGCACGAAGATATGCCGCATCCGACAGGGCGTTGTAAGCCGAAAGAGGCCGCGCCTCACGGATCCCCCGGTTGATCTCCTCATCCGTCTGGGAATCGATCCATACACGGAATTTCCGCTTTGTATCCGGTACGGCAGCCATCTGGTCCACCAGGCGGTAGATGTATTCTCCTTCCCGTCCCGAGTCCGTGCAGACATAGATGGTGTCCACATCCTCGCGGTTCAGAAGCTGTGATACGATCTTGAACTGACCGGATGCGGACGGAATGATCTCATATTTATATTGCTCCGGAATAAAAGGGATGGTATCCATGCTCCACTTCTTCAGAGACGCATCGTAGGCATCCGGATAACTCATGGTCACCAGATGTCCCACGCACCAGGTTATGATGGTATCTCCCTCTTCGATATATCCGTTCTTTCTGGCGCTGCGAATGCCCAGTGCCGTCGCAAACTGCTGCGCGACACTGGGTTTCTCAGCGATAAATAACCTTTTCAAAACTTTCTGTCTCCTGTTATGTTACAGCACATGTCTCCCTGTTCGCGGCCGGATGCCATGAACCCGCATGTTGCTGCAGATATGTCCGTTACTCCACGTAGGTAAGGAGATCCGCCACTTCCTTTCTCGGAACCGGATCCGGGATAAACTTCGGATATCCGATCGTCAGCAGGCAGGATACGCTCTGGCCTTCCGGGAGACCGATGATCTCAGCAATCTTTGCCTCATCGAAGATACCCATCATAACACTGCCGACGCCCATGGAATGTGCTGCCAGGGAGAATGTCTGGCTTGCGATCCCCGCATCAAACATTTCCCAGCGGTCCTCCTTGGAGGTGGTAAAGGAACCGTCTCTTTCGTAACCGCAGCGCTTGTTTACCGTAGCGATCACCACAAGCTGCTTTGCCTTGGAAAGGGTCTTCTGATTGCCTTCAAAGCCCAGCACGCCCTCTTCGCAGATCTTTGCGATCTTCTCCGAATCCTCCACCACCTAGTAACGTGTGGTTTGTGTGTTCTTCCATGACGGTGCAAACCGTGCAAGGTCGATGATCTTCTCGATGGTTTCATGATCCACGAGTTCGTCCGTATAACGGCGCACACTTCTTCTCTCCCTGATACAGGTTGCCAGTTCCATACAGTTTCTCCTCCTTTGTTCTTTGTAGATCCTGAGATTCTTCACGCGCTTCGCGCGTTCAGAATGACACCGCTTATTTGTTCCGGATGCATTCCGCTCTCCGTTCGTTCGGTATGACATCCCCCATCCGGTCATCGCATGTTCCGGATATATTAAATTATTAAACTTCCCACATGTCATCCTTTAATCCACGGGCATGTGGGCAGTTTTTGTCAACTATTCTGTGTCCGATATTCACTTCAATTGACTCTTCGTCCCTCATGTGCTACACTACATCCTGTCGAGCAGGACAGGTGATCGCGGCCGGCTGTTCCCGTTCGTGTGGTCTCCCCAGGGAGTTCCCACGGGCAAAGGATCTGCCGGGTGAGGAAAGTCCGGGCTTCACAGGGCAGGATGCCGGATAACGTCCGGCGGAGGCGACTCCCGGGAAAGTGCAACAGAAATATACCGCCGGCTTCGGCCGGTAAGGGTGAAATGGCGAGGTAAGAGCTCACCGCTGTTCTGGTAACAGGACAGGCTCTGTAAACCCCATCCGAAGCAAGACCAAGATTGAGCTACAGGGCTGCCCGCTCTGCTCATGGTAGGTTGCTTGAGCCGTATGGTAACATACGGTCTAGATAGATGATCACCCACGACATAACCCGGCTTATCGTTCTGCTCGGCATTTCTATGATTCTTCTCCTTCATTCAAAGGTGACAACCCATGTCATTTTAGGAACGAAGTGATGAAGAATTTTTTTCAGCGAAAGCCGGCCCGAATCCCGTGCACGAGACCCGGATATCAGATCTCAAAACATCCTCCGCCGATAAATTCCCTAAGCAGGGAATTCGTCGGTACCGTACTGGAATCGATTCCCAGGAAATAATCCAGGAACTTCAGAAGCCGCTTGGCTTCGTAATACTCTTCGCAGTCCTGCGGCACCGTAAATAACAGCGGTTCCGCAAATATCTTTATGGCCGGAAGTTCATAGATCAGCGCCGAATTAAACAGTGCATCCGCTTCGCCCTGATACGGGAAGATATTCCTCTCTTCCCCTCTTCGTACCGATTCCCACATCCGGATGGTATTCGCCGCGTTATTGCCGCGGGTACGGTTATCCCTGACGATCCGCCGGAGCAGACGGGTATCCGATGTAGAGATCCGGTTATGCTCATCCAGGTTCAGCTGCGTTAAGGCACTGATATAGATCTTGTAGCTGGAATCCGAAGGCAGTGCATAGGTGGACGCGGGATTCAGTGCATGGATCCCTTCCACCACAAGGACATCCTCCGGCGTCAGCTTCAGGGTTCTTCCGTCGAATTTCTTCTCTCCCAGCGTAAAATCAAACCGGGGCATGGGCACCTCTTCACCCTCCAGCAGCCGTTCCATGGTGTTGTTGAACAGCTCCAGATCCATGGCTCCGATGCACTCGAAATCGTACTGCCCGTTCTCATCCTTCGGCGTATCCACCCGTTCCTTGAAGAAATTATCCATGGCGATGGGGTGCGGCGTCAGGCCGTGAGCCCGAAGCTGTACCGAAAGCCGGTTGGAAAATGTGGTCTTGCCCGAAGAGGAAGGGCCGGCGATCAGCACCAGCTTCTTCTTCTGCGAATGGATCTCCTCCGCAATATCCGCGATCTGCTTCTCCATAACCGCTTCCTGGATCAGGATCAGATCATTCAGATGTCCGTTGCAGATCTCGGTATTCAACTGCCCGACGCCGGAGAGTCCCAGCTGATTGCCCCAGTCCTCCGCCTCACGAAGAGCCGTATAAAGGGACTCCGGTGCCCCATGGCCCCGGCCGATCTCCAGTGAATTCCTGCGCGGAACCACGAGAACAAAACCGTCGTCAAACTGGATCAGATTAAAGCGTGACAAGCCCTCTGTAGACGGCAGCATATATCCATAGAAATAATCCTCATATCCGTCCAGCGAATAGAGGTTCACCCGGGAGGCTCTCCGATACCGGAAGAGTTCCGCCTTCTGCTCCATCCCCCGTTCCCGGAACAGACGGACGGCATCACTGGTCTTAACCACCTTCTTCTCGATCGGAAGTTTCTCCTCCACCAGCCGACGCATCACCTTCTTCACCTCAGCCAGTTCCTGAGGTGTCGGTTCCAGGATCCGTTCCTCCGTATCATGCACCGTGCAGAAGAAGCCCTGTCCGAGAGAATACAGAACCCGTATCCTTTTCTCCGGAAATACTTCAAAGTACGCACGTACCATCAGAAGGATCAGACTCCTTTTATACATGTCATAACCGATGGGAGTCGCCGTGGTCACGAATTCCACCTCTGCCGACCGGAACAGTCTGTATCCCAGCTCCACCAGACGCTCGTCCACCTTTGCGGCTACGATCATCTGTCCGAATGTGGGATCCTGATTCACCAGCCTGAGCAGCGGTGTTCCGCTCTCCAGAGTCAGCTCCCGACGGTTTTCCCCGTCACGGATCGTAACAGTTATCTCCTTCATTCCTTCTCCTTTATAAAATCACGTATCCTTCTACTCTCCTCCAGCTGCTTTATGAGGCCTCCCTTCCGGGCACGGGCCGCAGGAGTTTTCTGCTTCTCCAGCGAAGTGATCAGATCCTCCAGTCCCTTTGCCTCCCATGCCAGATACTCTTCGAATTCCTTCGTCGGATGCTGCGGCAGCCACGTCCCATACATCATATGTGCCTTCGCTTCCTCATCCGGAACCTCTCCGGGCAGTTTCAGGCCAACCGTGCAGTTCAGCACGAAGTACCATTTCCCAGCATCCTGAAGGCAGGCCTCCTGCTCGATAAAGATGTTCTGCTTCCGAAGGGAGTACCGCACCAGCCGAAGATCCGACTGGGGCGACAGCACCAGCTGCATCCCCGGCCGGAGTTTCTCCGCACCATCCCGCAGGATGTCCGCGATGAGATGGCCTCCCATACCGGCGATCACGATCGCGTCCACCTCTCCGGCTGCAAGTTCCTTGAGACCGTCCGACAGGCGGGTCTCGATCTTCGAGTCAAGTTTCTGTCCGTAAATGTTGTCTTTTGCGATTGACAGCGGGCCTTCATTGATATCCATGGCGATCACGGTACAGTTCTTTTTCTCTGCAAGTTCCATGCTGACATAAGCATGGTCACAGCCGACATCAGCCACCCGCTGATCCGGCTTAACATAGTCTACGATCGTCTGTAACCTTTTCCCCAATTCTCTCATATGCTATCACTCCAGGAATTCTTTCAGTTTTCTGCTTCTGGAAGGATGACGCAGCTTCCGAAGCGCCTTTGCCTCGATCTGACGGATCCGTTCACGGGTCACGTTGAATTCCTTACCTACTTCTTCCAGCGTACGTGCACGTCCGTCATCCAGTCCGAACCGGAGTCTGAGCACCTTCTGCTCACGATCCGTCAGTGTACCCAGCACTTCCACCAGCTGTTCCTTCAGCAGTGTAAATGCAGCGGCTTCCGCCGGTACCGGTACATTTTCATCCTGGATAAAGTCACCCAGATGACTGTCTTCCTCTTCACCGATCGGTGTCTCCAGCGATACCGGCTCCTGGGAGATCTTCAGAATCTCACGGACACGGTCCACGGATATATCCATCTCCTCGGCAATCTCCTCCGGTGCGGGCTCACGTCCCAGTTCCTGAAGCAGCTGACGGGATACACGGATCAGTTTGTTGATGGTCTCTACCATATGCACCGGAATACGGATGGTTCTGGCCTGATCCGCAATGGCACGCGTGATGGCCTGACGGATCCACCAGGTTGCATAGGTGGAGAATTTATAGCCCTTCCGGTAATCGAACTTCTCAACCGCCTTGATCAGGCCGAGATTTCCTTCCTGGATCAGATCCAGGAACAGCATGCCGCGTCCCACATAACGCTTTGCGATGCTGACAACCAGACGGAGGTTCGCCTCGGCCAGCTTCTTCTTCGCTTCCTCGTCTCCCTCTTCCATCTTCTTGGCAAGCTCGATCTCATCCTCTGCGGAAAGAAGCGGAACCTTACCGATCTCCTTCAGGTACATGCGGACCGGATCCTCGATGCTGACACCCTCCGGTACGGACAGATCCACCTGCTCCAGATCGATCTGCTCCAGCTCCTCATCGTCCGTAAGGGCAAAATCAAAATCATCATCGGGAAGTTCGTCATCATCTTCCGTAATGGTGAGGACATCCACACCGTTATTCTCGAAATAATCAAGAATCGCCGTGAAGCTGACCGGTGTCAGGAGCTCACTGTTCTCCTTGAATGCCTCGATGATCTCCGAATCTTCGATGACATTCTTCTCTTTTCTGGCTTTTCCGAGGAGCACTTCCAGTTTCTTCTTGAAGACCGGATTGTTCATCAGCTCATCCGTGGCCTTCTTTCTTTCCTGCTTGGCTTCCTCATCCTCAAAGTCCATATCATCCAGTGCCGAAAGCGCATCTCTTTCACCCGGATCCAGTTCCTCCATCTCCAGAGGCGCTTCCAGTTCGGATTCTGCCAGCAGACGGTCAGCCTCAGCCTCCAGTTCTTCGGATGTAGGGCCTTCCTGCAAAGCGGCTGCCGATTCCTTCTTTCCTTTTGACGCATCCTTCTTCGCCGTTTCCTTCTTCGACGGCTTCTTCGCAGTTTCCTTCTTCTCTGCCGGCTCTTTCTTCTCCGCAGCTTCCTTCTTCTCTGCCACGTCCTTCTTCTCCGCAGACTTCTTCACTGTCTTCTTCTCTTCTGCCTGTACTGCCTGCTCTGCCTCTGTTTTCTTCTTCGTTGCCATATTATTTCCTTCCTTAAATCATATCCGTTCAGAGCCGAATCTGTATTCTCTGAACATCTTTCTTTTTTCTTGCCAGTTCAAGTGCTCCGCCGCCGCCTTCCCGAAGGGACCGGTCGATGGTCCGGAGCTTCAGTTTCCGTACCAGTTCCGTGAGGGCCTTCTCCGCCGCAACCTGATCCGTCTCAAAGGGGAATTCGCTGTTCAGGATTCCCGCGATCACCCTCTGATCCTCGGGTTCCTCGTAACGACTGAGGATCGCCGCGGGCTGAACCGTTCCCGTCTCCCGGTATTGCCGGAAGAGTTCATCCGCCACCTCCCTGACGCGTCCCGTAAAATCCGTTTCGGAAATGTACTCTCCCAACTTTGAGAAGAGCTCTGGGCGGTTCACCATCCATGTCAGCAGATGACGTTCCGTACTGTCCGGCTGATCCTCCGGAGCCGCACGGCTTGTACCGGAAGCCCGGCTTTCATACGCATCCGGCGGACGCTCCGTCCGGTCCGCCGTCCGGCGTTCCAGACCGATCATACCGAACCGGGTCACCTCCTGACGAAGGAGATTCCCATCCAGACCGTATTCCTCCGCAACCGTGTCACAATAATTGGAGCGTTCGGTCACGTCCTCGATCCCGGCCAGCGTTTTCGCCGTCTCCCGCATAAATGCGGTCTTCTCCTCCGGATCCTCCAGCCGGTACTGCCGTCTCAGTTCGCGGATCTCAAACAGTCTTCCCGGAAGCGCATCCCGGATCCTCTGCTCATATGCTTCCACGCCTTCCGCTGCAAGGAATTCATCCGGATCCTTATGAGGTGAAAGGTCGATCACTCTCTGGGAGAGTCCCTGGGCCCGAAGGATCGCAATGGCCTTCTTCGCCGCATTTCTTCCTGCCTCATCACTGTCATAAGCCAGATATACTTCCTTCGTGAACCGCCGGATCAGGGCTGCCTGCCCCTCCGTAAATGCGGTTCCCAGAGACGCGACCGCGTTGTCGAATCCTGCCTGATGCTGGGTGATCACATCCATGTAGCCCTCGCAGAGGATCATTCCCCTCCGCCGGCTCCTTCTGGCCAGATACAACGCAAAGAGATTGTGCCCCTTATCGAAGAGCTCTGTCTCCCTTGTATTGATATACTTCGGTTTTGCATCCCCGAGCACCCGGCCTCCGAAGGCGATACATTTGCCGTTCAGATCCAGGATCGGTACCATGACCCGGTTCCAGAACCGGTCATGGGGTCCGTGTCTTTCGTCAAAGTCCACCAGGCCGGCATCCCGCATGATCTCGTCGGAATACCCTTTGCTCTTCAGATACTTATGCAGATCATCCGCGTAGATGTCCGCATATCCCAGACTGAACTTCGCTATGGTCTCATCCGTGAATTTCCGCTTCTCCCGGAAATATTCATAGCCCGGCTTCCCCCGCTGGGTCTTTGTAAGAAGAAAATGGAAATACGCTGCCGCGGATGTATTCACCTCCCGGAGCTGGACCTTCCGGCCTGCCTTCCTTTTCTCCTCCTCTGACGGCTCGATCTCCGGCAGGGAATAACCCACCCGGTCTGCCAGATATTTCAGCGCCTCCGGAAATGTATAATGCTCATACTTCATGATGAAACTGATCACATTTCCTCCCTCATGACATCCGAAGCAGTAGAACATCTGCTTCTGTCTGCTGACAGAGAACGAAGGGGTCTTCTCATTATGGAACGGACAGCAGCAGGTGAAATTGCTGCCCGCACGTTTTAATCCCACATAGGAAGAGATCACGTCCACGATATCATTTCTCGAGCGGACCTCCTCCACTACCTCCTCTGGGTAGAACATCCTGTCTTCCTCCGTCTTATGCAACATCTCCCGGGCGCCCGGTGATCCGGCCCCGCCCGTATCCTCCGGATGTTACATTTCTTTCTATATCCTCTGCCAGGAGTGGGGTATAAAGATCTCCTGGAACTTCAGTACTGCATAATTGTCCGTCATGCCCGCAATATAATCACAGACCACCGTCTCTTTCGGTTCTCCTTCATCGATCATCCGAAGGAACTCCGCAGGCATACATTCCGGACGCTCCAGATAATAACGGTACAGCATGGCGACGATCTCCTCCGCCTTGCCTTCCTCCCCCTTTGCCACAGGGTTTCTGTATAGTTCCTCAAACATGAAGCCTCTGAGTGACAGAAGTGCTTTCTCCACCGGCTCCGACATGGCCACACGGGGTCTGTTCTGGGTAGCCTCCACCGTGTCCAGAATGATGGTATTGATCCGGTCCCGGGTACTATGCCCCAGTACCTCCGTACATTCCGGGGGCAGGCTGTCCTCCGAAAGCAGTCCGGCACGGATTCCGTCATCGATGTCATGATTGATGTAGGCGATCTTGTCGGATACCCGGACGATATCTCCCTCCAGGGTGGCGGGTTTTGCGCTGGTCCGGTGGTTCCGGAAGCCGTCCCTTACCTCCCAGGTCAGGTTCAGCCCTCTTCCGTCCTTCTCAAGCCGTTCCACGACTCTTGCACTCTGCTCGCTGTGAAGAAATATATGACCGCTGGCTCTGGTCAGGGCCCGTTCTCCCGCATGTCCGAAGGGCGTATGGCCAAGATCATGGCCGAGGGCAATGGCTTCGGTCAGATCTTCATTTGCCCGTACGGCCTTGGCGATAGTCCGTGCGATCTGGGCCACCTCCAGTGTATGTGTCAGTCTGGTCCGGTAATGATCCCCGTAGGGTGACAGGAACACCTGGGTCTTATGCTTCAGACGGCGAAAGGACTTGCAGTGGATGATCCGATCCCGGTCTCTCTGGTAGACTGTCCGGATATCGCTCTCTTCCTCCGGCCGTTCCCGTCCCCGGGACCGGTCGCTGAACGCAGCATAGGTCGAAAGGCGTTCATGCTCCTCCTGTTCAAACTGCTCACGTATGGTCATCTCCCGTCGCCTCCTCCTTCAGTGGATCAATGCGCGTGTAAACTGCCCTACATTTATAGTTATACTCCCTGCGGTGTGAAAATACTTTTTTTCCGCATAAAATATTTCCGGCCCGCATAATTCCCAGCCTGCAAAATTCTCGCCTCGCATGTGGAGGCGACAGTAAGGACACTGGCACAAACGCTGACACAACAGCACCGGCTACAGAGGCTACTACAGGAACAGCTACAGAGGCTACTACAGGCGGTGCAGCCACAGAAGCAACCGAGGCACCGTCCGGTAACTCTATCACATCCAAGGATGGCAAGATCACTCTTGACATGACAGGATGGGATGTTGCTTCCAAGAAGATCTACGGTTATTCCTGGGATGATGACTTCAAGAAGAAGATGGACATCGTTCTTGAGAATCATCCGGAGCTCAACGAGTACTATGAGGGTATCGTTGAGGGTACAAAGTCTGACGACCTGACCATCACAGAGGCTGCTTTCACATCTGACAAGTATCCGTCTCTGATCCCGGCTGATATCGGATCCGCAAAGTACTGGATTGAGGATGACACCAAGACTCTTGATCTTAAGTCCATCGGATTTACAGATGACATGATCGCTGATTCTTATCAGTATGCTAAGGATTTCGGTACCTACAACGGACAGCTTAAGGCAGTTACATGGCAGTCCACAGCTGGTTCTGTATTCTACAACCGTGCAATCGCTAAGGATGTATGGGGAACAGATGATCCGGCTGAGATCCAGAACAAGCTTAAAGATTGGGATTCCTTCTTCGCAGCAGCTGAAGAGCTGAAGGCAAAGGGATACAAGATCGTTTCCGGCGTTAAGGATATCTACTATGCAGTCTGCAACGCTAAGACAGAAGCTTGGGTACAGGAAGTTGACGGCGTTGAAGTATTCAAGCCGGATTCAACAATGACAGATTATGCTGAGAAGGCTAAGAAGCTGGCTGACGGCGGTTACACAAACCTGACAGGTATGTGGGATGGTAGCTGGGCTGAGCAGATGCAGGACGGCAAGGACGTATTCTGCTACTTCGGATGCCCGTGGTTCATCGGCGTTATGACTGGTAATGGTGCAACAAACGGTTCCTGGGGCGCTGTAGTAGGTCCGCAGGTTTACTACTGGGGTGGTACCTATGTATCTGTAGGTAAGGATACTCCGAATCCGGAACTTTGCAAGTTCCTTCTGTATGAGCTTTGCTGCGACAATGACATCCTGGTTCAGATCACAAACAAGACCGGTGATGCTGTTTCCAGCTCTGCTGCAAACGACAGACTTGTCAATGGTGGCGAGATCGCAGCTGACAACGCTGGTATCGCATTCCTTGGCGGACAGAATCCTTACGGTACATATGCAGAAGCAGCTCCTTCTATCAAGCAGGGTGCTGTAACATACCAGGATAAGAACATCGAGAACTATATCTGTGATGCAGTTAGCAGCTATGTTGCCGGCGACCTGAAGAGTGTTGACGACGTAATGGCTAACATCAAGGATAAGTGCAAGACTGAGCTTGGTATCGAAGCTGCTGAGTAAATTGTGGTTGATTGTCTAGATTTTAGATGATCGTCGGACACGCATCAGCATAACTATATGCTGGTGCGTGTTCTTTGAAAGAAAAGGGAGGAGGTTACAGTTTGAAAAAGCAAAAAACGGTTGAACACGGAAAATACGGTGTTATGTTTATCGTTCCGTTTTTTCTTGTGTTCTTTGTATTTCAATTGTATCCCTTGATTTATACCTTCTATAATTCCCTGATCTATTCTGCAAAGAATGGGCGTAAAGTCGTTGAGACGTTTGGATTTGGAAACTTCACCAATTATGTATTTGGTGACAAAGCCGGCGGAGAGGTATGGAAGGCTCTTGCCATTACTGCTGTTCTCTGGATTCTGAACTTCATTCCGCAGATTCTTCTTTCATTGGTACTTGCCGCATGGTTTACCGATGTAAGATACAAGTTAAAGGGAACAGGTGCATTCAAGGTCATCATGTACATGCCGAACATCATCACGGCAGCAACTATCGGATTCTTGTTCTACAGTCTGTTTGAGAATTACGGCCCATTCACGACGATCCTACGAAATATGGGATTGGTCACGAACCCAACCGGTATACTAAGTCACGGTTGGGCATCACTGATCATTATTGCATTCATTCAGTTCTGGATGTGGTATGGCAATACAATGATCGTTCTCTGCGCAGGAATCCTCGGCATCAACCCGGCTCTGTACGAAGCAGCCATGGTGGATGGTGCCAGCTCGAAGCAGCAGTTCTTCAAGATCACTCTGCCTCTTCTGAAGCCGATCCTGCAGTACACACTTGTAACTTCTGCAATCGGTGGTCTTCAGATGTTTGATATTCCCCAGCTGTTCAACGGCGGTGGTCCGCAGATCATCACTGAAAGCGGCGGAAGTATCAATTCCACAACAACGGTAATGATGCTGATCAAGAAATACAGTACCCAGGGTAGCGGTGCTATCGATCTTGGTCGTGCAGCTGCATATTCCGTAGTACTTTTTATCGTAACTATGCTCGTCAGCCTTGTATTCTATAAGTTGACACAGGAAAAATCTAAGGACGGGAGGTAGGTGACGATATGGATCAGGAAGTAAAAGGGTTGAACCACAGGAAGATCGGACGTTACATCGTCTGCATCATTCTCTGCTTTATTTCAATCTTTCCATTTTATATTCTTATAATCAACTCAACACTGAAATCACAGGACATCACGACCGGTCTTAAGTTCCTGCCGGGTGGCGAATTCTTTACGAATTTCAAAAACCTGCTGAACAGTACAGAGAAGACCAATGGTGTCAACGTCCTTCAGGCAATGCTGAACTCGTTGATCGTAACGGTTCCTGCAACGATTCTTCAGATCTACTTTGGTTCACTGACAGCTTACGCGGTAACTGCCTACAATTTCAAAGGAAAGAAATTCGTATGGGCATTTATCTACGCGATCATGATGATCCCGACACAGGTTTCCATCGTAGGTTTCATCAACATCTGCCAGCTGACACATATGTACGGAACATTCCTGCCGCTCATTATTCCGGCAATCGCTGCTCCGACTACGGTGTACTTTATGAAGCAGTATATGGAGACAGGCTTGTCTCTGGAAATCGTTGAGGCAGCACGAATCGACGGTTCGTCCGAGTTTGCAACATTCAACCGGATCGTTCTTCCGCTTCTGAAGCCGGCTATGGCTACGCAGGCCATCTTCGGTTTCGTAGGAACATGGAACAATCTCTATACTCCGTCCATCATTCTTGCGACGGAGCCTAACAAGCGTACAATGCCTATGTACGTGGAGGCATTGAAAGCGAACGATAAGGATAGAGACTGGGGTCTGATCTACTGTGGACTTCTTACCACGGTAATCCCGATCCTTGTTATGTACTTCTTCCTTTCCAAGTACATCATCGCAGGTGTTGCACTTGGTGGCGTTAAGGAGTAATCCGGGGCACATAGCGAACACGTAGCCTACACGGAAGAAATTATAAGAAAAATAGAGAAACAGAGCTACAAAAGAAGAAATCGGTCTTTTGTGGCTCTGTTTTTCCGTATAACTGATCAATAGCAGACAAATGTACCTTATTGTAAAATAAAATCATAGTCGTAGTGTGATATAAAAAGAATTCAAACGGAGGTTTTGCGTATGGATGATATGAAAAGAAAAAACGGCTATGGATCAGTTTACCGGCTGAAAGGGCGCCGTTCCCGTCCGTATATCGCTATTATCACTGAAAATTGCTATTATGACCCGGAGTACAAATGCTACAATCAGAAAAGACTTCCGATCGGATATTACAGGACAAGGGACGAAGCTGTCGTCGCACTTTTTCTACATAACCAGAAAGAAAATGACGAAAAATCAGGGGATTCTGTTCCGGCACACACGTTCCGGGACATATACTCCGCATGGAAACAGATCCATTTCCGGACGATTTCGGATTCCATGATCCGGACCTGGGAGTCCGCATACCGGTTCTTCGAACCGATCCACTCGAAAAAATTTGCAGATATCCGTCCCATCGACCTGGAGGTGTGCATCACTGCACCGGATCTGCACAGTACAACACGTCTCCGGATGAAAGGACTCTGCAATCAACTTTATAAATACGCCATCAAGGCCGGTCTCACGGAGGTGAACCCGGTTCCTCTTCTGGACCGTGTAAAACAGGACCCTCCGGTCTATCCCCATAAGCCCTTTACGGAAGAAGAACTGGGTATATTGTGGGAAAACCGCAGGCTCCCTTACGTAGATATGATCCTGATCGCCTGTTATACAGGACTTCGGCCGACGGAGCTGGTGACTCTTACAAGGAGAGAACTCTCCCTGTCGGACAAAGAGCTGCACTGCGGAATCAAGACAAATGCGGGGAAGAACCGCTGCGTACCGCTGCTTCCCGAGCTTTTTCCGCTCTTTTCGCGATATATCCGGGATCTGCCGGACCGGAAGGAGGATCGGGCTATGCTGTCAGGAGAGCGTGACAGGGTCACGCCGTCCCGGGACGACCGAACCGGGGAGCATAACCGGGCCCTTCCGGCAGAGGGTGGCCTGACCGGGGAACGAGACAGGATATTCCTGTCCGAGGACGGCCGTCCCATGGATTATCCGTCCTACAGATACCGTTTTAAAAAGGTTATGGAGCAGCTGGGCATGAAG
>JAFRWY010000101.1 GCA_017437905.1 Eubacterium sp.
ATTCTTCGGCTGACGCCTCAGAATTACATCCTGAGCAACGCGAAGGATTTTAATATGGAGAAAACTATGAGTAAGATACTTCTGGTAGATGATGAAACTATGCTTCTCGACAGTCTGGAGATCATCCTGTCCCTGAACGATCATGAGATCGTCGGTAAGGCACATGACGGCGTGGAAGCACTGGAACAGTTAAACAGCGTACAGCCCGACCTGGCCCTTGTGGACCTGAACATGAAGGGCATGGGCGGTATCGAACTGATCGGGGAAATGAAGAAGCTGTACCCGGCGGTGAAGATCCTGGTGCTCACCACCTTCTACGATGATCAGAACATAACGGCAGCCATCAGCCGGGGAGCGGACGGATACCTGCTTAAGGACAGCGGGAAGAACGCGATCCTCGGAGCCGTGCGGCAGATCCTGGGAGGAACCACCGTGCTGGATGCGAAGGTAATGCAGCGGCTGACCGCACTGATGGCAGCGCGTACTGCTGCCGTTGGATCTGCGGGTGGACTGTCCGGTGCAGGTACTTCAGGGAGCGGCACCGGAGGATCAGGGGATTCAGTAGCTGACCGCGGACCGGACGGCACATCCCGCGCGGATATGCGTGGCGAGATCAGCGCTCTGGAGAATGCGGCGGATCCCCTCACCGAACGGGAGAAGGAGATCTGTACCCTCATTGCCGAAGGCCTTACCAACCGCCAGATTGCAGACAGACTGTACATCTCCGAAGGAACCGTGAAGAACTACATTTCCAGTATCTATGATAAAACAGGGATCCATGACCGGGTAAAACTGACGCTGGCCTTAAAAGGATAAAGCATAGCGTGCATATTCGGCACGGCTGTGCCGAGCTGAATATGCACGCGTTAGCTGGCCCGGCGCAGCCGGGACGAGTTAGCCGACATGTGGAAAATCAACGGGGGAAAATCATATGGGAATTATCGCAGCATACATGGTACCGCACCCGCCACTCATCGTGCCGGACATCGGACGAGGGAGCGAGGAACGTGTCCGGGAAACCATCAATTCATATGAAGCTGTAGCGCAGGAGATCGCGTCCCTTGCGCCCGAGACCATCATCATCACAAGTCCGCATGCCACCATGTACCGGGACTATTTCCATATCTCGCCCGGCGTCGGAGCCGAGGGAGACTTCGGTGAGTTCCGTGCTTCGAAGGTGACATTTGATGAGGTGTACGACCATGAACTGGTGAATCAGATCACGGCCCTTGCCTTCGAGGATGATTTCCCCGCGGGCTTTGAAGGGGAGCGTAAGAAACGGCTGGATCACGGAACCATGGTGCCCCTTTATTTTATACGGAAATACTACTCCGGCGGGGACATCGTCCGCATCGGACTTTCGGGTCTGTCCCTGGCGGAGCACTACCAGCTGGGCATTTATATCCAAAAGGCGGTTGAGGCTCTGGGCCGGAAAGCGGTCTTTGTGGCCAGCGGGGATCTGTCCCACAAGCTGCAGGATGACGGACCCTACGGCTTCGCGCCGGAAGGACCGGTCTATGATCAGCGGATCATGAATGTGGCCGGACGAACTGCCTTCGGGGAAATGCTGGACTTTGACGATAGCTTCTGCGACCGCGCGGCAGAGTGCGGGCACCGGTCCTTCGTGATCATGGCAGGTGCACTGGACGGCGTGGCAGTGGAGGCAAAGGTTTATTCCCATCAGGACGTGACCGGTGTCGGTTACGGGATCTGCTCCTTCCATCCGAAGGGAGCGGATGAGACGCGGCATTTCCTGCAACAGAGACTCCGGAAGGTGGAAGAAGAAAGGGAGCAGTCCGACGCCTATGTGCAGCTGGCACGGGCCTCCATGGAGAGTTACATCAGGAATAAAAAGAAACTCCGTTTGAAGGATATCCCGGAGGAGATCCGGTCGATCCTTCCGGAAGAGGTGTTCAACCGGCAGGCAGGTGCATTTGTGTCCATCCATAAGTACGGCGAACTCCGGGGCTGCATCGGCACCATCGGTCCCACCACGGACTGTATCGCCGAGGAGATCCTCAGTAACGCCATCAACGCATCCACCCGGGATCCGCGGTTTTCGCCCATCACCGAGGACGAGCTGAAGTGGCTGGAGGTAAATGTGGACATTCTGGGGGAGCCGGAGGATATTGATTCGAAGGATGAACTGGACGTGAAGCGCTACGGCGTGATCGTTACCTGCGGTGCAAGACGGGGGCTGCTGCTTCCGGACCTAGAGGGCGTGGATGACGTGGATACCCAGATAGCCATCGCGCTCCGGAAGGGCGGCATCGACCCGGCAGATGATTATCAACTGCAGCGGTTCGAAGTGATCCGCCATAGATAGTCGGGAAACGGTTGCTGTACAGAGTTGCAGAAATGAGGTGATCAACATGAGTGTGATACAATTTGGTAATTTCCGGGACACCACCTGTAATGTGTGCTTCCGGCACTGCAACCTGAAGGAAGGTGAACTGGGTTTCTGCAAGGCCCGGATCTGCAAGGATGGCAAGGTGGTTCCGGCAAACTACGGCTGGCATACCGCCTGCTATATCGATCCCATTGAGAAGAAGCCGCTGGCCCGGTTCTTCCCGGGGACCAAGATCTTCTCTATCGGAAGCTACGGCTGCAATCTCCGCTGTCCCTTCTGCCAGAATGATGATATCTCCTGGGGAGATGGTGCCATGGAGATCGCGGAGCGGGTGGCGGAGCGCGTGAGGCAGCCGGAGCCCATTGCGAGGAATGAGGAGATTCCGAACAGTCCGCCCCGGAGGCTTCGGGTCTATACCACGCCGGAGCAGCTGGTAAACTCCGCGGATGAATACAGGAAAATGGGTGTGATCGGGATTGCATTCACCTACAACGAACCGCTGATCGGTTACGAGTATGTACTGGATACCTTCAAACTGGCGAAGGAGAAGGGCCTGAAGACGGTGATCGTTACCAACGGAACCGCCCGGGTGTCTATCCTGGAGAAGCTGCTTCCCTACGTGGATGCCATGAATATCGACCTGAAGGGCTTTACGGACCGTTTCTATAATGAAGTGGTAGGCGGAGACCGGAAGATGACCATGGAGTTTATCAAGCGTGCCGTGCAGGACACCCACGTGGAACTGACGACGCTGATCATTCCCGGCGAAAATGATACGGAAGAGGAAATGCTTGAGCTGGCCACCTGGGTTTCCCATCTTCGGGACAAGCGGGGCTTCACCATGGGACCGGAGGTACCGCTCCATGTGACCAGGTTCCATCCCTGCTTCCACATGACCGATCGTGATGCAACGGATGAGGATCTGGTCTACCGGCTGGCCCATGTCGCCCATACCAGGCTGCGCCACGTATATGTTGGTAATGTAAATCGAAGATAAGTACCCGGTATGACAAGATCCTGTCTTCTAAGGGACGCCATCCGCCGGGACATGTGCAGGAGTTGCATCGACCGGGACGGAAGGCGCGGCTATCGGTGCTGAGGGATTTTGTGAACGAAAGAAGAATATGACCGCAGTCATATATGTCACATGACAAAGATATGACTGCGGTCACTTTTTGTGTGAAACCGCATGTGATACATTTACTGCAGAGGGGGCGAAAGAATGCTTCCGGGGAAGATGGAGGATCATTATGAAATCCGGTTTATCCGCATCGAAATACATACGGAACAACAAGCGAACGTGCTTTGTGCTGATCCTTGCACTGGGGCTGACATTTACGGCCATGTACCTGGTCAACTACCTGCTGAAGGTGACGGAGGAGAGCTTTAAGAAACCGCTTCTGGAACTTCCGAAGAAGGTGTCCTATGTGGATCTCACCATGGAAACGCTGGGAGTTAACCCGGAGGATTATCCGAATGGCGGTGCCGGGGCTGCAATAAGAGATGCGAGGGATGAACTCGTTGAGAAGCTGAAGGCCTCGGAGGGTGTCCGGAATGCATATTATACGCAGGTGCTGAACGCCAACTACAACGCGGTATTGGGCATGACAAGCTACGAATTTCCGCTTATTGAATCCGGGCAGATCCCTGAGTTTCTGGATCATATGGGCGCGAAGCTGATCGAAGGTGCGCTTCCGACCGGAGACGGTGAGATCCTTTGTGACAGCACGATCCTGAAGAACAACGGCCTGGCAGTCGGTGACTGGTTCATGGAACAGAGCTACGGAAGGGCGTTCAAGGTTGCGGGAGTGATAGAATCGGATGTGATGGCCTGCGTCGGAACACCGAACGGGTTCTACAATACCGGCTGGTATATCGTGATCCTGACGGACGAGGAACATTCGGATTTCAGTAAGCTGGCGGAGCCGCTGGGGATCCACCCCACGAAGCTGGACAGCGTGGTCGACCGGCCGGACAATGAGGAATTCTACCGGGTCGAGACGGTGGCTGTGGTGAACGACGTAAACCGTGTGATCCTGCTGGTGGTTATGATCTTCCTGGCAATCTCCGTGCTGGTGGCTTACGTATCATTTATGAGAAATCGTGTCGGAGAGTACTGCCTGTATGCATCCATCGGATTCTCGAAACGGGAGATCTACGGAATGATCATGCGGGAAATGGGGATCCTCTTCGGAACGGGAGTGCTGATCGGAGGTATAGTATCCGTCCTCGGAATGGCGGTGATGGATGCGGTACTGATCCATCCCCAGGGACTGGAGTCCTCCTGGTGGTACCCGGATCAGATCGCCGCATGCCTGGCAGCGTTCCTCGCCATCGTGGGACTTCTGCAGATCCCGATCCTGATCACGGTGCATAATATCAAGACCTTTGATCTGATGGAGGACTAAAACGGCTTTGTCATTCTGGGCCGAAGGCGAAGAATCCCGTCATGTGAAGAGTGCGGAGAATCCCGTCACCGGAAAAACTCAACACGAGACGGATTTCGTCACCGGAAAACGTCATACGGAAATACGCATTATAAAAACCATTACGTAAAATCTCATCAAGAGGAGAGAATTCTATGTTTGAAATAAAGAATATCAGCATGATCTATGATTCGGACACCGACGAGAAAATGTACGCCCTGGGAGGCTTTGACCTGGACCTGCCGGACACCGGTCTGGTGGGCATCATCGGTCCCTCCGGCAGCGGCAAGAGTACGCTTATGTACTGCATTTCCACGCTGAAGAAGCCGACGGAGGGCAGTGTCCTCTATAACGGCAGGGAAGTGACGGAGTGCAGGGACGACGAGAGGGAGAAACTCCGGAGACAGGAGTTCGGCTTTGTCTTCCAGAAGCATTATCTGGTGCCCTACATGAGTGCCATGGACAATGTGATGGTGGCAGCAACCGACCGCAGCAGGGCCACGGAGGAGAAGGCTGCGGAGTTCCTGAAGAAGCTGGGGCTCTCCGAGCGCGAGTTCGGCAAGCGTCCTGCGAAGCTCTCCGGCGGTCAGTGCCAGAGAGTGGCCATCGCCAGAGCCATGCTGAATGATCCGAAGGTGATCTTCGCGGACGAGCCAACGGCTTCGCTGGATCATGAGAATGCATTTAACGTGATGAAGATCCTGAAGGAGTACTCGAAGGACCGGCTGGTCCTGGTGGTTACCCATGACCGTTCCATCCTGACCGACGTGGACATGACCGTGGAAATGTGGGACGGCATGGTGAGCAAGGTTTCCTAATCCCCGGGATCGGGAGCCGGCGGCGTTCCGCCGGACGTACTGCCCGCCCCGGCCACCGGGAGCCGGCAGCGTTCCGTCGGACGGATGCACTGCCCGTCCCGGCTGCATCGGAACAATGATTTTTTGATCCGGATAACAGGGGCTGCATCACTTGAAATCATTTGGAGGAATTTATGAATCCGTTATCACCCGTTTATTACATCAGGAATAACAAAGGCCGTGCGGCGCTGATCATTTTCATGCTCTTCTTCACCACGCTCATGTTCCTTGCCGGTAACTATATCGCCAGCATCGACTGGTACTGGGAGGAGAATATAAAGCATAATGAGAAGATGGCCCTGGTTGAAGCGCTTCCGGGAGATGAGGACTTCAGTCAGTACCATGAGGTGGTCGGGGAAATGGAGAAGGATCCGAACCTTCACCTTCTGGGACGGACCGGACTCGGCTTCCCGGGGCTCGACTGGATCACGACCATCGGGCTTGAGATGGGAAGCTCCAGCATGGTATTCTCCTCGAAGGAGGATATGGAGACGGCCTTCCGGGCCCTCGGACTCACGGCGGATCTTTCCGACATGAAGCATTACGGTATGGCGATCAGCAAGGCGCTTGCGAAAAATAAGGGGCTCCACCTGGGGGATATCGCGGATGCAACGGTGGATAGTTCACTGGACACCTCCTACACGGTCGACGCACTGATCGAGGAGGATACCTACACCGTGTTCTATCTCATCGAATGTGATCCTGAGAATTACTCCCGCATGTATGTCTTCAGCGATTCCATGGAAGGAGATGCGCTGTACAACTACATCTACGATCTGATCGGAGACCGGGAGGTGAAGGTGGGAAGCCGCTCGAAGATTCAGGTTGGTCAGAGCCTCATGCCTCTGCACATCATCCTTTTGGTGGGTGGGTTCCTGCTCTCTGTCATCCTGGCAGTTACCGTGAACTCCGTCGTGAACGGACAGTATATCAAGCGGACCTACGAATTCGGCGTGTACCGGGCCCTGGGTCTTTCGAAGAAGACCGTCTTCCGGAAATGTGCCGCCGAGCTGCTTCTTATGGATCTTATCGCCATCGTGATCGGAGCAGCGATACATTTCCTGCTGACCTTCCTGCTGAATGAGCTGATGTACATACCCAAGGGCAGATATCTGCCGTATGTCTCTGTCCTCGGCCTGATCTGCTTCCTGGTATCGAACCTGACGGTGATGCTTCCGATGCTGATCTCCAAGGGCCGCCGCATGGGCCGGGCGGATGTTACTGAGTTTTAAGGAGATTCTTTGGCTGCGTCTCGGAATGACAAGGCGTAGATTCTTCGGCTGATGCCTCAGAATGTCACGGGAAAGAAAGGAACTTTGTATGAAACTGAGAAAGAAGATCGTTACCCTGAGCCTGATGCTTCTCCTTGCATTTACATTCTGCGGCTGCTATGCCTCCAGCTTCAGCGCCCTTATGTATGTGCGCACCAGCCACTCCGATTCCTGCTCCATGAGCTTCTCCGAGTTTAACGGAACCGAGGCGTTCAAGATGAAATGGACCGGGGACGGCACCGGCCATGTGCGTTACCATGCGAAGCTGGACAGCGGAACCATGACCGTCTACTATGACACGGACGGAGAGAAGAAGGAGTGGTTCACGGTGAAGCCCGGGGAAGAGTTAAATGACGTTGGCCTGGACCTGAAACAGGGTTCCTTCTACATCATCGTGGAGTCCAACGGCAAGGCGGCGGACGGCAGTCTTTCTTTTGAGTTGGAATAAACTACGATCATTCATGTCTTCCTCGCAAAACCTGGTGCGAGATTCGGGTCAGCTTTCGCTGACAAATAATATGCTCCGAAGCGACACGTATTTCTGAAGTCGTTTCGGAGCATTTTCTTGTCTTTTATAATTTTGATCGAACGGGAACCGACAGGCGAGAGGAAGTCACCACCTCTTCAGGCGGGGCGGCTGTCACCGGTTGGTGATGTACTCTCCGCGGGCACGCTTTGCATTCTTCACGGCGTACATCTTCTCATCCGCGAGCTTCAGTGCCTTCAGTACCTGATAGCTTTCATTCATCGTGGTGGTATAGGCACCGCTGCTGGTTGCCACCACATACGGAAGGTCTACGGACTGATTGAAGTCCTGCAGGTACATATCGATCTTGCCGATGATATTGGCCGGATCGCAGTCCCCGATCACCACGGCGAAGAGTTCGTCACCGCCGAAGCGGGCAGCCAGCGCATTCTTGGGACATGCACGAACCAGTGCATCGGCAACGGCCGCGATGGCCCGGTCGCCGTCCGCATGACCGAAGGTGTCATTGATGTATTTCAGGCCGTCCAGATCGGACATGATCAGTGTCACTGGTTTGCCCAGATTCTCGTTGTCTCCGGAGATTTCTTCGTAAGCCTTTCCGAAGCCGAGACGGTTATACAGGCCGGTCAGTGCATCATGCCGGTACATGGAATCCATTTTCTCCAGAAGGAGCCGCTGGTACTGCAGGTTTACATAACCTCCGACCCCCATGTTCAGCGCATTGGTAATGCTGGCGGAACGGGAATAGTCCGTAATGGCATAGGCCGGGAAATAGTAGCAGGCGAAACCGAAGGGCCGGTTCATATAATCCAATGCATTGAAGATAAGGGGATATTCCTGCTCCGTAAGCTCCAGGATCCGGTTGCGATAGCCGCCGGACAGGACAGACTCCTTCGGATTCTTGGTGGAGTCAAAGAACACCTCGTCCGGTAGCGGAAGATGCTCAAACCGGTGTTCCTCCGCATAGTCGGCATCATTGATTATATGCAGATCCCGGGGAGGAAGCTTCTCGTTGGGAATCAGGAAATAGTTCTGCTCGGTGTCAAAACAGTTGCGGTCCACAACGGTCAGGTGGTGCTTTGTCTTATGCTGATGGATCTTCGACGCCATTTCATACGGTGTGAGACTGGTCTCCATCGCAGTGGAAATGTCGTAGAGTATACGGATATCCTCCTGATGCCGGTAGAAGCTGTTGTTGAAACTGGACAGGAGCGTATGTGCCTGCCAGATCATGGACGGACAGCCGCAGGATTCATTCGGGATCAGCTTCGGCAGGATCTTCCGGTTCGTACAGGTCTCTCCCCGGAGCAGGCGCAGCACGGAATCGCCGGTTGCTTCCGCAAGCAGCTGGCTGTCACAGCTGGCACTGGAGATCTTCGGTGTGGAGAAGAAAATCTGCTCATATCCGTCAAAGCCGGACACGATCACGTCCTCCGGAACCCTGAGCCCCGCCTCCTGCAGCACATCGCTGACGTTGATAGCCATGATATCATTTGCGCAGATCACCGCATCCGGAAGAACACTGCGCTTCAGCAGCTGCAGAGTGGCTTCCCGTGTGGGATCCGCCCAGAAATCCCCGTAGCTGACCATGCTGTCATCGAAGGGGATACCATTTTTCATACAGATCTTCTTGAAGATCTTGATCCGTTCATCCGAGAACGGGTTATTCGGAAGTCCGGCCATCATATGCGGACGTTTTACATGATGATCCTCGATAATGTGGCTGGCGATCTGTTCAAAGCCTGCGCCGTAATCGAAACTGAGCTCGATGGTATCCTCGTAATGTCCGTCGATCACGATCACCGGAACCTGATTTCTCCTGCAGTTGGTCAGGATCTTCGTGGCTATGGTATGGCTCTTGATCTTCTCATCCATCAGGACCAGGCAGGACAGTTCCTCATAGGGAATGATGTCATAGACGTAGGTCTCTGCAGGTACGGAATTCTCGTTCCAGTAAATGTCGGAGTTGATGGTAAAAACAAGAAGGGAGGCAGACTCCTCCCGTATTTTCTGATTCAGTGTATGGATAAATCCGTTGATCTGCGGATCATAAACACGCGACGTACAGAGCGCGATCAGATGTCTGTGATCAGCCATAAAACAACTCCTTTGACTGGTTTTTTTTCGCTACACAGCCATTATATCACTACGATAAAATCAAAACAATAAGGGCAAAAACAAAATATCGTCATAAATCACAAAAAATTTTTCTATTTTCGCTAAAAAAAAGAAAGAATGTCGAAAATTCTTGTCGAAATTTATTTTTATATGTAGTATAATGGTTCCATGACTTATGTTTGGAGGGGGTAATATGAAACCATTCAGAAATGCATATGAGGCGATAAAGCGCTTACTCTCTAAAATGTTTAAGGGCGGAAAGAGCCCTGAAGAGACTCCTGAAGTTCCCGTAACACCGGCTGAACCGGAGCCGAAACCGGAACCGAAACCGGAACCTAAGCCGGAACCGAAGAAGACAGAGCCGTCGAAGAAACCGGAGCCGAAGAAGACGGAACCGCCGAAGAAGCCGGAACCGAAGAAGACGGAACCCCAAAAGAAGGCAGAGCCGAAGAAGCAGGAGCCGAAGAAGACAGAGCCGCAGAAGAAGGCTGAACCTCAGAAGTCGGGCAAGACGGCAGAAGAGGATATGGCAGCTTACGTTCGGGAGTCTGAGCGGAAGGAGCAGGAAGCATACGCCGCAGAGGCAAAGCGTCGTGCAGAGCGTGCAGCAAAGCGTGAGGCGGAAGAGAAGAGAGCCGAGCAGCGTGCAGCCAGACGTGAGATGGAAGCACAGGCCGGTATGGGCGTTCGTCGTGTGACGGATCCGGTAACCGGTGAAGAGGTTCCCCTTGGAGCACTTCCTTCCAGAGCTACCCACCTGAAGAAGTACAGCAAGATCGCATCCACATCGGATGATGTGATCCTGTCCATGAACTCCATCCTGCGTCATCCGGATATGTCCAAGAATATCGTTATCCTTGGTAAGAACGGCTTCGGTACCGTTCGTGTAGGTGAGGATTTCGCACGAAGCTTCTATGAGATGGAGCTGGTTAAGTCCGATAAGATCGCAAAGATCCGGGCGAAGCAGCTGAACAAGATCGGCCTGGAAAAGCTGAAGGATCTGAAGGGCGGATGCCTGATCATCGAGAATGCAGGTCTGGTGCAGCCGGAGAAGCTGGTTGAAGTCATCAAGAATGCATCCCCGGATGAGAATGATTACGTAGTGATCCTGACCGGTGAGATCGACTCCCTGGCACGTTTCTTCGAAGACAATCAGGAGATCGTGGATCAGTTTATCTATCTGATCGGTATCCATAAGATCAAGGAGAAGGGTATGATCTCCCTGGCACGTGGTTACTTCAAGGAGAAGGGCTATACCGCAGACAAGCCGGTATATGAGCAGTTGAAGCAGTCCCTTCAGTCCATGGAGGAAGGCAACATCGACCGTTTCCTGGAGTTCCTGGATAAGGTTATGGAAGTTACCAAAAACCGTGAAGTATCCGAAGGAAATGGCGGCCACAACGAAGTCCTGGTTGATGATGTTCGCAGGGCATAATGAAAGAATACACGGAAGACTCCTGTATACCACAGGGGTCTTCCTTTTTTCTTCGTTTCGTGCTATAGTGAGAAACTGCAGGCGGCGCATCCGGACCGGTTCTTTCCGGTGCGGGCGGGTTCCTGCCACAAGTATTACGGAAGAATATGATCAAGAGGTAAGATGAAATGGCGATGAAGAAGAAGCCGGTCACCGGCATGAAGGACATCCTTCCCCGTGAGATGGAGATCCGCGACTATGCGATCGGACTGATCAAGGATACCTACAGGAGATTCGGATTTACTTCCATGGAGACTCCGGCGGTGGAGCATATCGAGAACCTGTCTTCCAAGCAGGGCGGAGAGAATGAGAAGCTGATCTTCAAGATCCTGAAGCGCGGTGAGAAACTGAAGATCGATGAGGCAAAGGAGGAGATCGACCTGGTGGACGGAGGACTCCGCTACGACCTGACCGTACCCCTCAGCCGGTATTATTCCAACAATGCAAATGAACTCCCCAGTCCCTTCAAGGCACTTCAGATGGGGCCTGTATGGCGTGCGGACCGTCCCCAGAGAGGTCGTTACCGCCAGTTCATGCAGTGCGATATCGATATTCTGGGGGAGTCTTCGATCCTGGCGGAGATCGAACTGATCCTGGCAACCACCACACTGCTGGGCAAGCTGGACTTTAAGCAGTTCACCATCCGGATCAATGACCGGAGGATCCTTCGGGCCATGGTGGATTATGCGGGATTTACCGCACCGGAGGGAGCGGATGCCATCGATTATGACGGCATTTTCATCACCCTGGATAAGATGGACAAGATCGAGCTTTCGGGCGTGCGTGAGGAACTGATCGGTGCCGGCTACGGAGTTGAGACCGTAGATAAGTATCTGGAGCTGTTCCAAAAGATCACTCCGGATGTGGAAGGGCTTAAAACGCTGAAGGATACCCTGGGAGACTTCCTTCCGGAGAGATCACGGCCAACCTCTGCACCATCATTGAGAGCGTGGAGGCTGCAAAGGAAGCGGACTTCAAGGTGGCGTTTGATCCGACCCTGGTACGCGGCATGTCCTACTACACAGGTCCGATCTTCGAGATCTCCATGGATGAGTACGGCGGATCTGTGGGTGGCGGCGGACGGTACGATGAAATGATCGGCCGTTTCACAGGCCAGTCCACACCGGCCTGCGGCTTCTCCATCGGCTTCGAGCGGATCGTTATGCTGCTGCTGGAGCGTGATTTCCGGGTACCGGGCAGCGCGAAGAAGACAGCCTACATGATCGAGAAGGGGATGCCTGCCGATAAACTGGCGAAGATCCTGGCTAAAGCGAAGGCTCTTCGCGGCGAGGGTGAGAGCATCAACCTGGTCATGATGAAGAAGAATAAGAAGTTCCAAAAGGAACAGCTGACTGCAGAAGGATATACGGAGATCTTGGAATTCTTCGCAGACAGGGAAGTTGAATGATTGACATACGGTTCACTGCAGGAATGCTGCGGTGAACCGTATTTTTATTTTTTAAAATTTTTTATCATCTTTCAGTTTCTTTTCAGATTGACATTGTAAAGTACAGCCATACAAGGAAACAGGAACACCGTTCCACACATAAGCGGGACGGTTCCGCAAAGGGTATCAACCCGGAAGAAAGGGGATGAATGTATGCATAAGAGATTTACGAAGAGATTTTTCACATTTGTTATAACACTTGCGATGGCAGGGGCCATGGCAGCCTGCGGTTCCGCAAGTACGGAAAGCACCTCGGGAGGAAGCACATCCTCCCCGGCATCATCTCAGAGCCAGCCCGGCAGTTCCTCCGGTGACGAATCGGTCACGGCAGATAAGGTGACCGCGGCATCCGATTCCACTACTTCAACGGAAGGTACGGTGGTAACGAATGCGGCAGTCAGCTCCGGCGGAGCGATCGATACCACGGATCTTTTTACCGACCGGGATCTGACCCAGACGGCGGATCTTTCCGAAGCGAAGACCTGCACGGTCAGTGACGGACAGGAGATCGAGATCACGGAAGCCGGTGTGTATGTGATCACCGGATCCGCATCCAATGCGACGATCACGGTAAATGTGGCGGATGATGAGAAGGTTCAGCTGGTGCTGGACGGTGTGAATATCACGAATGACAGCAAGCCTGCCATTTTCGTAAAGAATGCGGACAAGGTATTTGTTACCACCGCAAGCGGAACGGAGAATGATCTTTCGGTAACCGGAACCTTTACGAAAATCGACGACACGAATACGGACGCAGTGATCTTCTCGAAGGATGACCTGGTAGTGAACGGTCTCGGAACGCTGAACATTTCCTCGACAGATAACGGCATCAGCTGCAAGGACGACCTGAAGATCACCGGCGGCACCATCAATCTGGCGGTTTCGGATGCGGCCATTGAGGCAAATGATTCCATCGCCATCGCGGACGGTACGATAACCGTAAGCTCCTCCAACGACGCGCTGCATGCGGAAAATGATGACGACAATTCCAAGGGATATATCTATATCTGCGGAGGCACACTGGAACTCACATCTGCGGATGACGGGCTCCATGCCACCACGGTTGTTCAGATTGACGGTGGTTCCATGAATATCACTGCCGGAGAAGGTGTGGAAGGCACACTGATCCAGATCAACGGCGGATCCGTTAACATCGCGGCAAGCGATGACGGTATCAATGCGGCAAGCAAATCCTCTGCTTACTCCCCGAAGGTGGAAGTAAACGGCGGCGAGATCACCATCGTCATGGGCCAGGGTGACACCGACGGTGTTGACTCCAACGGCGATATCATCATCAACGGCGGAACCTTAAGCGTCACCGGACAGTCGACCTTCGACTATGACGGAACAGGAACCATTAACGGCGGAACCGTGATCTCCAACGGAGAAGAAGTGACCACTCTTCCGAACCAGGTTATGGGCGGCGGCATGGGTGGCGGCATGGGCGGCGGACGTGGCGGCTGGCACTAAAAAAATGATAAGAACGAAGCAATAACCCTCCCTCATTGCATCGATCATAAGGCGGTTCTCTGTCAGACGGACAGAGAACCGTCTCTTTGTTTTGCATGGGTTTTGTGATATACTCTATCCATGTCATATGTATTTTCCGGGGAGCAGGAATGAAAGAAAGATTGGGGACCAGAACCGCAATTAAATATATCGCCATTCTGGCCATGCTGATCGATCATATCGGGATGCTTTTTCTTCCGATCACCACGATCCCGGGGCTGCTCTGCCGTGTGATCGGACGGCTCACCGCACCGGTCATGTGTTTCTTCCTGGCAGAAGGGTATGTACATACATCCTCCCGGAAGAAGTACGGGACGCGGCTTCTTATCTTCGGGCTGATCTCCCAGATTCCCTATGCTCTTGCCCATTACGGGGTTCCTTCCACGGATCCGGTGCTGAGCGACACGGTGGCGGGTACGCCGGGCTTCTCCTGGGAGCGTACCTGGATGGCGATCCTGAAACCGGATTTCAACATGATCATCACGCTATTTCTCTGTTTTCTCATCCTGTATGTGTATGATCTTGTGCCGGGCTACAACAGGCGGGTGATCCTGATCGGTCTTTTGCTGGCGGCCTCCATGCTCTGTGACTGGGGGCTTGTGGCACCCCTTTATGTACTGGCTTTTGCGGTCTGTCGCGAAGACCGGAAGAAGCAGCTGCAGTATTTCTCCCTGATCACGGCGGGATATGTCGTCATGCAGACGGTCTTCTGCATCATGAATGACCAGCACTGGTACGGACAGCTCTGGCAGCTGGGGCTCTTCTTATTCATTCCGATCCGCTTCCTTTACAACGGAGAGAGCGGAAGCCGCGCTGCATTTCATAAATGGTTTTTCTATATTTTCTATCCGGTACATTTCCTGATCTTCTGGGCGATCCTGACCTGGGGGTGATCCGGGAAAGGGACCGGGTGAAAATACCGGATGAAAGGACCGTATGAAAAGACGGTTCCGAATTTTTTTCACATACTTTTGCTTCAAAATTCTGTGGTATATCACGGGGTTTCATGATACGATAACCTAAGTAGGTATGGTTTTTTACCAAGGGGGAGGAGAGGTATGCCGAACTATAAGCAAAACGGATTCAATGCATTTGCGGGCTTTCTTCTGCTGGTGAATGTGCTTATCCGGGGGATCTACTTGTTTAAAGAAATAAAGTATATGATCCAGACATCGCCGTTCTATGAGTTTGACTGGACGGAGTGGTCCTCTGTTGTTCTTCAGGGAATCACGCTCCTGCTTTTTGCTGCTGCGGCCTTCTTCATGCTGCGGGCGAGTACGGAGCTTTATGCGAATACGGTCATCGGCGGCGGAATCGCCTATATCCTGATCTATCTGGTGCTGATGATCGGAACCTTCAAAGATGCATCGGAAATGGGGATGACAAGAACCATCCTCGGATGGGAATATATCCTGGTTTACGGTGCGATGCTCTGCAGCGGTCTCGGTTTTGTTCTGTCTGGCATCTATGCAAAATCCGTGGAAGAGAATCCTTCCAGGAGCGGTTCCGGCTGGTTTCAGGCACCGGGCGCGGTGGTTTTGGAAGCGGTCCTGCTGGTTATCGCCAATCTCGGATCGATCATACAATCACCGCTTCACTGGATGGATTATTCCATCCCGCAAATGGACGATTGGGCCCAGATCACGACCCTGATTCTGGATCTTCTGTTCCTGGTTCTGGCAGGTCTGCATCTATCCAAAGTGTCGAGAGATTCTTTCCTTCAGGGAGAGAAAAAGCCTCCGATCCACGGCGTTCCTCCCTTCAATGCGAATCCCTACCAGCCCTTCCATTCCTATGTCAACGGGTCGGTTCCGTATCCGGAGCAGCCTTACGGACCGCAGGGCTACGGGGGCGCACAGCCCTATGGCGGGCAGGGATACGAAGGTACACAGTCTTACGGTCAGCAGGGGTATGCGGGCATGCAGCAGACTTATGCAGCGCAGCAGGAGCAAATGGCCCGGCAATCAACAGCTGATCCTGCCGGCGTGGAGGAACGGCTCCTTTCCTACGGCAGGCAGCGGGGATACGGTCAGCAGCAGGTGGATGTGGATCCCTACGGCGACTTTTTTCAGCCGGTGGACGGAAAGAAGAAACCCTATGATCCGGAGATCCGGTAGGTTTCCGAAAACCCTACGATACGGGGGACTGGCAGGTTCGAGGAATCCCTATGATACGTGGAACCGGCAGGATCTCGGAAATCCCATGATCCGGGAAACCGGCTGGATCTCGGAAAACCTATGGTCCGGAGTTCCGGCAGGTTCATAAGATGGAGGCCGGCATGAAGAAGGTGGCAGGGAGAATCAAAAGACTCCTACGGAGTCCGTACCGGATCGCGGTGGCGGTCCTTCTTCTGCTGATCCTCTGCTTCAGTCTTCTGGCTCTCTGGGATGGGTTCTGCGATTTCTTCACCGCCCATATCACGCCGGTCTTTCTGAATACCTACGGAAGATTTACCGGCCTCTTTCCTTTTTCCTTCGGAGAACTGCTGATCGTGATCGGCCTTCTCCTTCTGGCAGTGGCACCGCTTCCGGTGATCCTCCTGATCTTTCTCAGGAAGAAGAAAGGGTTCCGTGCATTCTGCCGGGTCTTCTATAAAACATTTCTCATGATCCTTCTTTCGGTGGCGCTCATCATGACGCTGAACTGTTCCATCCCCTATGGCTGCTCGGATCTGGAGATCAAGGCCCACGCCCGGGAATATACGGTGGGCGAACTGGAGAAGCTTCGCAATTATCTGGTGGAAAAATGCAATCAGATGGCGGCTTCTTTTCCCAGGGACGAAGCGGGGCATCTCATCTATGATCCCGACGTTGGGGAACTGAACGAGGAGGCACGTCGTCTGATGCAGTCACTTTCCGATGAATATCCCCGGCTGGGAGGATACTATCCGGACATGAAACCGATCTTTTTCTCGACCTTTATGTCCCAGAGCTGTCTGACGGGGATCTTCTTCCCGTTTTCTCTTGAGGCGAACTACAATCCCAAGATGTATATCATGAATTATGCCACGGTTTTCTGCCATGAATATGCGCATCTGAAGGGCTACATGCAGGAGGATGAGGCGAACTACCTCTCGTTTCTGGCGTGCATCCGTTCGGAGGATCCCTATGTGGTTTATTCCGGATATCTGGGGGTGATAAGTTATGTGGATCGCGCATATCATAAAAATGTGAAGGAAGCGGAGCCGGGACGCTACGAGGCGCAACCCGGGATCTCGAAGCAGGTGGAGACGGATGATATCTTTCTTACGAAAGAGGCATGGGCGGAAGTGGAGGAAGCGGCGGTCTTTGATACGGAGACGGTGGACCGGCTTCACACGGACTTTACCAACGGATATATCCATTACTACGGCATCGAGGACGGGATCGCCAGCTACGGGCGGGTGACGGACCTTCTGCTGCAGCACTACGAGGGGACACTGTACTGAACCTGTCAGGCACAACATTCTGTGCCTGTTTCACCGGGGGACGAAAAAAAAGAGTGTATATTCCGTCTCTTTTTGGTATAATATAGGGCAGAGGTTTTTTGTTCGGCAAAAAATATACGGTGTGTGTCCGTACGGATGGGGCCTACGGCTGCATTTATCAGGATACGGTATCGGATTGGGGGCAACTATGGAGAAGAAGTTTACGAGTAAGCGCGCAGTGGCAAATGTCTTTGCAAATGCACTGAACCTGCTGGCGGAGGGCACACCGCATCATCAGCAGCAGACAGCGTATCTGGCCTATCGGATGGCAACGGAACTGGGATATTCGGAAGAAGACCGGTTTGAGATCATCTGGGACGCGCTGATGTATGATGTGGGAAGCGTTATCCTTCCGGAAGGAAAGGATTACAGTTTTGAGGAACTGTCCGCAGCCGGACTCAACATGGTGGGCGATGTAAAGCAGCTGCAGTTTGTCCGCAGGATGTTCCAGGCGGGACAGGCTGAGCAGACCGGGGATCCGGCGTATGAAGTGCTTTCCAAGGAAGCACGGTTTGCTGAGATCATCGATCTCTCCCGGAGAGTATCCAAGCTGCTGCGTCAGGATGATGCGGCACTGAATCAGGTAGAGGATATCTGTGAGACGATATCGAATATGGCAGGAAAGGAACTGCAGAGCTGGGCAGTGGAGTGCTTCCTGCGGGTGGCAAAGACAGAGTTTATCTGGATGGATCTTCTGCATCAGCCGGAAGTGGTTCTGACCTTTATTCCGGGCGGACTGGATCTCTCTTTGGATGAGTCCATCGAACTGGCAAGGTTTATGTCCCGTGTGATCGATTTCCGGAGCTCATATACCGCAGCCCACTCCGTCGGTGTGGCGGTTTCCTCCGTACGTCTGGCTGAGATCATGGGCATGTCCGAGGATGAGTGCAAGATGATGCTGATCGCGGGCTATGTGCATGATATCGGTAAGCTGAAGGTTCCGAAGGCCATCCTGGAGAAGGGTGAAAAACTGACGGACGAAGAATTCAATATCGTGAAGGAGTATGCATATTATACCCATCTGCTCCTGAAGGATCTGCCCGGCTTCGAGCAGATCGGACGCTGGGCGGCACTGCATCATGAGAAGCTGAACGGCTTCGGATATCCCTTCGGTCTTCGTGCCGGAGATATCCCCATGGGTGCTCAGATCCTGGCTGTTGCGGATATCTTCTCCGCTTTGGGCGAGGTGCGTGCATATCGTCAGAGCATGGAGAAGGAAGGCGTGATGAAGGCTTTGGCAGAGAGCATCGAGAAGGGTGCCGTATCCGGATATATCGTGGAGCTGATGCTGAAGAACTTCGACGACATTTTCGGGATCCGTGATGAGGAAGTCCGGAAGGAAAGCGCAAGATATTATGCATCTCTGGTGGATACGGAAGAGTAAGATATCAGAGGGCAGAGCGTGAATATGAAATGAACGTGGAGAACAGAAGGGAGAGACCGGCAGGATTCGGATCTCTCCCTGGGTTTTTTCACAGGATCTGATGCCCCGGATCCGGGGACAAAGGGACGAAATGTCCGTGACTGGCAGGCGTGACTATGAGAAACAGGACGAAGCAGGACCGATATACGATGATGACCGAAACGCCGGTATCGAAGCTGATCGTAAAGCTTGCGGTTCCGACGATCATCAGCATGCTGGTGACCGGTCTTTATAATATGGCAGATACGTATTTTGTGGCGCAGATTCCGGATAAGGGAACCCTGGCTACGGCTGCGGTGGGGATCGTATTCCCCATGATGGCCGTGATCCAGGCGCTGGGCTTCATGTTCGGGCACGGATCCGGAAACTTCCTCTCCAGAATGCTGGGGGCCGGAAAGAAGAAGGAGGCTTCGGATATGGCTTCCACCGGCTTTGCCCTGGCACTTCTGACGGGGCTTCTGGTGCTCCTTCTCGGTACCGTGTTCTTACGTCCCATGGCGGAGTTCCTGGCTTCCTCCGATGTGACTGAGGAGACCATGGATCTTACCATGCAGTATGCAAGGATCATCCTGTTCGGCGCACCGTTTATGATGTGTCAGTTCGTGATCAACAACCAGCTCCGGTTCCAGGGAAGTGCCATGTATGCCATGGTGGGTCTGGTGGCCGGTGCGGTAATCAATGTGGGACTGGATCCGCTGCTGATTCTCGGGTTTGACATGGGCGTCACGGGTGCGGCGCTGGCTACGGTTTCCGGACAGGTCATGAGCTTTCTGATCCTTCTGGTCGGCAGCCGGAGGGGTGAGAATATCCGTCTGCATTTCCGGAATGTGCATATTAACAGATACTATATCGGACAGGTGCTGAACGGCGGATTCCCCTCGCTTGTACGTCAGGGGATGGCAGCCATAGCCACGATCCTGCTGAATCGTGCGGCAGGAGAGTACGGACAGGAGGCGGCCATCGCCGGAATGTCCATCGTAACGAGAGTTTTGATGATGCTGTCCTCTGCCCTGATCGGTTTCGGCCAGGGATACCAGCCGGTCTGCTCCTTCAATTACGGAGCCGGCAAGAAGGACCGGGTACGGCAGGGCTTCTGGTTCTGTCTCCGGTGGGGAACGGCATTTCTGCTGGTGATCTCGACTGTCTATATCATTTTCGCACCGGAGGTGGTCCGGGTCTTCCGGGATGAACCGGCGGTGGTGGAGGTCGGTAGTGCGGCACTCCGTTACCAGGCGGCTACACTGCCGCTGCTAGCAACCACGGTCATGATCAATATGATGCTGCAGTCCATCGGAAAGGGCGTGAAGGCATCCATCACGGCATCCGCCAGGAACGGGCTCTTCTTTATCCCGGCCATCCTGCTGCTTCCGCCGATCTTCGGACTGACCGGCGTAGAGGTGGCCCAGGCGGTGGCGGATGTGCTGGCGATCTGCCTGGCCGTACCCCTGGCTGCATCGGAATTACGCAGCATGCGGAGCGCTGAATAAAGGAAAAGGAAAGAGAAACCGCCGTATCGCGGAAGAAGGAGAGGTTACATATGGATCGGAAAAACGTCGTAGGTGAGATATATACGGGTGAGCGTCCCTTCTTCGGAGAGCAGTGTCTTCGGATCGAGGACTGCAGCTTTGACGTGGGTGAGTCCGCCTTCAAGGAGGCGTCGGATATCGAGGTGGAGGCTTCCCGTTTCCTCGGACGATATCCAGTCTGGTATGCAAAGGATGTGAGGATCCGCGGGTCTTATTTCGCAAACACCTGCCGTGCGGGACTGTGGTACGGGGAGAATCTCTCTCTGGAAAAATGCAGGTATGAGGGACCGAAGGGACTCCGGCGCTGCAACGGGATCACCGTTACGGATGTCAATTTTACGAATGCCGTGGAGACGCTTTGGTTCTGCAAAAATGCGGACCTGAAACATGTGTCGGCAAAGGGGGATTATTTCCTGATGAACTGCGAGGACGTCCGGGTCGAGGATCTCTCCCTTCAGGGAAAATACAGCTTCGACGGCTGCCGGCGGCTGGAGATCCGCAACAGTGTTCTTCATACCAAGGACTGTTTCTGGAATGCGGAGGATATCACGGTCTATGATTCCGAGATCCGTGCGGAGTACATCGGTTGGAACTCGAAGCGGATCACATTTGTGAACTGTACCATCGAGAGTCTGCAGGGCATGTGTTATATCGAGGACCTGAAGCTTGTGAACTGCCGGCTGGAGAATACCAGTCTGGCGTTTGAGTATTCGGTTGTGGATGTGGAATCCACCACTCCCATCGACAGTGTGATGAATCCTCTGGGAGGCAGGATCCGTGCTCCCAGGATCGATAAGCTGATCCTGGATCCGACGACGATCGATCCGGAGAAGACACGGATCGAGGCGGAGGTCACGGAGCGGCTGGAGGCCTTCGACGGCATCATACCCGGAGAATCCACCGCTGCTGCGGAAGCAAGAGCTGCCGGGCATACGGAGCAGGAAGCTTAGAGGCGGCACATCATTTTTAAGAAAGACCGGTCGAATTATGCCGGTAATTCATGTGGTATTTATCCGATAGACGGAGCAATCCGGATACGGTATTCTGATAAAAACGGAATACTTTAGTTACAGGGAGAAGAAGTATGGATATTCGGAAACTGAACATAGATACACATCGTTTCGGGCTGGAAGAAGTGACCGCAGTCGGGAGAGTACGGCTGACACCGGCAGGATGTGCGCTGGATCTGGGAGACGGAAGTGAACGTGGGGAGTATGTGTGTCAGGATTATATCCTGCAGCGCCTCGGACGTCTGCACAGGAACATCAGCCTCATGTACACCTACTATCCGAAGGATAAGGAATGGCCGGCGCGCAGCAGCGAGGCGTACCCGGATATGGAGGTGCATGGGCAGTGGGATTATCCGTATGATGATTATTTTCCCTATGGGGGAGGGATCGGCGGAAGCCTTTCGGCACAGCCCTTTGAACAGATGCGGGATATCCGCAGACACGGACAGGATGTGACCCTGACGCTTACGGCGGACTGCTCCATCACGGATGAGCAGATCACGGCAATCGCCCGGGATCTTCGGACCTTCGGCCGGATGCGGCTCCGTCTTAATCATGAATGTGCAGGAACCTGGTTTACCCATAACCGGAGATACAGTTATCAGGAGATCGGGGACTTTTTTGTCCGCTTTACGAAGATCGTGAAGCAGGAAGCGCCAAATGTGGATATGGTTTTCTGCTCCGGTGTGGTTACGCCGGACGGGAAGCTTCCCTATGAGAAGGAATTCCGAGATGCATACCGGATCGCGGATGTCTGGTCGGCAGACAAATATTTCGCACTGCATTTCGGCTGGCCCTTCGATATCTGCGAGAAGGGAGACAAGACCTTCGGAGCCGAAGCCCTCTTTGATTATCTGAAAAATGTAGATCGGACCGTTCGCTGTCTGGCGGAGCTGTGTGACGGACGGCAGCGGCCCTTCTCCGCTTCGGAATTCAATATCGACGGAGATGTGACGGGACCGATTGCCCAGGGGGAAAGCCTGCTCAGGTTTGCGGATTATATGACGAAGGAACGTCCGGATTGGATGTACAGCCTGTCCATGTATCAGTTCCGCGACCGGGGACGGCTGGGACTGGAGATGGAGGATCCCAACTGTCCGGAGGTGGGTATCGAGCAGCCTCTGATGGAGGATTATAAGAAGATCATGCGGATGCCGTATTTCCAGCCCGGTATCGAACCGGAGGAGGTACTCTGCCCGGCGGGAGAGGCGGATCCGAAGAAGCTTGGTAAACTCAGTCATATCCCCATGCGCTGGGGCGGTGCCGAGGATTCGGAAGGTGTGGAGATGAAGGTTCGTATGGAAGGCTTGCCGGTCTTCTTCGAGCTGGCATTTCCGAAGGAAGCGAATCTTGTTTTCTCGGTCAATGAACGCTGGTTTTACAAGGCTCCGGGTGTTACGGTGATCGATGCCATGCCGGCCTTCTTCGGAAAGGACGCGAAGCCGGTGGCTGCGGGCGAAGAGATCCGCATCCTCATCTTCGCACCTCCGGCGGACGGAGAGAATCCGAAGACGGACCGGGAGGACTGGGCAATGGATTATCATACGGAACTGGAAGCGCTTCCAAAACTCCGGATCCGCTATGAGCCGTGCCGTATGGTGGAATGAGTCTTCCGGCTGTGCCGGTGAGAAGTTTTTAATGAATAAAAACGCGGTACATTTAAGTCTGTACCGCGTTTTTTCTATTCGGGAAGCCGTTCATTCAGGAATTCGAGGATGTTCTTCCCCTGATCCTCCGGGTTAAGATCCACATGCCGTGCGGATTCCTTCCATTCCGCACCTTCCGGAAGCAGTGTGAATGCCAGATTGTGCTGTTCCCATTCGTCTGTCAGATCCTCCGGGGTGCGGTAACCGGTTCCCGCCTTGTCCGGGATCGGATGCTCCGTTATGAGCGCCCGGCAGATCAGGATCATGTCGGAACGGTTCGTGATCCGGTAGGAGTGAAAGATCCTCCAGTTGTTCTCCTGATGGACGGCCCGGAAAGTTTCCGTTCCGTAGGTGAAGCTGTACTCGCTGCCGTCCGTTGTGGATAGCTGTATATCCTCCGGCGCGGTCAGGATGGAGGGGGTACTGTCTGCTGCGGTGGAAGTCTCTGTCTCACTGCCGCATCCGGTGAAGGTGAGGCAGAGCAGAAGAAGGAGCAGCAGGAACGGTATTCTTTTTCGTATGGATAAATGCATGGTGTCTACCCTCCGTTTCGGGTTTCCGGGGATCAGGAATTACGATAGCACGTCCCGCAAAGGATCGCAAGAAAAAAGACGCACTTTCCGGGTGGATATGATATAATAAGCATGTCTCCGGTTCGTGAGGGGAAAGAAGTCCTCTTGCGAAGCGGACAGCAATCCGAAAGATGCAGTATAACAGTTTAAGGAGGAGACAGGAATGAGATGTTTTAACTGCGGAACAGAGTATCAGGGTGCGGTATGCCCCCGCTGCGGAGCCCCTGCGCAGGCTCAGGGTCAGCAGCCCCAGGGTCAGCAGCCTTATGGTCAGCAGCCTTACGGCCAGCAGCCCTACGGTCAGCAGCCTTACGGTCAGCAGCCCTATGGCCAGCAGCCGATGATGGTTCAGCCGATGGTTGTCCAGCCACCGGTCATGCTGCAACCGAGATCCATCGGTGTGGCAATTCTGCTGGTATTCGTAACCTTAGGAATCTACGGTATCTACTGGGTCGTTAAACTGAACGAGGAAGCAGCGGCCATGGCAGGGGAGCCGCCGGTCACCTCCGGAGGTGTTCTGGTGCTTCTGATCATCTTTACCTGCGGAATCTACGGTGTTTACTGGGCATATAAGCAGGGTGAGAAGCTGGATAAGGTACGTGTGATGAGAGGACTGGCTCCCGGAAATCTTTCGACCCTGTACCTGGTACTTGCGCTCTTTATCGGTATCGTCGGCTGGGCACTTATGCAGAGTGAGATCAACAACGCTCTGACAGGTCGGGTGTAAACCACAGAGGTATTCATGAAAGGAAAGACGATAAAAAAACTTGCGATGGCATTTCTGGCTGCGGCAACGGTCTGCCTTTTCACGGGGCAGACCGCACAGGCCGCACCGCCGGCCCCCGGTGTGGAGGTTGACGGAGAAGCAGGCTTTTGTCCGTCGGAACCGGGAGAGATCCTGATTACACTGGATCATCTGAAGGAAAAACAGGCCGCAGAGAAGAGCGGCCTGATTCAGTGTGCGCCCGCAGCCGGTGAAAAGGTGCAGTCGAAGAAGACAGATACCAGCCTTCCGCTTGTAATCATTGTCGTCGGATTTGAAGGCGCATCGGAGAATCTTCCGGATGGCATAGCTTACAACGACACATTTGACTGGGGAGATACGATCTTTGGCCAGGAGAAGTCCGTGTCGCAGTATTATTATGATATGTCTCTGGGACAGTTTACCTTCGTTCCCGCGGTGGAGACCAGCGCCTATGGTGTGGACGGGAACACAAATGTCAGCGACCGTGTCAATGACGGGGTGATCCACGTGTCGGTAAATCTTCCCCATGGGAAATGGGGCAACCGTAACTCGGATAAGGACGAGTTGGCAAAGACATGGTCGGCTGCGATCCTGGCATCGGCTCCCTATATCGATTATGCTTCTTACGACACGGATTCCAACGGCCGGATCACAACGGATGAACTGGCGCTGGGGATCGTGGCGGCCGGGGTCGAGGCATCCGGTGCAACGGAGGGCCTGATACTGGGCGAGGATCTGTATCTCTGGGCGCACGCCAGCAGTATCAGTAACCTGCTGGAACTGGCGGGAAATCCCCGGAAGAGTGCACCGCCGAAGCCGGATGGTACGGTTGTGGACAATTTCATCGCCATGGCGGAGATCCTTGAGTATGAAGATGTGGGCGGCAGTATGATTCCGAAGCAGGCCGTTCCCGCTACCATGACGCATGAACTGGGACACTATCTCGGACTTCAGGATCTGTATGATTCCAAGGATATGAAGAATGAGGAGTGGAGCGAGTACGGCGTCGGAAAAATGAGTCTCATGGCAGGTGGCTCCTGGGGTCGGGACTTAAACGGAGAGTTGACCATGTACTCCCTGGATCCCTGGTCCAGATATCTGCTCGGATGGATCCGTCCGGAGGAGATCACGGAGAACGGGATCTATACACTGACGGGTTCGGATGATGTGTCGGAACGGAAGAGCAAAGAATTCTATTTCCTTCCGATCTCCGGTCAGGACGAATTCTATATCCTGGAGAACCACGCCTTTACCGGTTGGGACGCGGGCATGAAATATGATTATTACTATCGGAGAAAAGGCTCCCAGGGCGGTATCATACTCCCCTCCGGAGGGATTGTCCTCTGGCACATCGACCGGAGGGTCGTTATGGAGAACCGGTTGAAGAATACGGTAAATACCCCGGATCACAGACCGGGAGTCATGGAGCTTTATCCGGAGGAAGAGGCAGACGGTACGGTTACCATGATCCGTCAGAAGAAAGGCGGTACGGTGATCACCCGGCCGATCTTTAGTGCGGAACTGATCTCTTCCAACTATCCGGAACTGGAAGAGGGTTTCCGTCTCCCTGCATATGGGCGGGGACCGAATGCGGACTCCGTGGACGGCAGGTTCGAATACTGTACCGGTGTGAAGATCCTGTCGGCAGCGGGAGAGAGCATGCAGGTACAGGTAACTCTGGATATGCATACACCCTCGGAGGAAGAAGTGATCGAGAACCGTCAGGAAGCCACCGGAAAGGCAGAGGGCGGTTATGATGTGGTGCATTACTGCACGGTATGCGGGAAGGCAGCGGACCGGACACATTTCCGGATCCCGAAGCTCCCCACCGGCTGGCAGCAGATCGGCGGGAAGTGGTATTACTACGATGCGGACGGAGTGCTGCAGACCGGATGGACCCGTGTGGGCCTGAAATGGTTTTATCTGGATAAGACCGGTGCAAGGCAGACCGGCTGGTTACGATCCGGAGGGAAATGGTATTACCTGAAGGCGGACGGTGTGATGAAGACCGGCTGGCTGCAGTATAAAAAGCAGTGGTATTACTTTGACACCAACGGTGTGATGAAGACCGGCTGGAAGAAGTTCGGCGGGAAATGGTACTACCTTAACACGGACGGTACCATGAAGACCGGCTGGCTCTCCGAAGGAGGCAAGTGGTATTTCTTCCTGTCGGATGGGACCATGGCGGTCGGCTGGAAGAAGATCGGCAGCAACTGGTATTTCTTCGCCGGTGGCGTGATGAAGACCGGCTGGCTGTCCAGCGGTGGCAAATGGTACTATTTTACTTCCGGAGGAACCATGGTGACCGGAAACAGGATCATCGATGGGAAGACCTACCGGTTTGATTCCGGGGGAGTGTGTCTGAATCCCTGAGACCCGGCCGCGGAAGCGGCTGCCGGAAAGAAAATGACTAAAACTTCCAACATGTCAGCCTGAGCAAATCGAAGGATCTCGTTGGCCTTCCGTGGCCTGCAGGTAAGATGCAGGTTGCGGAAACCGCTTTTTACGTGGAATAAACTATCCTGTCCGTCCGGATCCGGAGATCATAGGAATCCGGAGATCAGCGCCGCGATCCTCAGGATAAAGAGGATAAAGATCGCCCACATGATGGGGCTGATATCTTTGGATTTCCTTGTGAAAAACTTAAGGATGACCCAGGTCATAACGCCGAACATGATGCCGTTTGCGATCGAATAGGTAAGGAGCATCATGATGATCGCCGTGTATGCGCTGACCGTATCGGCAATATCCTTTTCGAATTCAATCTTCTTGCAGCTGGAGAACATGAGCATTCCCACATACATCAGTGCCGGTGCGGTGGAAAAGCTCGGGATCGCAAGGAAGATCGGAGAGAGCACTATGGAGACCAGGAACAGGAATCCGGTGACGATGGCCGTAAGACCGGTCCGTCCGCCGGCAGCCACACCGGTGCTGGACTCTACGAAGCTGGATACGGTGGAGGTTCCGAGACATGCACCCACTGTCGTTCCGATGGCGTCTGACAGGAAGACACGGCCGGCCTTCGGAAGGTTGCCGTTCTCATCCAGAAGATTGGCTCTGTCAGCAACTCCGACTACGGTTCCGACGGTATCAAAAAGATCCATGAAGAGGAAACTGAATACGATGGCGATAAACTGTATGATATGATCGCCTGCCCAGCTGAAGTTGAATTTAAACGCCGTTTCACCGAGACCGCTGAAGGTAAATGTGTCTGTGAAGGAAGGGATCAGGGAGTACATTTTGGCTGAGGGATCCACCACATACCAGCCGATCAGCTGAGCCAGCATCCCCAGGCCCCAGGTGATCAGGATTCCGTAGAGCACGGCACCCTTCACCTTGTAATGGCTGAGAAGCGCGATGATCAGGAAACCGAACAGGGACAGGACCACGGTGGGAGATGACAGATCTCCCATGGCAACCGTCGTGTCCGGATCCGATACGACGATATGTGCATCCAGCAGACCGATCAGTGCGATGAAGAGACCGATACCGGTGGTGATGGCATATTTCAGATTCCGGGGAATGCTGTTTACGATGGCTTCCCGGAACTTGAAGAAGGACATGAGGATAAATATGATTCCTTCCACAAGCACTGCGGTGAGTGCGATACGGAAGGCATCCGGTTCATCCTTCAGGTCTCCGAGACAGACGGTAAATGCAAAGTAGGCGTTCAAGCCCATGCCTGCGGAAAGCGCGATGGGATAATTTGCCAGAAATCCCATGATGAAGGTGGCGATGGCCGACGCCAGTGCGGTGGCCAGAAAGACACCGTTGGAGTTCATGACATTTCCGAGAATACTGGGATTCACTGCCAGGATGTAGGCCATGGACAGGAAGGTGGTGATACCTGCAAGAATCTCTGTCTTTACATTGGTACCATGTTCCTTCAGCTTGAAGGTTTTCTCTAACATGGATCAGTACCCCTTTCGTTGTACCCGAAGGATTCGGGTATATCATACCAGATCCATTATAGATGATTGCACCGGAAATGGAAAGAGAGGACGGAAGGTTTCATTGCATTTTTTACATGAAACCGGACAAAAATGACGACAGGCCGAAACTGCTTTGGATGTTGTCATATAATCACACCATCGAATGAATATTTCGAACGGCGAGATTACACCTTACTTATTCATAATCTTTCCTTACACGATGGGGCGGCATTTCTCAAAAAGGAAATGTCGACCCCATTTTTCTGTGCAAAAAATGATACGTATGCATCTGTTAAGGTATATGTATCAGAACTATCATAATGCGCAAAATGGAAGGAGAGATGATAGATGAGAAGAAAAAAAAGAAGTTTCCTGGGGATGGCCATCCTCGGTGGAACGCTTGCGGTAGGTGCGATGAATCTCACCGGAACGGGCGTATATGCGGCGGAGGCCGATACCGGAGGACCGGCGCCCTCCTTTGTGGAGACGGATATCTCACCCGGTAACCCGAATGCACCCGTCACGGATGAATCTCCGGGGTCCGGATCGGATAAACAGCCGGGCTCGGATGAACAACCGGGCTTACAACCGGATGGATCCCCGTACTATGGACCGGATACGGATCCGTCGGTAACAGACATCGATATTCCGGATACCACCGTGCCGGAGATCAACGTTCCGGGATCGGACACGGATCCGTCGCTAACGGAGATCGATGTTCCCGGATCGGACATTCAGACCGTGGATATCCCCGGGGATACGACAGATCTTTCTGATACGGAAGAGATTCCGGAGGGAACGGTGGAGATCAGTGAATGGACATTTCCGGATAAGCTGTTCCGCGAATATGTGAAGACCAACTTCGACCTGGACCATAACGGATATCTTGAACCGGAGGAGTGGAGCACCGTCTATAGCATCGACCTCGGACACGTGGTCCGGAGCCGGTACGGAGGCTGGTTCGAAGGCGCTATCGGGGTTCAGAGTCTGGAAGGGATCGAGGTTTTTCGGAATCTTACGGTACTGATGTGTTCCGATAACAAGCTGGTCTACCTGGATGTATCAAAGCTTCCGGAACTGCAGGAACTCTATTGCTACAAGAATGAACTGTACGGGATCGATGTATCAAAGAACCCGAAACTGACCGTACTCTGCTGCGGCGACAACCATATCAGCAAGATCGATGTCCGGGAGAATCCGAAACTGAGAGAACTGGATTTCGGCGGAAATGAAGTGACAACGCTGGATATATCCAAAAATCCGGAGCTTTATTATCTTGCATGCGGGAAGAATCAGCTGAAACGGCTGGATGTCAGCGGGAATCCGTTGCTGGAGGAACTGTATGTATATGATAATCAGCTGACGGAGCTGGATATTTCGGGGAATCCGCTGCTGGAGAAGCTGTCCTGTGACAATCAGCTGATCAGTGAACTGGAACTGTCCGGAGCTCCCGAACTGACGGAACTCTACTGTGGAAATAATCGGCTGAAGACATTGGATGTGAGCGGGAATCCCCAGCTTCGAAAACTGGTTTGCGGTTACAATCAGCTGACGAAGATCGACACATCCTCGAATCCCTGTCTGGAGTATCTGGATGTGCCCGGTATGGATCTTCCGACCCTGGACGTGACCGGAAATACAAAGCTTTTCTACCTGAACTGCTCCGGCAACCGGCTGAAGAGTCTGAATGTATCGAAATGTGCGACACTTCAGGAACTCTATGTGACCGGAAACCTTCTGACAGCCCTGGATATCACGAAGAATACCGAACTGAGACAACTCTGGTGCGGCGGAAACTCCATCGATATCCTGGATCTCCGGAAGCACGGAAGCACCTACATGGATCAGAATTATGACGGCGGAACCACGCTGCTGATCTATGACGAAAATGACCTTGGCTGGTACCGTGCTTTTGGCAGGACCTTCTACGTGGAGGAAACCTCCGGAAAGCTGAAGAAGGCAACCGGCTGGAAGAAGATCGACGGGAAATGGTATCTGTTCGCCGGCAATGGAGAGCTTCTGACCGGATCACGGAAATCCGGTGGCAAATGGTACTATTTCGATGATGAAGGCGTGATGCAGACCGGATGGCAGAAGATCGGCGGGAAATGGTACTTCTACCAGAAGAGCGGTGTCATGAAGACCGGATGGCAGAAATCCGGCGGCAAGTGGTACCTCTTCGGAAAGGACGGAGCCATGAAGACCGGATGGCTGAAATCCGGCGGCAAGTGGTACTTCTTCGGGAAGGACGGCGCCATGAAGACCGGGTGGCAGAAATCCGGCGGGAAATGGTACTACTTCGGAAATGACGGCACCATGGTAACGGGACAAAGAACCATCGGATCGAAGGTTTACCGGTTCTCGGCAGACGGTGTATGTCTGAACCCGTAACGGAAAGGATGTGCGATATGAAGAATGGAAAACTGTTACAGGCAGTGGCGGCAGCGGCTGTCGGTGCATGCCTGGCGGGCATGCCCATCCGGGCGGAGGCGGCGGAAAGCAGGGTCGCAGGCGATATGACGGAATGCGGTACGGTGCAGGAAGCATCGGAAGGGGATGTGGAGATCGATGCGGCACATTTCCCGGACGCTGCGTTCCGAAACTATGTGCTGAAGAATATTGATCAGGATCATAATACTATCCTCAGCGTTTCGGAGGCGGAAGCGGTTACAACGATCAATGTGGGTCGCTATAACGGAGCGAAGGATGTCTATGAGGGATCCATCGGAGCAAAGAATCTGACGGGCCTTCGGTATTTTCCGAATCTGCAGTGCCTGGAATGTGCGGACAACCGCATTACCACACTGGATGTGTCCGGGAACCCGGAACTGGTCACCTTGCAATGTGATATGAACTGGCTTTCGAAGCTGGATGTGAGTCGGAATCCGAAGCTAAAGGTCCTCTATGCGGGATGGAACCGTCTTACGGCGCTGGATGTGAGCGGCAATCCCGAGCTGGAGGAGCTGGGCTGCCAACTGTGTTATCTGAGAGAACTGGATGTTTCGGGAAACAGCAAACTGACGTATCTGAACTGCGGGGAGAATGAACTTTCAACCCTGAAGATCACGGGACTTCCGGACCTGGAGGTGCTTTACTGCGAGAGCAACCGGCTGAAGGAGATCAACATCAAGGCTTGTCCGAAGCTGACCACCCTGACGGCCCAGGGCAATCAGATCCTGGTTCTGGATGCAAGAGTACAGGGAGACCAGCTGAAGGAACTGAAGGTGGATAAGGACCGGACGGCGGTCATCCGTTCCGAAAAGAATCTGGGCTGGTATCACATCGGTGACGAGGACTACTATGTGGAGTCCTGTGGTGACGGCAGACTGGATGTACGGCTTGCCACCGGCTGGAGACAGATCAAGGGCAATTACTACTACTTTCTCGGAAACGGCACCATGTGGACCGGCTGGAGAAGGGTCGGCGGAAAGTACTACTACATGAATGAACAGGGCGTGATGCAGACCGGCTGGAAGAAGATCGGAAAGAAATGGTTCTGCTTCAGTTCCGGCGGAGTGATGCAGACCGGCTGGAAGAAATCCGGCGGAAAATGGTACTACCTGAACTCGGACGGTACCATGGCAGTCAGCACATCAAAGTATCTGGGCGGAAAAACCTATAAATTTGATAAAAACGGAGTCTGCACGAATCCGTAATTCAAGTCTCATTCGCGAGATTTAGCATGGAATTCAGGCCAGCGACAGGACGAAGCTAAGAGAAAGTCGTGGAAGGATTCCTCCGGAGAACCGGGGGAGTCCCTTTTCGGCTTCTTTTTGTGCAAAAAAAAGGTTCTTACAGTATGAGAGAATAAATACAACCCGAGAAAGGATGGTGAATGATATGAAATATTGTTCAATCTGCGGATGTGAATTAAAAGATACGGATACGATCTGCCCGGTCTGCGGAGAGGTGCAGCAGGTGACAGTGAATATCACGGTAAATAACCGGCAGACGGATACATCCGCCCGGAACATTAGAGAGCAAAGCTTCCGGAAACGGTCCGAAGCCGGAGATGAGAAGAAGAATACGGAAAAGGCTTCCCGGGAGAAGAAAAGCATCTCCCGGACGGGCAAGGGAAAAGAGAAGAAGACAGAGTCCCCCAAGGGGTCCAATAAGTATATGCTCTTCCCGCTGGTGCTGACCGGCCTCATGCTTGCACTGGTTGCGACAGGCATCACGGGAAAAGACAGGAAGAAGGATACGGAGCAGGAAGCGGTTTCAACCGGCAGTGAGAATCTGGAATACGTGAACCGGATCGCAACGGATGCCCTGACGAAGGATAAGTCCGGCAGCATGATCGAAGACGATTCCACGTGGCAGGAGGATGGGGAAGATCCTTCCTCATGGACCGCAGAGGCAACGGACCCCATGCGGATCGAGGAAGACGATGACAGCTGGAGACGGGAAGCCGAAGTCACCGGATCCTCCGGAATCCCTTCCGGATCAGGAGGTGCTTATGTGGTTCCTTCCGGATCCACCGGAAGCACAGGTTCCGGGAAGGTGAACACAAAGAACGGTACCGTAAAAGAAGAGAAACCGGAATATGAAACCTGGGAGAACGAAACTTGGGAAAATGAAAGCCCGAAGTATGAAACCTGGGAAAGCGACCCGGATGAAAAGGGCTCCGGATCGGACGGGGGACAGGATTTCGGAAACCCCGGAAAGATAGAGACCAGCCCCCGGGACAAAGAGGATTCAAATGACAGAGATACGTGGGATGATGATGTAATGGTGCTGACACCGGATTCTAAGAGCGATAAGGGTGCATCCTACGAACAGCCGACGGAAGCGGAATAAACCACCGATAAGGGAGGAAGAACAACATGAAACTTGTGATCGCATTATATACAGATGACACCACCTATAATGAACGTCTCAGTCAGTATGCTGAGCGATATATGGCAGATGAATTCCTGGTGGTGAACCGGGAGGAAGCTTCGGGAGCACACATCCTTCTGATCTCGGAAGAACAGTTCCGAAAAGAAGAGGCTGCAGGAGGACCGTTCCGGATCGTGCTCAGTAATGTGGACGGTGTGGACCGGATCGACGGCACTCCGGCGGTTTACCGGTATCAGGCGGCAGATTCGATCCTGCAGACAGCCAGAAGGATCTTCCTGGAACAGAACCGGTACGAATCCACCGGAAATCAGGGAGGAAAGTTCTGCAGTACCGCACTGTTCCTGTCACCGGCGGGCGGTGTGGGCACATCGACCATGGCCATGAGCATGGCGATCCATGCGGCACAGGCAGGGATGCGGGTCGTTCTTCTGGATCTTACCCAGTTCTCCGGACTCGGAGCCATGATCCGTCCGGTGGAACAGGGACTCTCCGAGGTGCTCTTCGCATTGAAAATGAAGAAGAATCTCCGGCTGAATCTTTCGGAGCTTCTGAAGGAGGATATTTCCGGCTTCCGTTATTTCGGTATTACGGAACGGCTGCAGGATATGAGTGAGATCACCGCCGACGACATCCGGCTTCTGGTACGGACCCTGAAGGAAGGCGACTTCTGTGATCTTCTGGTGATCGATGCGGACTGCAGACTGGACACCGCCTGTGACGAACTGATCAATGCCTCGGACCGGATCTTCCTTGTTTCCGACGGCAGAGAGACATCAAATCTGAAGACCCTGCGATATGCGGTCATGCTCCGGCAGGAGCGAAAGGAGATACTGGACAGAGTCCTTCTTCTGAATAACGGATCCGCAGGCAGGGATGTGGAGAAGGCACAGCTTTCCTGGATCCGGGAACTGGGAAGCTTCCCGACCATACGGGAGGCGTCTCCGAGAGAGATCGCGGAACAGTTCAGTATGAGTGACCTTTGGAATCAGGCGCTGACACGCTGACGGGGGATGCCCCGGACGGAGTGACCGGCGGACAGACATAAATCGAAGTGAGGGATAACTATGGACAGAGATGAACAGAAAAAACTGGCGGAATCCATTCGTGTATGGATCTATGAGAATATGGATCTGAACAATATGTCGGACGAGATGCTGGAGACCTGCATCCGCAGCCGCATGAAGGACATGCTGTCGGACAGAAGACTCCGGATTACGGAGCAGGCGGAGATCTGCTCCTACGTCTTCAACTCCATCCGCGGCTACGGGATCCTCGGTACCATCCTGGAAGACGATGAGATCACCGAGATCATGATCAACGGATATGACACGATCTTCATCGAGAAGAACGGCGTGGTATCCAAGCTGGACATGTGCTTTGACAGTGATGCACAGCTGCAGGATATCATCCAGAGGATCGTGGCGGAAGGCGGAAGAGAAGTCAACCAGTCCAACCCCATTGTGGATACACGGCTTCCGGACGGTTCCCGTGTAAATGTGGTCCTGCCGCCCATCTCGGCCTCAGGCCCCATCGTTACCATCCGTAAATTCTCGAAACAGCCCATGACCATGGAACGGCTCCTGGCATACGGCTCCATTACACCGGAGGTGGCAGGGTTCCTGCGGCTCCTGGTGCAGGCAAAGTACAACATTTTCATCTCCGGGGGTACCGGTTCCGGAAAGACCACCTTCCTGAATGCGCTGACGAACTACATCCCCGCGGATGAACGTCTGATCACCATCGAGGATTCCCTGGAACTTCAGATCGAAGGAAAGAGCAATCTGAACCGCATGGAGACAAGAAATGCAAATGTTACCGGCCGCGGCCAGATCACGATCCGCGACCTGATCCGTACCTCCCTCCGTATGCGGCCCGAACGTATCATCGTCGGAGAGGTCCGCGGTGAGGAGGCGCTGGATATGCTGCAGGCGATGAATACCGGACATGACGGATCTCTCTCCACCGGACATGCGAATTCCAGTGAAGATGCGATCTCCCGTCTGGAGACCATGGTGCTGCAGGGCGCGGCACAGCTTCCGCTTCCGGCGATCCGGAACCAGATCGCTTCGGCGGTGGATATCATCATTCATCTCTCCCGTCTCCGGGATCACAGCCGGAAGACCATGGAGATCTCCGAGGTCATGGGGGTACGGAACGGAGAGGTGATCCTGAATCCTCTGTACCGGTTTGAAGAGGATCCGGGGAAGAGTACGAGAACACATGTGGAAGGCCGGCTGGTCCGGACGAAGAACCCGTTTGTACATACGGATAAACTGAGGCTGGCAGGTCTTTGGAATGATTACGCATCCGCCTGATAGGGAAGGAGAAGCAGTATGAACAGTGCAGTAAAGAAAAAAGATTATACGGATTATGAAATGACCGTACTGGACGGACTGATCGGGTTCGGCATCGGAGGGATCGGAGCGTTTCTCGTCTTCCTGATCTTCTACAGCAACTGGATCGTTGCGGCGGTGGCGGGGATCCCGGCAGGCTTCCTTACACTCCGGTTCTGGAAAAGGTTTCAGATCAAAAAGCAGAAGGAGAAGCTGCTCCTTCAGTTCAAGGATTTTCTGGAGTCCCTTTCCGCTTCCTATTCGGCAGGGAAGAACACCCTGGCATCCTTCCAGGACAGTCTTACGGATCTGGAACGGATGTACGGTGAATCCGAGGATATGGTGGTGGAACTCCGCCAGATCCTGAAGGCATATCAGAACGGATACGCCATCGAGAATTCGCTGTATGATCTGGCCAACAGAAGCGGACTGGAGGATATCCTGAGTTTCGCGGACGTTTTCGATACCTGCAGCCAGAAGGGTGCGGATATGCGAAGGATCATCAACGATACAAGACGGGTGATCATAGAGAAGATCGAGATGGAGCAGGGGATCCGGATGCTGCTGTCCCCCGGAAAATCCGAGCTGTACCTCATGATGTTCATGCCCCTGGTCATGATCCTGGTCATGAATGCCGGTGGACTTGTTCCTTCCGGTGCGGGCATGGTCAGCATTATCGTAAAGGCAGTGGGCATGGCGGTATTTGCCATCGCATTCCTGATCGGATGGAAGATCACGGATATCAAGTGTTAGACAGGAGGAAGTTATGGAGAATTGGAGTCAGATCTATTTTATATGTGCGGCGGTACTGACAGGCTGGTGGTTTTTCCTGTACCTTAAGGGACACAACCGGTATCAGGAGCTTCTGGACGCTTCCGACGATGCGCCTTTTCTGAAGGAGTTCTTCGGGATCGGATATGCATTTCTCGATCTGATCCGTTACCGGTGCGATACCACAGCCAGGAAGAAGCAGATCCGGAAGATCGCAGAGGTAGAGGATGAACGTTCGGCAGAGCGCTGCTTTCTCTTCCTTCGTGCC
>JAFRWY010000102.1 GCA_017437905.1 Eubacterium sp.
ATCGATATCAAATGTAACTTCGATCTGCGGAACACCACGTCTTGCCGGAGCGATACCGTCCAGACGGAAACGTCCGAGAGACTTGTTGTCCTTTGCGAACTCACGCTCGCCCTGTACGATATTGATGTCAACCGCATCCTGATTATCCTGTGCGGTAGAGAAGATCTGGCTCTTCTTTGTCGGGATCGTCGTGTTACGCTCGATCAGGTGGGTAGCGATACCGCCCATGGTCTCGATGGACAGGGTCAGCGGGGTTACATCCAGAAGAAGGATGTCGCCTGCGCCCTCATCACCGGCCAGCTTACCACCCTGGATGCAGGCACCGATGGCAACGCACTCATCCGGATTGATTCCCTTGAAAGGATCCTTGCCTGTGATAGCCTTAACCGCATCCTGAACTGCGATGATACGTGTGGAACCACCGACCAGAAGAACCTTGTCAAGCTCTGCTGCGGTAAGTCCTGCATCATCCAGTGCGGTCTGAACCGGGCCTCTGGTCTTCTCAACCAGATCAGCGGTCAGCTCATCGAACTTTGCTCTGGACAGGTCCATGTCGAAATGCTTCGGTCCATCGCTTGTTGCGGTGATGAACGGAAGGTTGATATTGGTCATGGTCTGGGAAGACAGCTCCTTCTTAGCCTTCTCTGCTGCTTCCTTCAGACGCTGCATAGCCATCTTATCTGTGGAGAGGTCTACACCCTCCTTCTTCTGGAACTCGTCCAGCATATACTTGGTTACCGCGTTATCGAAGTCATCACCACCCAGGAGGTTGTTACCTGCGGTAGCCAGGACCTCGATGACACCGTCACCGATCTCGATGATGGAAACATCGAAGGTACCACCACCAAGGTCGTATACCATGATCTTCTGTTCCTTCTCGTTGTCCAGACCATAGGAAAGCGCTGCAGCCGTGGGCTCGTTGATGATACGCTTAACATCAAGACCTGCGATCTTACCTGCGTTCTTGGTTGCCTGACGCTGAGAATCCGTGAAGTATGCCGGTACGGTGATAACTGCTTCCGTTACCTTCTCACCCAGATATGCCTCTGCATCTGCCTTCAGCTTCTGAAGAGTCATAGCGGAGATCTCCTCCGGAGAGTACTTCTTGTCATCGATGGTTACCTTGTAATCGGAACCCATGTGACGCTTGATCGAGGAAATGGTCTTGTCAGCGTTGGTTACGGCCTGACGCTTTGCAGCATCACCGACAACACGCTCACCGGACTTCAGGAATGCAACAACGGAGGGGGTCGTACGAGATCCCTCTGCATTCGTGATAACCACCGGCTTACCACCTTCCATAACGGCTACGCAAGAGTTTGTAGTTCCTAAGTCAATACCGATAATCTTTCCCATTACTTTAAATCCTCCTAAGATTTATCTTTACTTATATTGTTAACCATTGCTTTTACCACAGAATCCTTCGCTTCGCTCAGAATAACATGTGATACTAATTGGCTACCTTTACCATACTGTGACGAAGCACGGTATCCTTGTACATATAGCCCTTCTGCATCTCTTCCATGACGATATTCTCGCCGACACTTTCATCTTCCACATGGATCACTGCGTTGTGGAGGTTCGGGTCAAATTCCTTTCCTACCGGATCCATGGGCTTCACACCGATCTTCTCCAGGGTCTCCATGAACTGCTTGTAGATCATCTCGATGCCCTGCTCAAAAGGTGTCTTCTCTTCTTCCGATACGGAAGCCAGTGCCCGTTCGAAGTTGTCGATCACGGGAAGAAGCTTCTCCAGTGTATCCGACGCTCCGTAATCGAACATCTTGGAATTCTCTTTTTCATTCCGGGCGCGCATGTTATCCACATCTGCCAGAAGTCTTGTGTACTTTTCCTTATTCGCTTCTGCCAGAGCATGTGCTTCTTCGATCTCCGCCAGCAGTGCCTTGGAGCCTCTCCGGTTCTTCTTCGGGAGCGGTTTCGGACGTTTCGCATCCGCGTCCTCCGGTTTCACGACCTCTTCTTCAGCGATCGTTACATCCGATCCTGCCTCCACCTTGTCCGGTTCGACCTTGATGTCTTCTTCCTCAGGGAGAGCTTCGAGTTCTTTCTCCGCCTTGAGGGAGCGTAACATCTCGTTCATTCCTTTCGCCATGCGTTGTCACCCCTTCTTCTCTTTCGTATTGTCTTTCGTATTGTCCTTCTTATGGTCTTTTCTGAATATCGTATCCAGCTCGTCGGTCAGACTCTTCAGAGTTTGTACCACCTTCTTGTAGTCCATCCGCTTCGGTCCGATGATGCCTATGGTCCCCTTCGCACCCTCCGGAAGTTCATACGTGGAGGTTACGATCGAATAATCCTTCATGCTCTGAACCGGGGCTTCCTCACCGATATAGATCTGGATCCCATCGCCCTTCTCATCCGATTTCATGGTCTCGTCGATCAGGGACTCAAGACCACTCTTATCCTCCAGCGTCTCAAGAAGCGCCGTGGCCTTGTTCACATCACCGAGCTCTCCGTATTTCAGTACATTGGATGTACCGCTGGTATAAATCTGCATCTCCTCTGCCTGATGTACTGCATCCACGATTCCTTCGAAAACGCTCTCCAGAATGTCCTCGTATTCCCCGGCCTGCCTGCGCATGGCCTGCATGAGCTCGATATTGATCTCATTCACGGACGCTCCGGTCAGGAAAGTATTCAGCAGCAGATTCAGCTTCAGCACCTCTTCATTTCCAAGCGGCCGTGCCACATGGATCAGACGGTTCTTCGCCACATTATCTCCCACAACGATGACCGCTACCAGATCCTCTTCATCCACCTGTGACAGCTGAATGAACTTGACCTGCCGGTTGCGGAGCTGCGGGGAGGTGACCATGGTGGCATACTGCGTATTGTATGCCAGAACCTTCGCCACCTGTTTCAACAGAGACTCGAGCTTGTCCACCCGTTCCAGGAGGGCTCCCTGAGAAACCAGCGCTTCATTCTTCTCCGCCATCATGGAATCCACATAAAACCGGTATCCTTTGTCCGTAGGGATACGGCCCGCAGATGTATGCGGCTGGACGATGTAGCCCATGTCCTCGAGATCGGACATCTCGTTACGGATCGTGGCGGGGGACAGATCCAGTTCGATATACTTGGATATCGTCCGGCTTCCCACCGGTTCTCCTGTCTCCAGATAATTACTGATGATCGCTTTGAGGATTATTGTCTTTCTTTCATCGAGCATATCCCGCTCCATTCCATCACCATCCTCATATTTAGTTTTTCGTGTTAGCACTCATTTATCCCGAGTGCTAACCACTATGAATAATCTAACACCGAAGCCCCCTGCTTGTCAAGGGAAATGTATTAAAAACCCGTGTTTTTTTCCTGTAAAATGAGACAGCCTCCGGCTATTATTTATCCAGGATAAAATCCGCCAGAATGATGTTGCTCACATCGATCCCCGCATCCGTCAGCGCCACCCGGTCTTCTTCCAGTCGAAGGAAGCCGTCATCCACATACCGATTGATCACAACACCATAGATATCAAACATATCCCGGTTAAAACGCTCCCGGAATTCCGTCCGGCTGACCCCCCGGATCATACGTAATCCCAGGAACATGAATTCCTCCATGCGTCGGTCCACATACATGGCTGACTGATCCCTCCGAAGCCGTTCCGTCACCGCATCATAGAGGAGGATGGCATCCTGTTCCGGTGTCATCAGCTTTGCCGCCTCCGACATCAGCTCCAGATACTGATCCAGATCCTTCAGATTCGTGAACCGTTCTCCCTTGAAGAGGGACGACGCTCCCAGGCCGAAGCCGATGTACTCTCCTCCGGTCCAGTAAACTATGTTATGTCTGCACTCGCAGCCCGGCTGGCAGTAATTGGAGAATTCATACCGCTCATACCCGTTGGTCCGCAGGATTTTTTTCGTCATGGCATACATGCGCCGGTCTGTCTCCTCCTCCGGCAGCATCCCCAGCAGATTCTCGTCCTCTGCCAGCTTCGTCCCCTCCTCCACCTGCAGCGAATAGGCGGAAATATGTTCCGGTCGATATTCCATGACCCGGGTCAGGGTATCTACATAGCTGTGCATGTCCTGTCCCGGGATCCCGGACATCACATCCACATTAATGTTCCTGAAGCCCGCCCGTCGTGCGGATGTATACCCCGCCACAAACTGATCAAAATTGTGGATCCGCCCCAGCATCTTCAGCATCTCATCGTCCGCACTCTGGAGGCCGATGGACAGACGGTTGATCCCATAGGACTGATAAGCCAGAAGGTCCGTATATTTCAGGGTTCCCGGATTTGCTTCTATGGTGATCTCGGCGAAACGGTCCACCCGGAAGACACTGCGTACCTGGGTGAGGATCGCCTCGATCAGGGATTCGTCAAGGATGGACGGGGTTCCTCCACCGATGAAAATGGTCTTTACGGAGTATCGGTCCGCATAGGGCTGGTACAGGCGAAGCTCTGTACGGAGAGCATCCACATATTGCAGCTGCTTCGCATACAGGACATCATCAAAGGACAGGAAGTCACAGTAGAGACATTTCTGTACACAAAATGGGATGTGGATATATAAACTGAGGTTTCTCTTCATAACAATTATCCTTGTTCATTTGATTCCCGCAACGCATCCGGACAGCACTCGTCCCCGCTGGGCGATGTGTCCGCTTCTGTGCTCCCGGCTGCGGCGGTATTCCCGGTTATGACTTTGCCTCACCGTCCTGCGGCTTAGCCATCTCCCGTTCATGCAGGGGAGGACGTTCTGTACGACAGTCCGGGATCGCATATTTACTCTTCGTCCAACTTCAGCACGGACATAAATGCCTTCTGCGGGATCTCCACGGATCCGATCTGACGCATCCGCTTCTTGCCTTCCTTCTGCTTCTCCAGCAGCTTTCTCTTTCGTGTGATGTCACCGCCGTAACACTTGGCCATCACATCCTTCCGGACAGCCTTCACGGTTTCACGGGCGATCACCTTGCCGCCCACCGCCGCCTGAATGGGGATCTCGAAGAGGTGTCTCGGGATCTCACCCTTCAGCTTCTCACACATTTTCCTGCCCCGCTCATACGCGGAATCCTTAAATACGATGAAGGAAAGGGCATCGACCTGCTCATGGTTGATCAGGATATCCAGCTTCACCAGATCCGATCTCTGATATCCCTTCAGTTCATAATCAAAGGAAGCATATCCCCGGGACCGTGACTTCAGCGCATCAAAGAAATCATATATGATCTCATTCAGCGGCAGCTCATACTTCAGGAGCACACGGGTCTCCTCCAGGTATTCCATGGAAAGGTAATTGCCCCGGCGTTCCTGACAAAGCTTCATGATGGCTCCGGTGAATTCCGTGGTAACCATGATCTCCGCGGAGACGATGGGTTCCTCCATATAATCGATCTCGGAAGGATCCGGAAGATTCGAGGGGTTCGTCAGCTCTATCAT
>JAFRWY010000103.1 GCA_017437905.1 Eubacterium sp.
AAATATTTTGATGAGGTCAATGAGGAACCCGTTGTATATCACTGGAAATATCGTCTTGACGAGATAAATCCGAATGAGGAATTGTCGGTTGATACATTGCCTGTCAAAAAGTCCAGTTAATTTATGACGCTTATACTAGAATTACAAAAGAATCGTCAGGTCTTACGATCCGAATAATCAGGATAAAAGATGAATTGGAACTGTTTGATTTTTAATTTTAGATTGACTATGGAAGGGATCAGTGCAAGTGCTCTTGTAGTAGAAAAAAATTGACGGGTTCAGGGCTGAAAGGGTAAAATGATCATTAATAGATGGTGATCAAAATTCTATTAATCAGGAGGATTGCATGGAAGAGAAGAATATCATATTCCGGGAAGAAGCCCTTGACAACCTTTCTACGCCGGATCAACTAACAGACTATCTGCGCGTTTCAAAGTCCAGGGCATGGATTCTTGTCACTGCCATCATCATTGTGCTTGCAGGACTGATCCTGTGGGCATTTATGGGGAGGTTTCAGCTGTCAAATCAGGGGATGGCCAGCATAGTGGAAGGCGAGGCGGCCATCGTTCTGCAGGACCAGTCGAAGAATATGATCTATAATGGACAAAAGGCATATACACTGACCGATGATGAGCTTTACATATCGGAAGTCATTTATGATGAATATGAAAGACCGGTGGGCTATGCGAAAACGGATCTGGAAGACGGAGTATATGAAGTAAGGATCGTATCCGGTGAGCTTAGTCCGATGGAGCTTCTTTTTGGAAATACGATGCAATAGAAGTCTGCACTGGAGAATGGAATGACGAAGACGAAGATGAATAAAACCGTGACGAAGGGCGTGGCAAAAACACCTGTTATCCTTCAGTTGGAAGCACTTGAATGCGGAGCGGCATGTCTGGCCATGATTGCAGCATACTATGGGAAATGGGTGACGTTGGAGCAGGCCAGATCGGATTGCGGCGTTTCCCGTGACGGATCCAATGCAAAAAATGTTGCTGCAGCAGCCCGAAGCTACGGATTTGAGGTGAAGACCTTCAGACGAAACCCGGAAAGCATTCGAAAGAAGGGCGTTTTTCCATGTATCATCCACTGGGACATGGATCATTTTGTGGTCCTGAACGGGTTCCGCGGGAAGTATGCCTGCATCAATGATCCGGCCAGAGGATTGATCCGGGCGGAATCGGACGAATTCGACAGATCTTTTTCGGGTGTGACGATTCAGCTGGCTCCGACCTCGGACTTTGTTCCGGAAGGAAAAAGGGAGAGCCCGTTCCGATCATCGGTAATAAAACCCGGTACGGCGGGATCGGCATTCAGGGTGGTATTTTTTGCGGCGCTGATCCTGTCTTTTCTTTCGGTTGTTTATTATCTGATGCAGAAAATATATATAGATCATCTGCTGAAGGATACGACGGGGTCTGACATCCTGAAGGTGTTCACCCTGATTCTTGTTACACTGGCTGTCCTGCAGCTAACGGCGGCATGGCTCCATACCATTTACAGGATAAAGGTCAGCGGGAAATATGCCATCACCGGAAGTGCCTCCTACATGTGGAAGGTATTGCAGATGCCCATGGAGTTCTTCTCACAGCGTATGCCGAGCGATGTTTATACCAGAATGGAGATGATGGAGGATCTGGCTGGAGCGGTGGTGGATACCTTTATCCCGCTGGTGGTAAATACGATCCTGACCGTTCTCTGTCTGGTGCTTATGCTACGAGAGAGTGTAACCCTTACAGCTGTCGCCCTCAGTGCCGTTGTGATCAATCTTTTTCTGACCGGTTTTATCTCGCGACAAAAAGTCAATTCGGTCCGGAGGATGGAGCGGGATAAAGAAAAACTCGCTGCCACTACCATTTCCGGGCTTGAGATGGTTGAAACCATCAAGGTCAGTGGAGCAGAAAGAGCTTTCTTCAGCAAATGGGCAGGTCTGCAGGCAGCGTATAACAAACAGCAGGTACGAACGGAGAGGGCGGGTTCCTTACTCGGCAGTCTTTCGGCTTTTATACCGATCCTGGCCTATTATCTGATCATGCTTATTGGAATCGGTTATGTGATCAAGGGAAGAACCACCATCGGAACGGTATGGATGATACAGGGACTGTTTTCTGTACTTATGTCTCCGGCAGGAGAACTGTTCAAAATAAAAAGCAGCTATCAGGAGCTTCGAACCAAGTATGATCGGGTGGAGGATGTCCTGAGATATCCCTCTGATAAGGACCTGACGGCTGTTCCGAAGGATAAAACGGCAGAGAGCGGTAAACTACACGGAGATATCGAACTGAAGAATGTGACCTTTGGCTATTCCGGACTGTCCGAGCCGGTGATACGGAATCTCTCGTTGACGATCCGGCCGGGAAGCAGGGTTGCCATCGTGGGAGCTTCCGGCTGCGGTAAATCAACACTTTCCAAACTGATCTCCGGTCTGTATAAGCCGTGGGAAGGGGAAGTGCTGATCTGCGGAAAATCAAGGAGCGAGATAGACAGAGCTGTGCTGACGAGCTCCATTGCAGTTGTGGATCAGGATATCACGCTGTTTGAAGGAACCATCAAGCAGAATATCAAGATGTGGGATCCCTCCATCGAGGACTTTGAGATGATCATGGCGGCACGTGATGCCAGTGTCCATGATGACATCACAGCCAGGGAGGACGGCTACGGAACAAGAGTTCTCTCGGGAGGAAGAAACTTCTCCGGGGGTCAGAGACAGAGACTGGAGATCGCGCGAGTCCTGGCGCAGGATCCCTCGATCATCATTCTGGACGAGGCTACCAGTGCATTGGATGCAAAAACGGAATATGAGGTTTCCAGGGCCATAGCTGACAGGGGGATCACTTGTATCATGATTGCCCACAGGCTTTCTACCATAAGGGACTGTGATGAGATCGTTGTGCTTGACAAGGGCAGAATTGCTGAACGGGGCACCCATGAGGAACTGATCGGCCTTGGAGGCCTTTACACTGCGCTGGTTCAGAGTGAGTAGGAGGATATGCCTTGAGTTTGTATAAAAACCAGATTGAACAGCGAAAAGAATACGACCGGCATCTCCTGGAGAAATCATTCGTGCAGGCGGCGGAATGCGTATATGGACAGACCGCAGCCCGGGAGATTGCTGATGAACATGTCATAAAGCGGCTCGCCATCGATGAGTTATTAAGAGCCTTGAACTGTGATCCTGTTGAGATCCCGGATGAGATCAGCGAGGATGAACAGCTGGACTTTTGCCTGCGCCGGTATGGTATCATGAGGCGTACAGTCACCCTTGAAAAAAAGTGGTATAAAGAGGCCTTCGGCCCCATTCTTGCTTTTGAGAAGGAAAGCAGAAGACCGGTGGTGCTTACACCGGGAGGGATGATAAGCAAGTCTTACTACTACAGAGAACCCGGGGCCGGGAAAGTCCGCATCAACGGGAAGATGGCGGAGAGACTTGATGACAGAGCATATGCATTTTGTAAGCCTTTCCCCCAGAAGACCCTTACCCGGATGGATATTCTGAAATATATGAACGGCTGTATGCACCCCTCCGATAAGCGTACTTATATCATCGGAGTTCTGCTGGTGACCTTTATCAGTATGCTGATCCCGATGATCCTTCGGACACTGCTTGCCGACTTTGCGGCTTCTGCCGGAAATGAAAGGATGCTGGTCGGCCTCGGCATATGTATGATCTGTGTACTTCTTTCGATCCATATGATCGGAGCCGTAAATGACAGCATCATCCACAGGATCAGAACGGAGATGGTCCTCAGTGTTCAGTCAGCCATGATGATGCGGTTTCTTGGACTTCCGTCAGCCTTCTTTCGGAACTTTAACACCGGAGAGTTGGCCAGTATCATGGCCGCCGCGGATGAACTATGTGAGCAGGTCGTCACATCAATCCTGGCGCTTGGGGTATCGGCCATGGCGGGCTTCATGTATCTCTTCCATCCCAGCTTTACAGATTATACACTGACGGGAACCGCTGTTGTGATGGTTCTCTTAACCGTGGGGTACGGTGTGCTTGCTGCATATATCCAGTCGAGGATAAACCGAAGGAAGATGGAGCTGGCTGTGGGGGAAGCTGGAATTCGCTACGATATGATCAGCGGTGTTCAGAAGATAAAACTCTCCGGTGCGGAGAAAAGATTCTTTGCAAGATGGCTGGAGCAGTATTCGAAGAGCAGAGCGTTCAGCTACAATCCTCCGGTATTCGTACGTTCTCACCGGGTGATCATCCTGGCGTTAACTCTGATATCCAATATCATACTCATGCATAAGGCCGCCGGTTCCTATATGTCCCCCGAGATGTTTCTCCCCTTTATGGCAGTATTCGGACTGCTGATGGGTTCCATTGGAAAGCTTACGGAGGTGGCTGCCGCATACGGAAGGACCAAGCCGATCCTTGAACTGATAGAGGGAATCCTGCGGACAGAGCCGGAGAATACGGAGGAAAAACACTATGTAACAGATTTGTCCGGGAGCATCGACCTGAATCATGTATATTTTCGCTATGATATAAACTCTCCATATCTTCTGAAGGATGTGTCGCTATCCATCCGGCCGGGGGAATATATTGCCGTGGTAGGAAGAACGGGCTGCGGTAAATCTACACTGATGAAGCTGATGCTTGGAATCGAGAAGCCGGAGAAGGGCGGGATCTATTTCGATGGAATCACACACGATCTCAGTACCATTGATCTCTCATCCTTAAGGCAAAGGATCGGTACGGTCCTCCAGGGGGGGCAGCTATTTCAGGGAGATATTTTTCAGAATATATCCATAGCCGCCCCTGGAATCACAGAGGAGGACGCGTGGAAGGCTGCCGAAATCGCAGGAATCGCGGATGATATCCGTGCCATGCCCATGGGGATGCATACGCTGATCTCACCGGGTGAAGGTGGGATATCCGGAGGCCAGAAGCAGAGGATCCTTATCGCCAGAGCCATCGCGGGAAAGCCCAGGATCCTTATGTTTGATGAAGCAACCAGCGCCCTTGACAACAGGACACAGAGGCAGGTCAGCAATGCCCTGGACCGGATGAACTGCACTCGGATCGTGATCGCCCACAGGCTATCCACCATCCGGCATTGTGACCGGATCATCGTGCTGGACGGAGGAAGGATCATCGAGGACGGAGATTATGAGCAGCTGATCAAAAATGACGGTTTTTTTGCGGAGCTTGTCAGAAGACAGCGACTTGACACTTAGCAGGTTAGTGGGGGAAGAATGAATATGATCGGAAAAACTACTGACCGTCGGATCGGGAAGACAATGAAGGCGATATCAGATGCCCTGGCCGAGCTTCTTACGGAGAAGGAGCTTCACAGGATCAGCATTAACGAGATCGCGGAGAAAGCCGAGGTAAGCCGTACCACCTTTTATAAGTATTATTCTGATGTATATGATCTGTATGATAAACTGTCGCAGAACACGCTGAATGATCTCGGAATTATTTTTCTACAAAACCGGGAACGTTCGGAGGAAGAATTCTATCAGGAGTTTATTCGATATGTGGCCGACAACCGGATGACCTTCAGAATGATATTCAGCAGAAATACCACCGCAGGCCTGAAGGACAGGGTGGTCAAAATGATCGAGGGCGTACTCCGCCATCAGTACAGTGAGAAGTATGAAGTACCTCTCAACAGCCTGGAGCTGATCTATTATACCGGATATAGGGCCAATGGTCTTATGTCGGTTTTACAGAAATGGGTGCGTACGGATTTCAGGGAATCCTGTGAGTATATGGCAGAGGTGATTGCGATCCTCGATAAAAATATGGAGAACTCCTTCCGAAGGGAATTGGAAAAGCTGCATGAAAATCTGGGGAAATGGTGTATTAACAGGGAAAATAAAACCACATATGTCCGAAACTGAACAGATCGCCTCAGATGTGTTCAGAATTGAACAATGTGCCAAAAAACTGTAAATTGAAATTGGAAGACAAAAATGGTAAAAAGAAAACAGGTTCGGGTAACCCGGAAAAAATGCAATCCATGAACGGAGGTAGCTGCTATGATGAATATGAACAGTTTTTTAGACGGACTGAACGAGAAGCAAAAAAGTGCGGTGCTTGCCTGCAAAACCGAAGCAGAACTGGAAAGGGTGATCGATGATTATGATATCGAGCTTCCGGATGAACTGCTTTCGGAGGTGGCCGGTGGCAAAGGAAAGCTGATACCTGTACTACTTGCTGGACTTCTCACGCTGTCAGCAGTGGGCTCTACGGCGGAAGCCGCAGAAAGCAGAACAACAACGCAGGACACTGGGATCCTTCGGGAAGTCGAAGCAGATAGCAGTTCTACGGCAGGGTTCGTGGAATTCCAGGCTGACAGACCTGAGATAGCTACTGTGACAGCAAAAGGCAATACAGCACTGGACCGGTATTTAAAGAGCATCGCCCCGAAGGACAAAAAAACGCTTCTGGTCGATAAAGGAGAGGGGTCAAATCTTGAAACCATCGGTTCAGTTGAAGAGGAGGGCAACAACCTGATCGTTGTTACCAGAAAGAGAGAGAGTCTGGAGAATTCCACCGAAACGGTAGGAACACTGGCGGGAAATCTCTCGGGTGTATATCCAGGGGCTATCGTACATGCGGATTCCAATCTGGTGGATGGTCACCCGACTGCAATAACCATTGATGGCGTTGACCGGCAGCCGATGAGAGTATATCTGGATATAGCCGGGAATACGCTGCCGGCTCATACGGTTGACTATGTGTCTGAGGAGGATGTCCTCCCCGAGATCAACAAGATGCTTGAGGATTGGTTACAGAATACAAAGACAGTTCCTGCTCAGATCTCCTACAAGTGCGTCATGGCACACAGTAAATCACAGTTGGATATGGCTCTCGGGGTGAAGGGCGCCGCGGATAAGTATGGCGTCGATATCAACGCCTGCATGAAGGGTGAAAAACAGGAAATGCTGGTTGTATTTAATCAGGTTTATTATACTGTCAAGACAAATCATGCAACCGCCTCCAAGCTGTTTGCGAAGAATGTGGATGAGAACGACCTGATCGATGAAGGCGTAGATGCAAGTAACCCGTGTCTGGCGGAGGTTACAAGCATGTCCTATGGACGCCAGATTGTGGTGAAGCTTTCGACAGAAAACACCTCTGCTGAAGTGGAGGCTGCATGGAATGCATCCCTCGGCTCTACTGAAATAAAAAATGAAAACGCGTATAAGGAGATCATGGAAAAAACCAGCATCAGTGCATGTGCATTTGGCGGAAATGCCGGAACTGTAGGCGGCATAATGAGCGCGCATACGATTGAAGTGATCAATGAGGCATTGAAGCAGGATCTGCAGTTTTCAGAGAAGACACCCGCTGTCCCGCTCAGCTACAGTACCACTTTTATCGATGATGGATCAAGCGCTATGATCGTCCGGTCCACAGACTACATTACCACAAAAAGAACCGTACGCGGGCCGGTCAGCTTCACGGTATCCGGTGCCACCTGGTGGGACGAAAAGAGTCAGCATCTCTACGGAAGAAGGGTTGTCGGAGTTGATGAGAAAGGTAATCTTAAGCTGAGCGGCTGGGAAACATTAAACAGTGACACAGGATCCGTCTCCCAACAGAATATATCCGGAAAATACGTTGAATTCGGATTTGAGGTGGATCAGACCGGTGCCACGGATTGGCCATATTCCGATGTTTTCTGGCGGTATAAGGATGGTGTGGCAAACAGCATTGATATTGATCTTGGTGGTGCAGCACGCTCCGCGTCAATCAATATCAAGGTTAACGGAAATTCTGTTTTCCAGACCTCGAATGCCGATTCCCATAATCGTCATAACTGGAATGAGTATAATTAAGACTGAGGGATAGACTTTCTCCCTCCAAATATATTATGAGGTTTCAAAATCCTATCACCGGATTGTATGACAGTTTTGTGACAACTGGTATGATATGCCTGTTATCGTATTATTATGAAGTCGATTAAAGACTGGCTCTCTTTTTTTGCCAGGAGTGAGACGAGTAAATCCGGGGGATTGGATGGCGGAGCCCCCAACAAGCTGTCTGCCCGTCTGCCGATGGTTTCCGGCGGGCGGGTAGACGTTGCTTGTCAGGACTTCACAGGATTTGGCTTGAGTTGAAATGGGTATAAAATGGCTTGAGTTTGCATGCCGAATCACCGGACAGTCCCCGGAAATGATGCTGGTAAATTTCTACCCAGTGGGTAGAAAATAGGCAGCAGATCACGGGACCGGAAATATCTACCCAGTGGGTAGAAAATCGATTAGTGGTTTCGGGATTAAAATATTTGCGGCAGATGATCGGTGGAATAGTAGCACCGGTTGTCCGCCGCTTTTCATTTTTCAGGATCCGTTTTTGTACCTGACTTTTTATGGTGAGATGCTCATGCTTATGGTAGAATAGGTAATGGTCTGGAATGTAGTTGATACCCGATTCTTTGATTACACCAATGATGAGAATCCGGATACAGTGTTCTCTGAGAAAAAGCTACTCACTTTGGTGGAGCGAATCCGGGATGCATTTACCGGGCAGGCGGAGATTGGCAAATGATTGAAGGAGAATGCAGATATGTATAAAGCAGTGTAGTTTTGATAGAAGGGCGGTTCTTTATGAATAATGAAATAGTGTTATTTACGGATGGCGATATTAATCTAGAAGTGCAAGTAAGTCCTGATCAGGAAACTGTATGGCTTACGCAGAAACAAATGGAGGAGTTGTTTGATGTAAAGCATGCAACAATTAGTGAACATATAACAAATATTCTTGAATCAGGTGAGCTTTCGGAGACTTCTGTCGGTTTTTCCGACAAAAGTTCAGGTGGTCGAAAACCAAAGATTTATAATCTGGATATGATACTTTCAGTTGGATATAGAGTTAATTCTAAAAGAGGTATAGCATTTAGAAGATCTTCAAAAAGCATATGAGATGGGGAAAGAACTATGGACATCAAAGAAAGCATAAATGACACCCGACAAGGATTTGAAGAAAGCTTCGCCGCGGGAGATTTTTATAACAGACAGACCCAGGATTCTGAACATTTGGGAAGAATACTTGGATTTGTGAAGATCAGTGATGGAATGAGGATCCTCGATCTTGGAACAGGGAGCGGGTATCTGTCATTTCCAATTGCGAAGAATAATCCCGGCTGTGATGTGATCGGGCTGGATATCGTGAATGCTGCACTCGAAGCAAACCGGGCAAGAGCAAAGGAAGAAGGAATAAAGAATCTATCTTTTGTAAACTATGACGGGATTGATTTTCCCTTTGAAGTGGATTCGTTTGATCTGGTTGTGACAAGATATGCGTTGCATCATTTCCCGGATATAGAGCATAGCATTGGAGAAGTGAGCAGGGTTCTTAAGAAAGGGGATTTGTTCTTCATTTCTGATCCGTGTCCCAATGAATGTGATACAGAAAGATTCGTTGACGACTATATGCGACTTAAAAAGGATGGCCATATCAAGTTTTATACCCAAAAAGAATGGGTAGATATATGTGGTAAATATGGAATGCATATGGCGGACAGCTTCGAAAGTACGATACGCTTCCCGAAGAAAAAGGATACTGCAATTGGATATGAGGAAGTGCTGCGAAAGCATGACAAAGCAATCATTGCCAGTTACGATTTTGTTGAGACAGAAACAGAATTATATGTCACGGAACGCGTTAATAACATCTTGTTCGTAAAGCAATAATGGGGGGATTGGATGAGAGAACTAAAAGAGCTTCAAGGTGCTAATATGGATATTGATTTGGTTAGTGAAAATATCGATTGGAATCAAGTCAGCTGCCCGTGGAATGAGGCTGAAAATACTAAAGAACATAAATGCGCGATAAAAAATACATCTATTTGTAAATTCTTTTGTGGAATCAAGTATCTGGACAGTGTTCTATGCAGTTATCCATTTGAAAGTAAAGATGTTATAGATCGTTGATATGAAAATGTATGCACTTGTCTGGGGATGGTGAACCGGTATCTCTTATGTCAAAGAATCATATACCGATGCTGCTTATTCAGAGCAAACATGACGGACTGATCGAGTATGGCTGTGCGGAGGATTTTGCAAAAAGAGCAGAAGCACTGGGAAATTTCTGTGAGTTGTACGAGGTGAAGGATAAGAAGAATACGCATTCGTGGTATACAGCAGGAATGTTTTTGGAAACAAGGAAAGAGAACATGGGATTGGATAAGTTCTTCACATGGATTGAGGAGAAGTAACAGTGGGATCATTATTATAACATTGTTAAAGGGGATACAGAAACTTGATAAGAAAAGCAGAACCAAAGGATTTATCCAGGATTGCCGAGATCCTGGTGTTTACAAAAAGAATGAAGTACAGAGCAATCTTTCATAATGATGAATACTCTTTTAACGAGTTGCAGGTAGTTAAGGTTGCCGATGAATTCAAGGATCCGGAGCTCCTCGATAAAGTATGGGTATACGATGATGGCATTATTAAGGGAATGCTCCATCTGGATGGAAAGGAGATCTCAGAATTATATGTTGATTACTTCTTTTGGAAAGAGGGCATCGGATCTAAGCTGGTAGAATTTGCAAAAGAAAAGTTTGATGCTAAGTTCGTATGGACCCTGGAGAAGAACGAAGACGCCATTCGTTTTCACGAGGCACATGGTTTTAAGCTTAACGGGAAAAGACAATTAGAAGATGGTACACCTGAATATATCGTGATGTTGGATCGGGATTGAAATTATGAAAATGAGTGGAACATTATACTCCAGTTTATACGAGGTTAAATAGATGAGAAATATTAAAGATTTACCGGCGTGGGAAAGACTGTTTAAGAAAATTGTTTGGACGCAACTGGGTGATATAAAAGATAAGGATATTTTGGACTTCGGAAGTGGTGAGGGTATTACATCTGATCATTTTGCGGAGTATAAACGTGTGATTGCGGTTGAGCCATGGGAAGAAATGCTTAAGGATGCATGCTGGAAATATGTTACGATAGTCACGCGGTGAGATGATAAACAAACTGGCGGGGAAGGAAAATATGCGAAAAAGAATTGTGATCGTGGAATGCTATTCCTCAGCAGTCAACTATATCCATGATATCCGTGAGCGTGGATTTGAACCGGTGTTGCTGGAAAACTATCAGCCGGAGGAAGAGCGGGAGAAGGTCAGAGAAATGAATGACTTGGCCTATGCTTTTAATGGTGATCTGCGTCCTATGGTGATCATGGCAAAAGAAAGCTATGAAGAGACTCTGGAGATGGTTCGGAGACTGATGCCGGTTCTGATCCTGCCGGGTTCTGATCCCGGTACGGCGCTTGCCTTACGGTTATCCTTCGATCTGAAACTTAAGAACAATCCTCCCGGGATCTTTTGGAATATTAGAGATAAACGTGTCATGCAGGAAACACTGAAGTCAGCGGGCTTACGTTTCATCAGAAGCTATACAATATGTTCGGAGGAAGATGCACTCCGGCGGTACAGGGCAGAAGAGGGAAGAAGGGTTGTGATCAAGCCATCTCAGGCTGCGGGTTCTGCCGGCGTATATATCTGCGGATCAGAAAGAGAAGCCTGTGAAGCTTACAGGGTGAATTCGGCTTTTGTCCGAAAGAGAGACAGAAAAGGAGAGAAGGTCATCCTTCAGGAATATATCAGCGGGGATGAGTATGCGGTAGACACGATTTCCTGTAAGGGCAGGCATGTGGCTCTCTTTGGCATGAAATACATAAAAAGAAGATGTAACGGATTCGGAAAGATATATGATACGGATCTGTATTTTTCTCCGGATGATCCTTCGATGGATGAACTGTTGGAGTATTGCTTTCAGGTATTAACCTGCCTGGGGATTCAGTATGGGTCGGTTCACAGTGAGATTATGATCGATGACAGCGGACCGGTGCTGATAGAGGTAAATCCGCGGCCGGCAGGCGCATTTCAACGGTATTCCTTTCAGGATAAGGTCATGGTGAATCATGAGACAGCAGTGGCATTGGATTCTTATCTCATGGATCCGGAAAGCTTCTTCGGGAAGTATCCGGTTCGTATGCATCTGAAACAGCCGGCGGCCGTGAGGCAGATCTGTATTCCTGAGGAGATATTTGTGAAAAGAGTGAAGCTAAAGGAGCGTTTGTCCCGGCTCAGAAGCTTTGATTATGTGATTGAACATGGTGAAAACTGCATCTATCCGAGGACTACGGATCTGGATACAAATGGAGGGATGATCTATCTTACCGCAGATGATCCGGAGATCATAGACGAGGATCTGGGAGTGATCCGCCGGCTGGAGAAGGAGGGCCTGCATGAACTATATGATTGGTATAGAACGTGAGGGAATCCGCATTTTCCCGGACGGAAGGATGGCGGATACACCACATCCCCCGGAGTTTGGAGACAAGCTGATGAATCCGCTGATCGGTACGGATTTCGGTGAAGCAATGCTTGAACTGCGTACCCGACCCTGCCCGGATCCCGAGAGCTGTTACCGGGAACTCCTGGAGGTTACAAAAGAAGCGGAGAGAGTTCTGAAGCTTCATGGGGAGCTTCTCTGGCCGTACAGTATTCCCTTTTTAACACCGGGTGAAAATGAATTTCCTTATAACCGTTATCCCGGAAGGGAGGATATGGAAGATCACGAACGGGTGATCACGAAAATCTACGGGATTAAAAGGAATTGCATATCCGGGATTCATGTGAATTTTTCTATCGGAAGGGATGCGCTGAGGCGGATGCGACAGCATTACCCGGAGGTTCCCGAGGACCGGGATGAGGCATATTTAAGATGTGCGAGACAGATCCTTGCACATGAAGAGGGGATACGCTATTTTTATGATGCATCTCCTACGGACTTTGACGGGAAAATGCTGGAGGACGATTCCTTACGGAACAGCGAAAAAGGATTTCGACATAAAAGAGCAAAACTGCTCGACTTCAGCAGCAAGGCTGTCTATCTGGAATCCTTAAAGAAAACCAAATCCTACGAGAGACTCGCAGCAATCCGTCTGAAAAGCAAGGATAAAGAGAATTTCGACGAAGGAATCGCCGATCACGGGATTGAAAGGCTGGAGTTCCGGCTTTGCGATATTGATCCGTTTGATCCATGCGGAATATCCGAGAGAGAGATGAAACTGGTGCTCGTAATATTGTTTACATGTATGGCAGCAGAAGAGATACCAAATGCTCCGAAGGATCTGTTATCAAAGTGTGAGGATGTAGATCGGAAACTGAAACTTGGGTTCGGAAAAGAGATTCTCTTCTATCAGAAACAGGTAGAATGTGGGATCAGGAAATGTGACAGGGTACGGAAACTGATCCGTGAAGAAGGAGTCCCCGGCATAATTAAAATAGCGTTAAAGTATCGGGATTTAGCGATAGAGAAGAAGGAATATGCAAATTGACTGAAAAGAAGAAGATAAAATTAGCATTGAGGCTCTATCCTTTTTATGAGGCTGTAAGCGGAGACCTTTTGTTCTTCAGTGTGATACAGACCCTTTTTTTTTCCCGGGTGAAGGGCTTTTCGGCTGCGGATATTGCGTTACTTATTCTGATCACGGATGTGGTGGATCTGGCGATAGAATATCCGTCATACGGGGTGATAAGAAAGCTGGGGAACAGCCGTGCCACAGTAATCGGAGGGATTCTGCCTCTGATCGGAATCCTGTTCATTACATTTGGGCAGACACTTCCTTTGGTCATTGTGGGGAATATCTTTTTTGTGAGCGCCGGCAATTTCCAATCCATGGCAGGAGCGGGTGCCAGAAATAATCTTGTATTGCTGAAAGAAAAGGAAGACTATGCGAAATTGTTTTCCAAGGGAAATACCATCTATTCCGCGGTATCTATGGCGGCTGCGGTTCTGATCCCGATCGTTTTTTCCATAAATCGGTATTTGCCGTCTGTAATGTGTATCTTTACCTGCGGAGTGATCGCAGTATGTTCATTCTTCATCGCGGATTACAGTGAAGGAGGCGGAGGGATTCCTGCTTCGGAATATGGAAAAGGCAGACAGAAAAAATCCTTGGCCGGGATCGGAAAAGGCCGTTGGCTGCTGCTCATCGTCTTTTGTTTGTATTTCAGTGCAGGGGCAGTTTTTACCAGTAATACGGAAGTATTTCTCGGGAATCGGCTGGGAGAACACTTTTCGGAACAGGAGACGATCTATATCTATGGCATGATCATTTGGCTGGCCCGTATGCTGAGGCTGGGATCCAATATCCTGCTTCCCCGGGTTCTGAAATGGATGAAAGAACGAATCATCATCCTTGCAGCATTGACCTTGATGATCGCATTTTTGACCATCGGTATCTGCGGCCTTCTTTTCGGTAATACGCTGGTGCCGGTGATTCTTGCGGGAATCGTCTATGTATTGGTGAAGGGACTGTTCTGGGATCCTCTTAGGACCTTTCTCCGTATGTCGGCGGTAGATACGAACAACAAAAAACTTCAGCAAAGCATGCTTGTTCTGCTAAATGCAGGTCAGTCACTTGTCAGTGTTCTTATGGAACTGGCGGTGGTAGGTATTTTGAAGGTAAGCCGATTGGAATATGTGTTTTCGGTTTTTTCTGTCATCAGTGGAGCTGCAGTTTTTTTTTCAGTACTGCTGACACGGGAATTAAGAAAACAAAAAGAGCTCCTGTGCTACGATACGGTGCTCAGTGAAGGAGAGATAGATGAGATCTCCACCCGCGTGTGCCAGACTTTCTCCGAAGCCGGGATGCCGCTGGGAGATATAGTCTCCTATAGGTTACTTACCGAAGAAAAACTCATCGAATGCATAAGAGAAGGAAAGGCCGGAGAGTCGCTTCAGATCCGGATTTATACCAAACTCGATGATTACCATATCGTTATAAAGATTGGTGAAGAGGAAAGAGATATTTTTGCACTTCCGGAAGATGAAGATCTGGTTTCACATCAGATCTTTCGAAACATTACGATGAGAATGAATACCTGAGCTCCGGCCCGGTTGGATGCTGTTTCCGGGAGAAGGTTGCGGACACACGGGTTGTTAAGGGGAGTAAGTTGTTCTTGGAAGGAGTGGATCGAGAAATTCGGATTACGAACGAAAAACTATTCGGAACAGGTAAAATGCGGAATAACAATTAAATAGAAAATCTACCGATGAGAGTAAGGAAACAATGGTGACTAAAACTTTGGCAAGTGGTGCGGGGGAGCAGATGAAAGCACGGTATTCTTATGCTGAAATGGAAGATGTTTTATCTGACTGTGGTTTTGCAGTGGAGGAGCATCTTGAAGCCGAAGATATGACAGAGCGATGTTTTTCGGAGTATAACAGAAAAGTACCGGAGCATCCGATGGCTGCACCTGTTGGAGTAGATTATGTGTTTGCAGTTAGAAGATAGAATTTTGAAATTCACTTTACGTTTATTGAAGGGAAAGCATCATTTGACGAAGTATCGTTAAACGATTAAAAAACTCAACATTTTTGTCATGGCTTTACAAATAATCCAAAGGCATGATAGAATAATGCCTACTTTTGCATTGGGCGAAGAGCTCGCGCCATTTTTGGGAGTTTTGATCGGATTATGAATATCAATCAGTTGAAATATGTTCTCGCGGTAGCTGATTCCTCCTCCATGAGGGAAGCTTCTACGAAGTTATATGTGTCGCAGCCGGCTCTATCCGCGAGTATACGGGAGCTGGAAGAGGAACTGGGGATCCTGATCTTCGAACGGACGAACAAGGGGATCTCTCTTACGAACAGCGGCCGGGATTTCCTTACGTATGCCAAGAAAGCCGTGGGACAGTATGAGATCCTGGAAGACAGATACCTGTCCGGGGACAGCCACAGAGAGCGCTTTTCGGTTTCCACGCAGCACTATAACTTCGCCATAAAAGCATTTACGGAAATGGTCCGGAAGATGGATCCCAGAAAGTATGCTTTCTCCATTCACGAAACCAAAACAAAAGAGGTGCTGGATGATGTGGCGAGTCTGAAAAGCGAAGTAGGCATCGTATCCTTTTCCGGTTCCAATGAAGCGGTGATGAGGAAGCTTTTTCGCGACTATGGTCTGGAATTCACTCCTCTGATGAGGAGAGAAACCTACGTATACGTCTGGAAGGATCACGAATTTGCCGGCAGAACGGAGATCTCTCTGGAGGAACTTGCGGATTATCCGTGCGTATCCTTCGATCAGACCAGCGACGGCAACTTTTATCTGACGGAAGAGGCAATGGCAGACTATCATTTTGATAAGATCATCAAATCGGATGACAGAGCCACCTCCATGGAGCTGATCGCGGAGCTGGGCGGGTATTCCATCGGCTCGGGAATGCTGTCCGGGGATGATGTGATCCTTCAGGGACTTACATCCATCAAGCTGAAGGAAGAGGATCCCATCGAGATCGGATATATTACAAGAAAAGGAAGTGTTCTTACGAAATACGGGGAAGTTTATATCGAGGAGCTTTTAAAATATCTTGTTCCCATGGACACGGAGGAGGAACAATGAAGGAAATACAGGTTTACAGATGGCCGGTGATAACTGTTGGTTATCACCGGCTATTAAAATACCCGAATTTACAGACAGGAGCCGGTATCCTATAATTGTGGCAACTTGAGCAGAGGCAGAGAGAATAATTGATGAAGGAGGAGAAAGAGATGTTTACCGCCGGATCGCATAAACAGATACATACCATGTGTTGTCGAACGACTGTTTCCCGAGCATGTAATATGGCCGGGGCGTTCGAGTGTCAGCTTATGCGCCCAAGTAGAGTTCACTGCATTCAATCGTAGGAATGCATGTTGATCTTGCCATCTTGCCCGGGAGCTTACTTGTTGAGGCTCCTTTTTTTTGCGGCCATTTTTACCTGGTCGATTCGGAGCAAAAAGCATGAAGCAAAAATGAAAACCGCACGAAAGTGTGAAATAAAGATAAGGAGAATGAAAATGAAGAAGATTAAGTTTTTGAAGAAGAAGCTGATCAGCCTGGCGCTTATGACCGTTTTGGGAGTTGTGGCACTCACAGGCTGCGGATCAAACGATCCCTCTACCGCAAAGGCAGAGAATGACGACTCGAATACTGTGGTTCAGGAGAACACAGATGCTGACAAGACGGAAGAAGCCTCTCAGGATAAGACGGAAGCGGCTCCCGAAAAGAGCGGAAAGGTGATCCGTATCGCAGCACAGGCGTATCCGCTGTATTCTCCCATCAACGCAGCCTATGAGCTTGGTTACTTTGATGAGGAGTTCGATGCCATCGGCGCATCCTATACCTGGACAGAGTTCGCTTCCGGTCCGCTGGTAAATGAGACCATAGCAGCAGGCGAAGGAGATGTGGGATTCATGGCTGACCTTCCGGCGATCATTGCAAGATCCTCCGGACAGGACATTCAGGTGGTATCCGGTGTATCTACCGGTGAGAGATCTCTTGCGGTTCTGGTACGTGCGGATTCCGATATCAAGGATATCAAAGAACTGAAGGGTAAGAAGATCGCATATGCTTCCGGATCTTATGCACAGCACCTTCTGGCGCTGGTTCTGGATCAGGCAGGACTTACCTTTGATGACATCAAGAGCATCAACCTTGGCGCGGCAGACAGCCCGGCAGCCCTTGCAAATGGGGATGTAGAGGCTATCGTCATCTGGGAGCAGTTCATCACCAAGCTTACGAATGACGGTACGGCACGCGTTCTGATCGACGGTACCGGAATCAAGAAGAGCAACATGATCCTCTACTCCGTGAAGGATTTCGCAGAGCAGAATCCGGAACTCATCGAAGCCTTTATCAAAGCAACCAATCGCGGTGCCGAGTACATTAAGAACAATCCGAAGGAAGCTGCTGAGCTCCTTGCAAAGAAGTACAGTGTAACAGCAGAAGAGATGGAGAAGATCTTCGGAAACTTCAATTTCTCCGTAACACTTACAGATGATGACGTTGCCGAGATCGTAAAGGTTGCGGATTATGCGTACCAGGCCGGGATCATTTCAAATCCCGTAAATGGAGATGAATTCATCAACAGAGATTATCTGAAGAAAGCAGGATACTAAAATTCATGAAAAAGAAGAAGTCGATTCCGAAACGGCTGGGCTGGTGGGGGCTGTATATAGCCCTTCCGATCCTTCTTATACTGATCTGGGAACTGGTCAGTCATTTTGGAGATGTAAAATCATATAACATGCCGGCCCCCGAGGTGATCCTTAAGGATGCCTGGGAGAAGCTGCAGGACGGAGTTCTCTGGAAACACATCTCCGTAAGCTTTCTCCGGGTGCTGGAGGGGTTCCTCATCGCGGCTGTTTCGGCGTTGGCTTTGGGAGTCCTGATCGGACTCGACAAATATTTTGAACGCTTCACTGAATTAGTCCTCCAAATTTTAAAGCCGATCCCGCCCATCGCATGGATCCCTCTGGCGATCCTGTGGTTCGGAATCGGTGAAAGCTCAAAGCTGTATATCATTTTCTACGGAGCATTCTTCCCGATCCTTCTGAATACCGTGGACGGGATCCATAACGTAGATAAAAGATATCTGGAACTGGGACAGGTTTATGAAGTCGGTAAATGGCGGCTGGTACGGAAAGTGATCCTCCCCGGGGCCCTGTCCTCCATCCTCACGGGTATTCGTGTCGGGCTTGGAAATGCATGGGTCTGCGTTGTGGCAGCGGAAATGATCGCGGCTACCAAGGGCGTTGGATATATGCTTTCCAACGGAAGAAGCCTTTCACGGGCGGATGACGTGATCCTGGCCATGCTGCTGATCGGGATCGTGGGGAAGATCATGGATGATATCCTGAAGCTGATCAGCAGGAAGATTATGAAGTGGAGCTAAGGCATGAGTGAGAAAGAGATCGCTGTAGAGATCGGACATCTGAATAAATACTTTGACGAGTTGAAGGTTTTGGATGATGTGAGTCTCTCGGTGGAGAACGGTGAATTTGTCTCTGTGATCGGAGTCAGCGGCTGCGGGAAAAGTACCCTGATCCGGATCATCGGAGGGCTGGAGCAGCCCACCGAGGGAACGGTTCTGGTGAAAGGATCACCGGTGAAGAAGCCATCAAAAAAGACCGGCTTTGTCTTTCAGGATCATCGGCTGCTGCCATGGCTTACCGTGGAGCAGAATATCAAGCTGGCGCTGGAGCCAGGACAGAAGGAGGCCGACGCCATCGTGGAGAAATATCTGAAGCTGGTGGGGCTGTCGGAGTTCATTCATTCCTATCCGTCTCAGTTGTCCGGCGGTATGGCCCAGCGTGTGGCTATCGCCAGGGCCCTGGCGAACCAGCCGGATATCCTCCTTCTGGATGAACCCTTTGGTGCGCTGGATGCCATCACCAGAATCTCCATGCAGCAGGAGCTGCAGAAGATCTGGAAGGAAGAGAAGATCACCATGATCCTCATTACCCATGATATCGCGGAGGCGGTGTTCCTGGGGGAACGGGTGGCGGTCATGTCCAGCAGACCGGGAAGGGTTAAGGATATCGTGGACGTGGATCCGATCTGTCATTATCAGAGAACAGGAAGTGAATTCTCCAGAACCAGAGACCGGATCTATCAGGAATTCTTCCGGGATGAAGAGATGCCCTTTGCATACAATATCTGAGGCTGTTTTCTGAGGAAAGCCCGCCGGAGGCATCGGGCTTAAGCGCGCAGGAAGTATAGATCAGTGATTTTGAAAGAATAAAGAAGGTATATCATGAGCGAATCTGTATATTCTCCGCAGGAGGAGAGAGTCATTAACAAAAAAGAACCCGTAAACCTGAACCGGGCGACACATCTCATCGGTAAGGTAAGGGGAGTAAGACCGGAAATCGATATAGAACGTGGTCTGCTCTTCACAAGATCTTTTCGGGAAACCGAAGGAGAACCCCTGATCGTGCGATGGGCAAAAGCCCTCCGGCTGTATGCGGAGGAGTCCTCCATCTACATCGAAGAGGGACAGTTGATCGCAGGCAGAGGCGGACGTGCAGGCAGATACGGAATCCTGTATCCCGAGCTGGACGGGGATATGCTGGGGATCAATATCGCAAAGCTTCCGGGGAGGGCTACCTCTCCTTTTGACATTTCTGCGGAGGCGGCAAGTAAGGTGAAGGAGGAGATCGAGCCCTATTGGAAGGGAAAGACATACCACGAGGATCTGGCCAAATCTCTTCCGGAGGATACAAGGAAGCTCACCTATAATCCGGATGAGGAAGCCTCCTCACGGTTCATTGTCAATGAAACTTCTTCCTTCCGTTCCTCGATTCAGTGGGTTCATGATTATGAGATCGTGCTGCAGAAAGGCTTTCTTTGGATCAAAAAGGATTCCGAGGAAAGACTTGCTCTGCTGGACGAGGACAGTGCATATGACATGATGGAGAAGAAGCCTTATCTGGAGGCGCTGATCATCGTGTCGGACGCTATCATTCACTGGGCAAACCGATATGCGGAAGAGGCAGAGAGACAGGCAGAGGCAGCAGAGGATCCGGAACGAAGAAAGGAACTCCTTGCCATCGCAGCGAACTGCAGGAAGGTACCGGCATATCCGGCGGAAAGCTTCTACGAAGCCCTGCAGTCCCAGTGGTTTACCCAGATGTTCTCACGGATCGAGCAGAAGACCGGGACCATCATTTCCAACGGACGGATGGATCAGTATCTCTATCCGTATTACAAGGCAGATCTGGAGAAGGGAGCCATCACTCCGTTCAAAGCGCAGGAGCTTCTGGAATGTGTCTGGGTGGAAATGGCAGCCTTCGTGGATCTCTACCTTTCGGAAACCGGGGGCGCCTTCAACGAGGGTTACGCCCACTGGGAGGCGGTGACTGTGGGCGGTCAGACGCCGGAGGGACTGGACGCAGCAAATGATCTGACCTATATCATTTTAAAATCAAAGAGAGATTTCCCTCTGAATTATCCCGACCTTGCGGCACGGATCCATACCGGGTCTTCGAAGAGATATCTCCATGAGATTGCGCTGACCATTAAGGACGGATCGGGATTCCCGAAGCTCATCAATGACGAAGAGGTGATACCGCTGCTTCTCTCCAAGGGGGCGGCTTTTGAGGAGGCGTATGATTATGCGGTTTCCGGCTGCGCAGAGTGCCGGATGCCGAACCGGGACACCTATACCAGCCCGGGAGCCTATATCAATTTCGGGGCGGCTCTGGAGATGACGCTCTATAACGGGAAGATGCTGAAATACGGAGATGAACTCCTGGGGCTTCCTACCGGAGAGCTGGAGGAGTTTGAAACTTTTGACCAGCTGCTGGAGGCGTACTTAAAGCAGCAGAAGAACTTTATCCGGCATGCATTTCGTCAGCAGTATCAGATCAATCATCTCAGGGCAAGGCATTTTGCAACTCCGCTGGGATCCGCATTGTCCAAGCCCAGCCGGGACAGCTGCACCGATCTTCATCAGGAGCATGTACCCGGGGGGATCGATCTCGGATACTTTGAATTTATCGGCTTCGGAACCGTGGTGGATTCTCTGGCAGCCATAAAGAAGGTGGTCTTTGAAGAAAAGAGGATCACTCTCTCGGAATTGAAGGAAGCGCTTCTGCATGATTTTGAAGGTTACGAGGTGATCAGGGAGCTGATGAAGAATGCTCCTTCTTACGGAAATGATGATTCCTACGCGGATGAGATTGGTCTTCGTCTGGATAAGGAAGCCGGTGATTTCGCAAGAAAATATGGAAAGGAATTCGGTGTGCATATCGATCTTCGGTATGTCCCGTTTACATCCCATGTTCCTTTTGGAAAGGTGGTAAGCGCAACACCTAACGGAAGACGCGCCTTTACTCCGCTTTCCGATGGAAGCAGCGCTTCCCAGGGCGCGGATGTGAACGGACCGACAGCCATCCTGCTGTCCAACTTCCGGACCAAGAACTGGAGCAACAATTACAGGGCTGCAAGACTGCTGAATATCAAACTCAGTCCGGGATGTGTTAAGGGAGAGGAAGGAACGGAGAAGCTGGTGGATTTCATCGAGGCTTTCCGGGATCTGAAGCTGTGGCATGTTCAGTTCAATGTCATCAATTCCGAGACCATGAAAAAAGCACAGAGAGAACCGGAACTCTATCGGGATCTGCTGGTGAGAGTTGCAGGCTACAGCGCGTATTTTACAGAGCTCTCCAAAGACCTGCAGGATGATCTGATCGCAAGAACCGAGCAGCAGGCAATCGTGTGAGATCGAATTCGTAAAATGACATGTGGAAGCTTTTTTTAGCACTAAGCAGGCGCAGGACGTCAGGAAAATGGGTATCTTATGAAAGAAGATAAACGGCTAATGATATTTAACATCCAGAGGTACTCTCTTCACGACGGAGCAGGGATACGGACGGTGGTTTTTCTGAAGGGTTGTCCCCTACGATGTCTCTGGTGCTGTAATCCGGAATCCCAGTCCTTTGACCGGGAACTGATCTACCGGAAGACGAGATGCATCGGCATGGAACACTGCGGGCTGTGCAGGAAAGCGGATCTACGGGAAGAGATCGGAACGAAAATTAATTTCCTCGGCATCCGGACCGGGAGTGACGGGAAAGCACTTCCGGATATGGAGCGTTGTCGGGGAGCCTTTGGGCTGGCAAAGATCTGTCCGGCCAAAGCCTTTGAAGTGGAAGGCAGAGAAATCTCCATAGAAGAGATAATGGATATCGTAAGACATGATGAAGTCTTCTATCGGGGAAAGGGGGGACTTACTTTGAGCGGCGGGGAACCTCTGGCGCAGGAAGGAAGTATCGAACTCCTGAAACAGGCAAAAGAAGAATATGTTCATACGGCGGTGGAAAGCTGTGGATCTGTGCCGGAGGACAGGCTCCTTCGGGCCGCGGAGTATCTGGATGAGATCTTCTTTGACGTGAAATCCGTAAACAGCGAACAGCATATCCGTTATACAGGCGTTTCCAACGAACAGATCCTGTCGAATCTGAAAAGCTTAAAGAAAGCATTTCCAACAAAAAAGATTCATGTCCGGACACCGGTCATCCCGGGATTTAATGATTCGGAGGAGGAGCTATCGGCTATCGATGCATATCTGGGATCCCTTGGGATCACGGACTGGGAGAAGCTACCCTATCATAACTATGGAGTGGGGAAGTACGAAATGCTGGGGAGAGAGTATCTTCTCCCACGTAAGGATTGATCGTTCGGCATGGATCAAACGCCCCGGGGCAGAGTGGCGTTTCTATTATTTGGATAAAGGACACGATGCTCATTCATTTTCGGGCATGTGGCTATTTTTGGTATCAGATGGAGGAAGAATAACATGGCAGATATGGCATTTACGGTAGATGACAGAGTGGATATTACAGATGTGGTATGTCCGGTAACCTTTGTGAAAACCAAGATCGCACTGGAGGAACTGGAGGATGGCCAGATCCTGCAGGTGCATATGAATTCAGGGGAACCGATCCTGAATGTGCCGCGAAGCGTGAAGGATGAAGGACATAAGATCTTAAAGATCAGTGAGAATGAAGACGGGACCTACGAGCTCTACGTTCGGAAGGTCGGAGATTGATCTATCATCTCTCAGTAAGAAGACCCCTTCCTCTAAGGTGGGGGGAGAATGCTCCTTCCTCTAAGGTGGGGGAGAATGCCCCTTCCTCTAAGGTGAGGGAGAATGTCACATTAACGCGATATGTATGGGGTGATTTACCGGTAGATCGTGATAAATGCCATGACGGAGATCACCCGGAAGCTAAGAAGGAGAGAACTATGGGAACAGATTACGCAACCCTGAAAAAGGGAGGATTTATGCGGCAGAAGCAGAAGGATCATTTTTCCCTTCGCCTGTCAGTGGTAGGCGGCCAGGTGAGCGCAGAGCAGCTTGTGGCCATCACTAAGGTCGCAAATGAATTCGGCCACGGATATATCCATCTCACCTCCAGACAGGGGATCGAGATTCCGTATATTCAGCTGAAGGATATAGATAAAGTGAAGGAAGCACTGGCGGAGGGCGGCGCAAAGCCCGGCGTCTGCGGACCGAGAGTCCGTACGATCACCGCCTGTCAGGGATCGGCGGTCTGCCCCAATGGCTGTATCGAGACCGAGGAACTGGCCCGGGAGCTGAACGACCGGTATTTCGGAAAAGAGCTTCCCCATAAGTTCAAATTCGGTATCACCGGCTGTCAGAATAACTGTCTCAAAGCCGAAGAGAACGATCTGGGGATCAAAGGTGGGCTTAAGGTCAGCTGGAAGAAGGAGGACTGCATTAACTGCGGACTCTGCGAGAAGGTCTGCCGGGAAGGAGCCATCAAGATCGAAGACGGAGAAATCCTGATCGATCAGGAGCTCTGCAATAACTGCGGAAGATGTGCCTTCAGCTGCCCGACGGATGCCTATGAGTCATCTCCGGTATATCTCATCAGCTTCGGCGGACTCTTTGGAAATAAGATCAACAAAGGCGAACCCATCATCCCCTATGTGGAGGATAAGGAGACGCTGTTCCGGGTATGCGATGCCGCGCTGAAATTCTTCGAAGAGAATGCAAATCCGGGAGAGCGGTTCAAGTTCACCATCGACCGGGTGGGGAAGGACAAGCTGGATGAAGTGATCTGGAAGGCATACAACCGGGAGTAGAGAACTAAATTTTATAGAAACAGAGGAACTCAAAGTGATTAAAAGAAATATCCGTCTACTGTTGATGCTTTCGATGCTTGTGATCGGGGTCTTGTCCCTGGCGGGATGCGGGAAGGAAGCATCCAAAGGCGTGGAAGCGGCAGAAACCAAAACGGAAGCGGTAGAAAAAAAGCGGGTCATCGCACTCTCGAAATCCAACGCAGAGCTCTGGCTTCTGGCGGGTGGGGAACTGATCGCTACTTCAGGGGATGCACTGGTTCTTAAGGGAATCGGAGAAAATGTGGAATCTCTCGGGGATATGGACCATGTAAGTCTGGAAGCCGTAGCCGCACTTGATCCGGATTATCTGATCCTCTTTTCCACGGACCCTGCACAGAAGGCACTGGGAGAAGCGGCAGAGGAGATCGGGATCCCGGTACGGTTCACCAATATCGACAATTTCGGTGATTATGAAGAGGTTATGCGGGAATTCACCGGCCTTACCGGAAGAGAGGATCTCTACCGGGAAAATGTGGCAAATGTGAAGGAAAGAATAAACGGGATCAAGGACAAGGCGGATAAGACACTGGAAGGATCCGAAGAAAGTGACCCGGAGAAAACGGCAGGAGAAGAAACCGGCATAAATGGAAAATCCTATCTTCTTCTGCATGTATCCGCGACGAAAAGCAAGGTGGAGAAGAATGATTATTTCGCCAGTGAGATCCTGAATGATCTGGGACTGGTGAATGTGGCATCGGATAACAGTACATTGAATGAGTTATCCATGGAGGCAATCCTCAGTGCCGATCCGGATTACATTTTCGTGATCCCAAGAGGCGATGAGAAAAAGGCTCTGAAAAGTCTGGAAGAGAGCTTCACCGGGAATCCGTCCTGGGAGAATCTGTCCGCTGTAAAGAACGGACACTTCAGCATCCTTTCCAAGGATCTCTTCGGCCTAAAGCCGAACAACCGCTGGGACGAGGCATATGAGGAAGCCTATCGGCTGCTGTATCAATGAAAAAAAGGAATCGTAAAATCATACTTTTTCTGATCATCCTTCTGATGGGAGCTGTCGTATGGTCGCTCCTCGCCGGCAATGAAGCCATCTCACCGAAGGACGTGCTGATGGTGCTGGCCGGAAAGATCAGTGACATGAGAAGAGTGATCGTGTTTCAGGTGAGGATCCCAAGAGTTCTTGCTGCTGCCGCAGTGGGAGCGGCCCTGTCCGTATCCGGATATCTTCTTCAAAGCAATCTGGATAATACGCTGGCCTCTCCCGGCATCTTAGGGATCAATAACGGAGCCGGACTATTTGTCATGCTTTCGGCATGCCTTTTCCCGTATCAGTCCGAAGTGAAATGTGTTGCTGCATTTTTAGGGGCGATGACGGTAACGCTGCTTATTTATCTTCTCACAGTAAAAACAGGGATGTCGAAAACCTCGGTGGTTCTATCCGGAGTGGCAGTATCAGCATTCTGCATCTCCATCATTGACGTGATCCTTTCTCTGAAGCCGGAGGTGGCGGCGGACAAAGTGGCATTTCAGATCGGAGGCTTCGGTTCCCTGAGCAGTTCGGTAGTTTATGCTGCGGTTTCCATGATCGTGGTGGGACTGATCGCTGCAGTGATTTTAGCTCCGTCTCTGGATCTTCTGCTTCTCGGAGACGATGTGGCCTTCGGGCTTGGGCTGAATGTAAGGCGGTTTCGGGTTCTGCATATTGTATGTGCGGCGCTGCTTTCCGGAGCAGCGGTAAGTATGAGCGGGGTATTGGGATTTGTGGGACTCATCGTACCGAATGTGGTCCGACTGTTCCACCTGGGGAAGAGCAGAGAAGGAATCTTTTTCTGCATGACTTTGGGCCCGGCATTTCTGCTGATCTGCGACACTCTTGGAAGGATCATCGTCTTCCCTTATGAGCTTCCATGCGGACTGTTCCTCAGTCTGCTGGGTGCCCCGTTTTTGGTGTGGATGCTGGTCAGAAGAAGAAAGCGGCTGGGAGTTCAGGAAGTGTAGAGAATATGATCAGGGTTCAAAATATGAAAACAGGATATTCCGGGGAGACCACCTTTCTGGCAGAGGAGGCGTCCTTTCAGGAGGGGGCGATCTCTACCATTATCGGCAGGAACGGTAGCGGGAAGAGTACATTTCTGAAAGCGCTGGCGGGACAACGCCCGTATGAGGGATCCATTCTGATCGAAGGACAGGAATTACGGGATCTTGATCCCTGGGAACGGGCAGGGCGGATCGCCTATCTACCGCAGAATGTCAGGACTGTGAGACTGAATGTCCGAACACTGGCAGAACATGGAAGATTCTCCTATCATGGAACATTTCGAAGGCTGTCAAAGGAAGATGAGAAATATGTGGAGGAGGCCTTGCAGCTGACAGGGATGAAGGACTATGAGGATCGGGATCTTACGTGTCTTTCCGGCGGAGAGCTGCGGAGAGCATATCTTGCCATGGTGATCGCACAGAACAGTTCCATGATTCTTTTGGATGAGCCCACCACTTTTCTGGATATTCAGTATCAGGAGGAGTTTTACCGGATCCTGGAGAAACTGAAGGAGGCAGGGAAAGGCATCATTACGATCTGTCACGATATAGAGCAGAGCTTTGCGTACAGTGACAGTATCTTTCTTATGGAAGAGCATAGACTGATTTCCGGGGTAAAACCGGAGGAACTGGTTCGGGATGAAAGCCGGCTCAGAGCGAATTTTGCAGTGGCACTGAAACCCAGTGACCGGAAGGATTCACTGTATCCCTATGTTCTGATCCGATAGACGGATCTTCCGTTGGAGGTATACCATGGCATATTTTCCCATGATGATCGAACTGAATGATAGACCGGTACTTGTGGTTGGCGGAGGGGAGGAAGGAACGAAGAAGGTTCAGATCCTTCAATCCTTCGGAGCAAGGATCACACTGATCGCAGAGGACGCAAGCGAAGAAGCAAAACGCCTGTCGGAGCGTTTTATCGAAGGAAGTTTCTTTGAAGCGGATATTGACAGGGAGAATTTTACGCTTGTGGTTGCGTCCACGGATGACCGGAATCTCAACTCCCGGATCAGCAGCCTTGCAAAGGTAAGACGGATCCCGGTAAATGTGGTTGATGATGTGGAGCTTTGCACATTTATCTTTCCCGCGGTTTTAAAGGAACGGGATGTGGTCTGCGCCGTATCCAGCGGAGGGAAGAGTCCTTACGTGGCGCAGTATGTCCGGGACCGCCTCAGGGAATCCCTGCCGGAAGATATCGGGGAGATCAATGATAAAATGGGAGAACTCCGGGTCCGTGCGAAGGAGGATTATCCGGAAGCGAAGGATCGCCGCAGGTTTCTGAAAGACAAATTCAATGAACTGATGAAAAAAGGGGAAAGAGATTCAGAGAAATAAACCCAAAGAAATAAACCCAAAGAAATTAACCCAGAGAATGATCCGGATAAGTAGAGGTGCTTTCCGATGTGGAAGGCACCTCTTTTTTTCTGATATACGTATAGATCCTGGAGTTCTTCGATATTATTATCAATAACCTATTGACACAGTAGGTAAATAGTGTTATTATGCTTCTATGCAATTAGATGATCACGCGGAGATGTAGATATGCTTTATTCAGAGAACCAGAATCGAAAGACAGGTATTTGTTGTCGAATGCAGAATTCCCGGGCATGTTTCATGGCTGGGGTGTTTGACTGCCTGTCGGAGCGCCTCATATAGCAGTGGTTTCGTATCTCTGCTTTTTGCCATTTGCCCGGGAGCTTTCACTTCAATGGAAGGACCCGGTTTTTTTAGTTAAGGAGGCGCCTTATGCGATTTAATACAAAGCTTCTGCATGGAAAGTCGATCACGAAGTACCAGCAGAAGGAAACCCTTCCTCCGGTTTCTCAGGTCAGTGCATTTCGGTATGACAGCATGGAGGAACTGGAAAAGGTTTTTCAACATAAAAGCATGGGATATGCATATACAAGGATTGGTAATCCTTCGCTGACGGCATTTGAGCAGAGGATCACGGAGTTGGAGGAGGGGGCCGGCGCTGTCTGTTGCAGCAGCGGAATGGCTGCAATCACAACGGCTCTGCTGGCGGTCTGTAGCAGCGGGGATGAGATCATCGCCGGGCGCGGACTCTATGGAGGAACCATAGATCTCTTCCACGATCTGGAGAAGCTCGGAATCCATGTGATCTTTGCAAAGGAAATGACGGAAGAGGGAATCCGTCCTCTGATCACGGAGAAGACAAGAGTGATCTTCGGTGAGATCATTTCTAATCCGGCACAGAAGGTGCTGGATGTTCCGAAGCTGTCGGAGCTGGCCCATGCATCTGGAATCCCGCTTTTTGTGGATTCTACCACCGCGACGCCGTACATCGTACGGCCCCTCACCCTGGGAGCGGATGTGGTGATCCATTCCACTTCCAAGTATCTGAACGGCGGTGGAAATGCTATTGGCGGGATCATTGTGGACGGTGGGCATTTCCCGTGGGATTTCAATCGGTTCACGGCACTTACGGAATTTAAAAAATACGGGAAGGCGGCATTCATGGTTCGTCTTCGGACGGATATCTGGGAGAATTTCGGATGCTGTATGGCACCCATGAATGCGTTCTTAAACTATATCGGAACCGATACCCTGGGGCTTCGGATGGACCGGATCTGTTCCAATGCGGATCGTCTCGCCCATGCGCTGGACAGCATCCCGGGGATTGAAGTGAACTATCTGACACTTCCGCAGCATCCCTTCCATGAATATGTGAAGAAGGAGCTTGGAGGCTTCGGGGGCGGGATCCTGAACTTTCGGGCAGGTTCGAAGGAACGGGCTTTCCGGATCATAAATGCACTTAAGTACGCGCTGATCGCCAGCAATATCGGTGATCTTCGGACGCTGGTGATCCATCCGGCCTCCACACTATATCTTCATACCAGCAGGGAAGAAATGGAGGCAGCGGGCGTGTACGAGGATACGATCCGTGTCAGTGTGGGGATTGAGGACTCAGAGGATTTGATCCGGGATTTTAAGGAAGCAATCCTCTCCTTGGAGCAAAGGGAAGAAGATGCAACAGAGAGTGAGAATCAGTGAAGCGATATTTCATGAACTGTCGGAGCAGGTAAGAAAAGCCTATCCGAGGGAATGCTGCGGTGTGCTTCTGGGAACGGAGGATTATCGGATCCTTGAAGGAAGACCTCTGAACAACCGCGTAAGAGAGGATGCCGCGCTGCTGCATTTTCAAATGGATCCCTTGGAGATCTATCGGCTGGAGCGTGAGGCAGAAGAAAAGGGACTTTGTTGTCTTGGCTTCTACCATTCCCATCCGGATCATGTGGCAGTGCCGTCACGGGAGGATCAGCAGTATATGATCCCGGAACAGCTCTATCTGATCATTTCCGTGACTGGGAAGGGTCTCGGAGAAACAAAAGGGTATATTAAGAAAGAAGAGATCATCGGTGTGGAAGTGGTCGTGTTATAGGAAAGACACCGATGAGAAAGAAGAATAGACATACGATCACGGAGGAAACGGAACATGAATGTTTATTTATCCGCAACATTACGCGGGTTTTTCGGAAGGCAGGCAGTGCTTGTTGCACCGGAGAATACCATCCGGAAGACATTATCCTGGCTGACGGATGAATATCCGGATGCAAAGAAGATCCTGTATAAGGAGGATGGAGCCCTTCGGAGCTTTATCCGGATTTATGTAGGAGAGAAGGATCGGACAAGTACATCCCACTGGGATGAAGAGATAAGTGAGGGTGAGGAGCTTCTGTTGCTTCCGGCCATCGCAGGCGGAGCGCCGGTGGAAGAGAAGATAACCGGAAGTATTATTCCGGAGGACAGAAGGAAGTCCGTTACCATCAACGATACGGAGATCGAGCGCTTCGAAAATCATCTCCTGCTTCGGGAGATCGGAGTAAAGGGCCAGAAGAGGATCAAGGCCGCAAGAGTGGTGGTGGCAGGCGCAGGTGCGCTGGGATCCCCGGTGATCCAGTATCTGGCAGCGGCTGGCGTCGGAACCATCAAAGTGGTGGATTTTGATGATGTAGCCTTGAAGAATCTGCAGAATCAGGTGATTCACACCAACCGGGATCTGAAACGTCCGAAGGTTGCATCCGTAAAGGATAAGGTACGGAATATCAACCGGGATATCGATCTGGAAGCGGAAAATGTAAAACTGGAGGTGGACAACATCGTCTCCGAGATTGATGGCTACGATCTGGTCATCGACTGTACCGATAATTATAAGGCAAGATATCTCATCAATGATGCCTGTGTGCACTGCGGGATCCCGCTGGTTTCTGGCACCATTTACCAGTACGAAGGCCGCGTGGGGATCTACAATCTGAACGGCGGACCGTGCTTCCGCTGTCAGTTCCCCGAGCCGCCGGAGCAGGGACTGGTTCCCACTTGTGCGGAGGGAGGCGCGATCAGCCCCCTGCCCGGGATCATCGGAAGCATCCAGGCAAATGAAGCGCTGAAGCTGATCATCGGGATCGGTGAGCATTTAGACGGGAAGCTGCTTACCTTCGACAGTCTGAATCTTCGGACGAGTGTTCTTAAGGTAAAGAAGAATCTGGACTGCCCGATCTGCGGAACACATCCGACCATCAACGGTGTGGAGGATTTCGATTACGAGGAATTCTGTGGCCTGAAGGAAGAAGAGGAGGAGATCCCGGTGGAGGGCTTCACTCCGGGAGAGCTTGCGAAGAGGATCGAGAATGGGGACTCCATCACCATCGTGGATGTACGCGAGCCGCATGAACGTGCGATCCTTCGGTTCCCGCATGCCATCGTGATCCCCATCGGGCAGCTGGCACGGCGGAAAAATGAGCTTAACCCCGAGCAGGATACCATTTTCGTCTGCAAGGAAGGAAAGCGCAGTATTCTTGCTATCAATACCTTAAGAGAAGCGGGCTACATGGGGCCGATGTATAACCTGAAGGGTGGCATCGACGCTATGAAGGATATCATCTTCTCCAATGAGGGTGCATGGCTCTAAAGATTGTAACGCCCCCAAAGGCTTTACGATAGATCTATCATATTACCATTTAAGGAGGTAAAACAAAATGGCAAACGAAAAGACAGAGGGCATCAATGCGTTAGGTGCTGCAGCGGCGTATAATCTCGCCAATGTCACCAAGACGAAACCCCAGTTCGGATCACTGACACCGAAGTGGCTTACCAAGTTCCTGGAGTTCAAGGGACTTGAGACAGGTATCTTCAGAGTAAACAAGGTTGTAGAGGGTGAGACTCCGCTGGATGTTCTCTGCAGCCAGACCAAGAAGTCTGATATCATCCCCCAGGGATATGTGGAATATGAGACAGAACCGAGAGAGTATCGCCTGAATTCCATCTCCACTATCATCAATGTAAATACGGCGATAGAAGATGTATACAGCGTTCCCTACGATCAAGTTCAGGAGCAGCTGGGACTTGCCATCGAGTCTCTGCGCGAGCGTCAGGAGAGCCAGCTCATCAACAATGATGATTACGGTCTTCTGAAGAACATTGCGGATTCCCAGAGAATCCAGACCAGAAATGGTGCTCCGACACCGGATGATCTGGATGAACTGATCACCAAGGTTTGGAAGGAGCCTTCCTTCTTCCTTGCTCATCCGAGAGCGATCGCCGCATTTGAGAGAGAATGCACGAAGCGCGGTGTGCCGCCGGTAACGGTAGGTATCGCAGGCGGAACCTTCCTGACATGGAGAGGCATTCCAATCATCCCCACCGATAAGCTTCTGGTAGACGGACTCAAGAATCCGAAGTCCCAGAACGGTAAGACCAACATCCTGCTGATCCGTACCGGTGAGGCTAAGCGCGGTGTTATCGGCCTCTTCCAGGCAGGGCTCAAGAATGAGCACTCCAGAGGTCTTTCGGTTCGTTTCCGTGGTATCGATGATAAGGGAGTTGCATCTTATCTCCTCTCCTTGTACTGCTCTGCAGCCATCCTTGCAGATGATGCGATCGCAGTTCTTGAAGATGTAGAGGTAGGTGAGTACTATGACTACGATTGAGAATCTGGCAGGCGTTCCGAGCGCAGCTGAGCTGACAGCCCTGGCCAACGCCCTCTTTCCCGATCTCACCGAGAGTGCATACAGTGTACCCGAGGTAAATGTATCGCAGCCCGGCGTCAGCACCACCCCCATACCGGAATCGGTTACCGGAGAGACAGCAGGCGTACCGGCAGCAGCATTCCCTGTACCGGAGGCACAGGAGGTAAGTGTACCGGAGTCTGCATCGAATCTGCAGGCAAGTGATGATCTTGCATCGGTTTCACCCTCTTCGAATGAGGAGTTCGACTGGGAGCATCCCTTCGCTTACGGCGGCGGTTCCACGGATCCCTGGCTCAGTACCGTAGAGAGTCCTGCGGCACCGGAGGCAGAGCTCCCTGTGGGAGCATCCACACCGACGGCTTCGCATACCGGAAGTAACGGATATTCCCCGCGGGTGGTATCACATACCCAGGCGGCGGAGGAGAATCGAGCCATCGATGCACCCACCTCACTGGGCGGGGATTCGGCAGATCGGAAGAAGAAAGAAAAGAAGAATTATACGTCAAGAGACGAATCCATCCGGATCGGCAGCAAGACACTGGCTCAGATCCGCAGCGATTTTCCGATCCTTTCCGAAGAGATTAACGGGAATAAGCTGGTCTGGCTGGATAACGGAGCGACCACACAGAGGCCGAAGGCCGTGATCGACCGGCTGTCCTACTACTATGAGCATGAGAATTCCAATGTGCATAGAGGAGCCCACACGCTTGCAGCAAGATCCACGGATGCGTATGAGGATGCAAGAGACACGGTAAAAGACTTCATCGGTGCACCCTCCAGAGACGAGATCATCTTCGTCCGGGGAACCACGGAGGCCATCAACCTGGTGGCGAATGCATATGTGAAGCCCACGCTGAGTCCCGGAGATGAGATCATCGTTTCCATCCTGGAGCACCATGCAAACATTGTACCCTGGCAGCTGATCGCGGAAGAGACCGGCGCAGTCATCAAGGTGATCCCCTGTGACGAGTCGGGCCAGCTGATCCTGCACGAGTATGAGAAGCTTTTCACAAAGCGGACAAAATTCGTTTCCGTAACCCATGTTTCCAATGTGCTCGGTACGGTAACCCCAATCGAGGAGCTGATCGCCACGGCGCACCGCCACGGCGTAAGGATCCTGATCGACGGCGCGCAATCCGTAGCCCATATACCCGTAAATGTGTCCGCGCTGGATGCAGACTTCTTCGTATTCTCCGGGCATAAGGTATTCGCCCCCACCGGAATCGGCGTGGTATACGGAAAGAAGGAACTGCTGGAAGCGGCAAGACCGTATCACGGCGGTGGAAATATGATTGCGGACGTTACATTTGAACGGACAATCTACAATCCGATCCCGAACAAGTTTGAGGCAGGCACCGGAAGCATTGCGGATGCAGTGGGACTGGGTGCGGCACTGAAGTATCTTCAGGAGATCGGAATGCCCTGCGTATATCGCTGGGAGCATGAACTGCTGCAGTATGCCATGAAGGAAATGAAGACGGTAAAGGGCCTGCACCTGATTGGTACGGCATTGAACAAGTCTTCGGCCCTTTCCTTCAAGCTGGACGGATATGAGGACGATGAGGTCGGTCAGCGGCTGGACAGCTACGGGATTGCAGTAAGGACCGGACACCACTGTGCACAGCCGGTGCTTCGGCGCTTTGGATATGAAGGGTCGGTACGGCCCACCATCGCGCTGTACAATTCACCGGATGACATTGACGCCATGGTAAAAGTTCTGAAGACATTTGCATAGCATGTCATCCTAAAACGAGCTTCTCGCGAGTCGAAGGATCCCTCCGGCAAAGGGAAGGGGTTCTTCGCTCGCACAAGCTCCTCAGACTGACAGCCAGCTGTCATCCTGAGACAAGTGTAGCGAGTCGGAGGATCTTTAAAGAGTAAGGAACAAAGCATGAAAGAAATCGTAAAAGAAGAAGAAATCGCTCAGATCGTAAAAAATATCTTCGCGGACTATGAGGGCGGAAAGAAGATCGATGAATCCGACATTTTCAATAAGCCCAACAAGGCGGAGATCCATGAACTGGTGAAGAGCCTGTTCCAGATCATTTACCCGGGATATTTTCGGGACGGACTGTATAAGATCTACAATCCGAAGACCGGCTTTGCCGTGATCATCGAAGATATTTTTTATCATCTGAACAAACAGGTGACGCTGGCACTGGATTTCTGTCGGTTGCGCGGAGTCATGACCGAGGAAGACCGGAAGGTGGAAAGCTACCGGATCTGCAAGGCGTTCTTTGACCGGATCCCGAAGATCCGGGCGGATCTGGAGACAGATCTTAAGGCCGCCTTCGACGGGGATCCTGCAGCAGGCTGCCATGAGGAGATCATCCTGGCTTATCCCGGGCTTACGGCCATTACGGTTTATCGCATCGCGCATGAACTCTACAAGGAGCGGGTACCTGTGCTTCCGCGGCTCATGACCGAGTATGCACATTCCCTGACGGGAATCGATATCCATCCGGGAGCTACCATAGGTCAGTATTTCTTTATCGACCATGGAACCGGCATCGTGATCGGTGAGACCGCGGTGATCGGAAATAACGTGAAGATCTATCAGGGTGTGACCATAGGTGCGCTTTCCACCCGCGGAGGACAGAAGCTGTCCGGCAAGAAGCGGCATCCCACCATCTGTGATGGGGTGACGATTTACGCAGGAGCATCCATCCTGGGCGGAGAGACGGTGATCGGTGAGAATACCGTGATCGGCGGCAATACATTTATCACGAGATCTATCGATCCGAATACGAGGGTCAGCATGAAGAATCTGGAGATGGAATACCGGACAGCCGACCATGTGCGACAGAGCAAGGAAATAGAGCAGGGCGATGAGTGGTATTACATGATCTAGGGAAATACGAAGGGAGAAAACTATGAAGATCACAGTAGCAGGAGACAAGAAAGAAGTGAAGGAAGGGATTACGGTCGCAGAGCTGATCGTGCAGGAAAATGTGGAAACACCCCAGTACGTGACCGTATCCGTCAATGAAGAGTTTGTGGAGCAGGGAGATTTTGAGAGCCGTACGCTCAGCGAAGGCGATGAGGTTGAATTCCTGTATTTCATGGGAGGAGGAAGATAATGGCCTTTACCAATGAACAGCTGGAGCGTTACTCCAGGCATATCATTTTAAAGGAGATCGGTGCCAAGGGGCAGAAGAAACTTCTCAATGCAAAGGTGCTGATCATCGGTGCCGGCGGATTGGGTGCACCGGCAGCTCTGTACCTGGCAGCAGCAGGGGTGGGAACCATCGGCATCGTGGACGCGGACGTGGTAGACCTTTCCAATCTGCAGCGGCAGGTGATTCATACCACCAATGATATCGGAAAGAAGAAGGTGGAGTCCGCAGCGGAGACCATGCGTGCCATAAATCCGGATGTTACGGTGAATACCTATTACGAATTTGTGAGCAGCGACAATATCCTGGAACTAATCAAGGACTATGATTTTGTTCTAGACGGAACGGACAACTTCCCGGCGAAGTTCCTGATCAACGATGCCTGCGTCATGGCAAAGAAGCCGCTATCCCATGCGGGGATCATCCGCTTCAAGGGACAGCTTACAACAATCATCCCGGGAGAAGGACCATGCTACCGCTGTATCTTCAAAAATCCGCCTCCAAAGGATGCCGTACCCACCTGTAAGCAGGCGGGTGTGATCGGTGCCATGGGCGGTGTGATCGGCTCACTGCAGGCCATGGAGGCCGTGAAGTACATCACGGGTACCGGAGAACTCTTGAACGGGTATCTGCTAACCTATGATGCCCTGAAAATGGAGTTCCATAAGATCAAGCTTCCGCCCCGTGGCAGGGGATGTGCGGTATGCTCCGACACGCCGACCATCACGAAGCTGATCGATTACGAGCAGGTAGCGTGCGACTTAAAGCACTAAGAGCATATGTCATTCTGAACCCCGAAGGGGTGAAGAATCCCGTGGTAAAGACAGAATGGAGGGTGACGATGAAGATCACCATACGAAAAGAGGACTTTGATGCCATCTATCAGCGTGCACTGCAGGAACGGCCGGACGAGGCCTGCGGGCTGATCGCAGGAGTGGATCTGCCGGATGGAACCAGGGAGATCCGTAAGGTATATCTGCTCACGAATACGGATCATACCAACGAGCATTTCACCATCGATCCGAGGGAGCAGCTGCAGGCGATTAAGGACATGCGAGCGAATGGACTCACACCGCTGGGAAACTGGCATTCTCATCCGGAGACGCCGTCCCGTCCGTCAGAGGAGGATAAGCGTCTTGCAAATGACAGCAGGGCCAGCTATCTGATCCTTTCCCTTGCGGAAGAGGGGAATCCGGTGCTGAATGCATTTCATGTGGAAACTGTGGACGGCGAAAAGGTCGTCCGGAAGGAAGAACTGATCATCAGCTCGGGGCAAAATACCTTTTGACCCCAGCATCATATTATAACGATGAAGGAGAGGTAACTATGGCTGAATTGGATTTTCAGGTAGATGATACGATTGATATTACGGATGTAACCTGCCCGGTAACCTTTGTTAAGACAAAGGTAGCGCTGGAGGAACTGGACGAGGGTCAGATCCTGCAGGTGCATATTGCGGATGGAGAACCGGTACAGAATGTTCCGAGAAGTGTGAAGGAAGAAGGACATGAGATCCTTCGACTGGATGATAACGGAGACGGTACATTTGAGTTGTATATCAAAAAAGTCGGAGACTGAAGCGGATGCCTTTGATGTGATGATTAATCTGATATAAAACCTGTCCGGCTGTATTGTTAATACTGACGGGCAGGTTTTTAATGGATACAGTTGAAGTAGTAATGCGGCTAATGGAGAGTAGGATTATTAAAGAAGGCTTCTTTATGGAGGCCTTTTCCTGCTTCTTACATAGTTTTTCTGTGGCTTTTGGATATATGGATGTGGTAGAATGAAATTGTGGTTGAGGTATTGAGAGGTATATGTGATGTCAATCTGGAATCCCTGGCATGGGTGTAAAAAACTGAGTCCCGGATGTGCGAACTGCTATGTCTACCGAAGAGATTAGAGTGTCGGGATTCAGATGAAGGTGAGAGCGATATGATAAAAGAAAGCTTTTTGAGCCGTTTCAAAGTAAGTATTGTTATGAGCATCATCATGTTTTCTTTTTCCGCCTGCGTTTCAAAAAAGGAAACGACAGAGGTGCCGGCGGAACAGAAGAATGGTGGTCAGATCAGCTACGAACTGAACTCTGTGCATGAAGTGAACGGAAGACAGGGAATAGCCACTGAAGGTGATTTTTATTGGGTGAGCGGTTCCACCACTCTCACAAAGTATGATAAGAACTTTCATGTGATCGCCGAGAATAATGATCCCTTCAAGGGCTATTCGTTAGAGGTGAATCATATAGGTGATATCGACGTGTATAACAATGAGCTTTATCTGGGCGTAGAGAACTTTGTGGACGGAGTTGGAAAGAACATTCAGGTGGCTGTGTATGACGGTGATACATTGGAACTGAAGAGGGTATTTCCTTTTAACAGTGAGACCGGTCAGATGGAGTGTGCCGGGATCGCGGTGGATCCGGATCATAGGATTGTATATATGTGCTCCTGGATCAATGATAATTCCAGTTCATTTCTCTATATGTATTCCCTGGATGACGGGTCCTATATCGGAAAGGTACATATGACGCCGTTCCCGCAGTGGTTACAGGGAATTGCATATTATAACGGGAATTTGTATGCAACCTGTGATGATGGAGATGCAGAGGATGACCTTCCGGATCATATGTATCGGATAGTGTTATCAGAGGATCGTAAGACTGCGTCCGTGGTTCTGGAGAAAACGCTGGACGATGTCACGAAGCAGGGGGAGATAGAAGGACTCACATTTGATAAAGAGACGAGTCAGCTCCTGATTGTTTATAACCGCGGTGCGAGGATCATTCTGGGAATGCCGTCGGGGTTTTATGAGGGCTATGATCATGAGATTCATGAAACGTTTGTATATGATATGAAACATCCATAGGTAAAAATGATGATACAAAATAGTATAGAAATAAACGGGATCAAGATGAATTATGTTTGCTTCGGGAAGGGGACGCAGCCTATGGTTATCATACCTGGGCTAAGCGTTGTTCCGGTGCTTATATTTGCTGATTTTGTAGCGGAAGCCTACAGTGTATTTGAGGATGGATTTACCACATATCTTTTTGAAAGAAGAGAAAATATGCCGGAGGTCTATAATATACAGGATATGGCTCGTGATACGGCTGAGGTTATGAAGACTCTCGGGCTTTCTGATTCATGTCTTTTTGGAACCTCTCAGGGTGGAATGATTGCTCAGAGTATCGCAATAGACTACCCGGAACTTGTAAAAAAACTGGCTCTTGGCTCGACGGTTTCATGTATTCCGGATATTTACGCGGAGCCTGCAATGGGAAAATGGCTTCGCCTGGCTGAGGAAGGACGGATCAGTGAGCTTAATCTTTCACTTTCGGAGGATGTTTACTCTGAGGAATACTTTGGTAAAAACAAGAGGGGCATCCTTGCGATGGAGAAAATGATCACTCAACGTGATGTGGAGAGGTTTATCACCTTGTCCCACGGCTCGGATGGCGTCGACCTTTCAGGAGATCTTTCCCGTATTAAATGTCCTGCGCTCCTTATGGGATCCGAAAAGGATAAGGTCTTTTCTGTGGACAGAATGAAAAAAACTGTTGAAGGAATGGGCTGTGCGTCTTATTTTTACAAGGACTACAGCCACGTGGTATATGACGAGACACAGGATTTTAAGGAAAGACTGCTTGCTTTTTTCAATGCTTGACAGGGCATAGTGAATGAAATGGCGTAGAATATAATGGTAAATACAGAAATGGAAGGTGATTACATGGCAAAGACATTGGTGGCATATTTCTCAGCAACCGGAACGACCGGTATTGTAGCTACGGATTTGGCTGAAGCTGCGGGGGCAGATCTATATGAGATCGTTCCTGAGGTTCCTTATACGAACGATGATCTGAACTGGAGGGATGAACAGTCCCGGAGTTCTGTGGAGATGAACGATCCAGCAGGCAGACCGGCTATCGGTGGGGAAAAGGTTTCTAACATGGAGGAGTACGATACCATCTTCCTTTGCTTTCCAATCTGGTGGTATGTGGCTCCGACCATTGTGAATTCCTTCCTGGAGAACTACAACCTGCATGGAAAGAAGATGGTTCTTTTTGCCACGTCCGGTGGATCTGGATTCGGTAAGACTCTGGAACGCCTGGAGGACAGTGCTCCCGGTACGCAGATAACAGAAGGAAAGATCCTGAATGGGGAGTGGTCAATGGACGAGCTGGGTAAACTGGCGGAAGAGTATCTGTAAAGGAACAAGCTGTATAGAATGTTCATGGAAACCATGATGAAAAAAAGTAAAAAAGATGATAAGGCAATGAGGTTGTCTGCAAAATAGCAGATAGCCTCATTTTTTTTATGAAATGATTGTGCAAGTATGGCATGTCATCTCCATTCCATAGTAGGAGGTGGATGACAAGATGAAAATCATATCTGATAGAGATTATAAAGAATCCGGTATTTATGCAAAAGAGAAAGCGGCTGTGCAGACTGTCCCGATTCACGAGAAGGTTACACTCACAATTAAAGAGGCGGCAGAGTACTCTAATATAGGAATCAATAAGCTGGAGCGGCTGTTACGTTCTCCAAGATGCCCGTTTGTCTTATATGTAGGGAAGAAGAAACTTGTTAAGAGAAAGGAAATTGAGAAGTTCATTTCGGACAATATTGAGATATAGTCTATCCCCGATAAACGTGATTATTTCACGGTTTGTCGGTTATGAAATAATGAAACAACATTGCATTTGAGTCCTGGTTGGTGTATAATATGGCGTGCTAATTTGGGGCTCTTATAGCTTGGAAAGGAGCCTTGAATGGGAAAAGATCTCAAAGGAAAGGAGATTGGAGCGGGAATCGTTCAGCAACCCAACGGGACCTATTTCGCCAGATTTGTTGATAAATTTGGGAAGCGTAGAACGAAAAGATCCAAGAAACTTCAAGAGGTAAAACAGTGGCTTGCTGATGCTACTTACATAGACCAACACAGTGACTTGGACCAGGCTGCGGATATGCTCGTTGATACCTGGTTTGATTATTGGATAGGGATGCATGTCTTAAGACATACTTTTGCTACCAGATGCATTGAGGGCGGAATGAAGCCCAAAACTCTGCAGAAGATTTTAGGTCATTCCAATATCGGTATTACCATGAATCTGTATGTTCATATTACAGAGGATGAAAAGCATAGAGAAATTGACTTAGTGGCTGATGCGTTAAAAGTGGTATAAAACTTGATGCGAAATTCATCTCCGTGGTACTCGGTGTGGTACTCGGTCAAATACACAAATCGCGGAAAGCCGGTAAAATAAGGGAAAAATGAAGGAGATGAATAGAATATGAAATTAGGAATCGTCGGACTTCCGAATGTCGGAAAAAGTACCTTATTTAATTCTCTCACTAAGGCGGGGGCGGAATCGGCAAACTATCCGTTCTGCACCATCGATCCGAATGTCGGGATCGTCGCAGTGCCGGACAAACGACTGGATGTGCTGACGAAGATGTATGATTCGGCAAAGACCACGCCGGCGGTGATCGAGTTCGTGGACATCGCAGGTCTGGTGAAGGGTGCTTCCAAGGGCGAGGGTCTGGGCAACCAGTTCCTTGCAAATATCCGTGAGACAGATGCCATCGTGCATGTGGTCCGTTGCTTTGAGGATGATGACGTGATCCATGTGGAGGGATCCGTGGACCCGATCCGTGATATCGAGACCATCAATGTGGAGCTTATCTTTGCAGATCTTGAAGTTCTGGAGCGCCGTATGTCAAAGCAGATCCGTGTGGCGCGGAATGATAAGACCGCAGCCAGGGAAGTGGAGATGCTGGAGCGTTTGAAGGCACATCTGGAAGCGGGAAAACTGGCCATCAGTTTCGAGACACAGGATGAGGATGAAGAGGCTTATTTCAAGGAGTATAACCTGCTTACCGCAAAGCCGGTGATCTTTGCCGCAAATGTGGCTGAGGACGACATGGCGGATGACGGAGCGTCAAATGATTATGTAAACCGTGTCCGGGAGTTTGCTGCGGAGAATCACAGCGAAGTATTTACCATTTCCGCGAAGATGGAAGAGGAGATCGCCGAACTGGATGATGAGGAGAAGGCGGAGTTCCTTCAGGATCTCGGACTTTCCGAGTCCGGTCTGGACAAGCTGATCCGCGCAAGCTATAACCTGCTGGGTCTGATCAGTTACCTGACTGCAGGACCTACCGAGTCCCGTGCATGGACCATTACCAAGGGCACCAAGGCTCCCCAGGCGGCCGGCAAGATCCACTCTGACTTTGAGCGCGGCTTCATCAAGGCTGAGGTGATCGCATATGATGACCTGATCAGTTCCGGAAGCATGGCAGCTGCCAAGGAGAAGGGCCTTGTCCGTCAGGAGGGCAAGGAATACGTCATGAAGGACGGCGATGTGGTACTCTTCAAGTTTAACGTATAAGTGTCATCCTGAACGCGAAGCGTGAAGGATCTCATAAAATGAAGAGTCTTTGATATTAGGAGTATAGAAACGAATGAACGGAATATATTTCCCGGGACTTGGGATCAACCTGTCAGATGTTCCGGACGGATTTACGATCTTCGGTTTTGAGATCAAGTTCTACGGGCTGATCATCGCAATCGGCTTTGTGCTTGCCCTGAAGATTGCCATGAGTCAGGCGGAGAAGACCGGACTCTCGGAGGAAAACTATATTGATTATTTCCTTTGGATGATCATTCCGACGATCCTGGGGGCGCGGATCTACTACATCCTTTTTAATCTGAAAGAATATGTAGGAGAGGGCATCAGCTTCGGCGAGTCCCTCCGGCGGATGATCGATATCCGGAACGGCGGTCTTGCCATCTACGGAGGTATCATCGCAGGTGTTCTTGTATCGTGGATCTTTACGAAAAAGAAGAAGATCTACCTCCCGCAGTTTGCGGATAATATCACTTACGGAATCCTGATCGGTCAGATCATGGGTCGCTGGGGGAATTTCTTCAACCGGGAGGTGTTCGGAAGCTACACGAATTCCTTCTTCCGGATGGCGATCCCGGTACGGTATTACGAAAACAAGAGTTCCTTATCCTATCTTCAGAGTACCGGTGTCATCACCGATGAGATGCTGAAGAATACGGAGATCATAAATGGACAGGAATGTATCACCGTGGTACCGTCCTTCCTGCTGGAGGGGCTTTGGAACTTAGGGGTCCTGATCTTCCTGTTCTGGTACCGGAAGCGGAAGAAGTTTGACGGTGAACTGTCCATGATCTATATCCTGGGCTACGGCGTCGGCCGGTTCCTGATCGAGGGCAACCGGACGGATTCGCTGATGGTCGGACCCCTGAAGGTAAGCCAGGTGGTTGCGATCCTCTGTGTTGTAACCGCACTTGCTGTTCTGATCCGAAATTATATGAAGCTTCGTGCGGGATATCCACTGCCCTGTCACCGGCCGGTATCGAAGAAAGCGGCAAAGGCAGAAGGAGAGAAGAAGGAGACCGAAAACACCGGTGAGCCGGTGGAGGAAAGTGGAGAGGATCCGGAAGAATAACCACCTTGGCCGTGGAGGAAAGTGGAGGATTTATCATCCCGAACCCGCCTGTGGAGGAGAGTGGAGGGGTTCCGGAACCGGAACTAAATATAGAGACCAATTCCAGTCTACCGCAAGATATAGAAGAGCCACTGCAAAAGTGGCTCTTTTTTTGTGCAATACGACGATAATTGGGGAAAAAGTTTGTCAATCCTGTATGTAATTTTGTGAGTTTTTTTGAAGATATAAAACTTGCCTTTGTGCGTTATTTGGGGTATTATAGACACATAGTGGCAGAAAGTGGAGGGAAAATGCATCCAAAATCCACGAAGTGGTGGATTTCCGACGGAGAGAGACGGATCGAGGAAGGGTTACAGCCTGATGTCAAAGAACATGAAAGGAAAATACAATCATAGTGTTGACAGCAAGGGCCGTCTGATCATCCCTTCCAAGTTTCGTGACAGTCTCGGAAGCGAGTTCGTTATGACACTCGGACTTGAGGACTGCATCTACCTTTATTCACAGGAAGAGTGGGACCGCTTTACGGAGCAGCTGAATCAGCTTGGGAATTCCAAGGCGGATAATCGGAAACTGAAGCGTTACTTCCAGTCAAATGCGGTTGACTGCAATATCGACAGTCAGGGCAGAACCGTGATCCCCGCAGACATGCGTGCGGATGTGGGCATCGAGAAGGATGTGGTGATCATCGGAAATGGTGAGAAAGCGGAAGTGTGGAGCGCGGCAGCCTGGTCTGAGACGAAGATGGATTCGAGAGAGACCAGAGAGCAGATCCGTACGATGCTGGAGAATTCTGACATAGACTTCTGATCCGCCCCGGAAATAATCTATAAGAAGGATGTGCGATATGGAATTCCATCATGTTCCGATCCTGTTGGAAAGCGTTCTGGATCAGCTCATGATCCACCCGGACGGGGTGTACATGGACGGAACGGTTGGAGGTGCAGGACATTCATCTGAAATACTGAAGAGACTGGACGAAAACGGCCGGCTGATCTGTCTGGATCAGGACCGGACGGCGGTGGAAACGGCAAGAGAGAGGCTCACCGCCATTTCCGACAGAGCCTCCGTCGTAAAGACCAATTATGTGAATTTTGACACGGTGCTGGATGACCTGGGGGTTGACCGGGTCGACGGGATCCTCCTGGATCTGGGGGTTTCCTCCTATCAGCTGGATAACGGGGAACGGGGGTTCTCCTACCGGATGGATGCACCGCTGGACATGCGGATGGATCAGGATAATCCTGAGACGGCCCGCGATATCGTAAACAACTACAGTGAGGATGATCTCACCCGGATCCTTCGGGAGTACGGCGAGGAGCCCTTCGCGAGACAGATCGCCAGGAGTATCTGCCGCAGCAGGGAAGAGAAGGAGATCACCACCACATTTGAATTAAATGAGCTTATCAGGTCCTCCATTCCCGCCCGCGCCAGGCGGAATGGAGGGCACCCCTCCAAACAGACCTTTCAGGCGCTCCGGATTGCGCTGAACCGTGAGCTGCAGGTGCTGGAGGATTCGATCGACCGGATGATCGGGAGGCTTTCTTCGGGAGGAAGACTCTGCATCATCACCTTCCATTCACTGGAAGACAGGATCGTAAAACAGGCGATGAAAAGGGCAGAACACCCGTGCATCTGTCCGCCGGATTTTCCGGTCTGTGTCTGCGGAAAGGTTTCGCAGGGCAGAGTGGTAACAAGAAAACCGATCCTTCCGGACCCGGAGGAGCAGGAGGATAATCCGAGATCAAAAAGCGCAAAGCTGCGGGTGTTTGAGAAGAAGTAAAGGGGAACGGGTACGTGGCTAGAGAGAATAATATCCGAAATATGTATTATATGGATGGAAGTACGGTTCGGAAGATCCAGGCGGAACCGGCACCCCGTAGAAGAGAACCGGAACGGCAGAAGAGAAAGAAACGTCAGTCCTATACTTACCGGGCTGCAGCGGTCCGTGCCGAGAAGTCCCTGTATTTTGACAGAGGGTATGCAGTGGTTCTGCTGGCGGCGATCCTGATCATGATCGTAAGCTGCGTGGTCATGTTGTCGATCCAGAGCCGTGTAAACGAGCAGGAGCTGAACATCGAAGCCATGCAGGAGCAGGTTCAGCAGATGGAAGCGAATAACATGGCACGTGAAGATGCGATGGAGAGTAAATACTCTCTGAATCAGATTTACGATGTTGCAACAAAAGAGCTGGGTATGGTATACTCTCAAAAAGGTCAGATCGTATACTACGAAGGCGCAAATGAAGATTACGTAAAGCAGATGATGGATGTTCCTGAGGCAAAGTAATGTCTCAGGAATTCGCTTTGTGTTGAGGCTGCTCTAAAGCGAGGGGCTATGAAGAAAAAAAGAAGAAAAGTATTCCTTCGCAGGATGCGCAGACAGCTGCTGATCGAGATGGTCCTCCTCAGTCTGATGTTCGCGGTCCTGATAGCGAAGCTTGTCCAGATCAATATGGGCAAGGGCTCACAGTATGAAAAACAGGTTCTTTCCCAGAAGAACTATGAGAGCATCACCGTTCCGTACCGGAGGGGTGATATTTTGGATTGTAACGGAACCGTACTTGCCACCAGCAACAAGATCTACAGTCTGGTCATTGAACCGAAGAATATCCTGAAGAAGGAATCCTTCCGGAAGGCTACGACGGAAGCGCTGAATACGTATTTCGGGATTTCGGCGGACGATATGAACCGTTATCTGGAGGATGCAAATTCCCTGTATAAGGTCATCAAGAAGCATCTTACCTACGATGAGGTTCAGAAGTTCAAGGAGTTCTGTGATTCGGACGACGGAGACGGAGTGACCGGCGTCTGGTTTGAGGAGGGTTATAACCGGGTATATCCGTACGGTGACCTGGCCTGCCATGTGCTGGGCTTTGTGGTCAGCGGAAATGAAGGTATCGGCGGTCTGGAGGGCAGTTACAACGAGGAACTGAACGGGACAGACGGAAGAACCTACGCCTTCCTGAATGACAGCTATAACCTGGAGCGTTCCACGGAACCTCCTACAAATGGTTACACACTTGTGACCACCATCGATACCGAGGTCCAGAAGATCGTGCAGCAGAACTGTGAGGAGCTGCAGAAGAAGATGAATCCCAAGAACATTTCCGTTCTTGTGATGAAACCCAAGAACTGTGAGATCCTGGCCATGTACAATCTGCATCAGTTCGACCCGAACGATGCCTATGACCTGGATTCCACACGCTATCAGTTCCCGGAGCTTTCGGAGGAACAGTTCAAGAAGTTTGAGGACGAAATGACGGACGAGCAGCGGCTGGATGCCCTGAACGAGGTATGGAGAAACTTCGTACTGAGTGATACCTTCGAGCCCGGTTCCACCTTCAAGACATTTACGCTGGCAGGCGCATTGGAGGATAATATCCTGACCGGAGACGAGACCTTCTACTGTGACGGACATCAGAAGGTGGCGGACTGGGACATCTACTGTTCCGATCATGACGGTCATGGAACGGTGGATATCGCTACGGCATTTGCTTACTCCTGCAATGACAGCTTCATGCAGATCGGTGCCCTGATGGGACGCACCATTTTCGCAAAGTATCAGAAGCTTTTCGGCTTCGGCCAGAGGGCCGGAGTGGATATTTACGGCGAAATGAGCAACGAATCCCTGAGTTCCCTGATCTACAGTGAGGAACGTCTGAATGAGGTTGAGCTTGCGACCTCGGCCTTCGGACAGAGCCAGTCGGTTACGATGATCCAGCTGGCCACTGCATTCTGCTCCGTGATCAACGGCGGATATTATTACCAGCCTCACATCGTGAAGCGGATCATCGATGACGACGGAAATGTGATCAAGAATTACGGCGACACGCTGGTCAGAAGAACCATCTCGGAGTCCACTTCACAGAAGATGCGCGAGATGCTGCAGAGTGTGGTTGAGCACGGAACCGGATGGCGTACCGCCATCGAAGGTTATACCATCGGAGGAAAGACCGGAACCGCTGAGAAGATCGATATGACGACCGGTAAGCGTGCCGACGGCAAGTTCATCCTGTCATTCATCGGTGCGGCGCCGATCGAGGACCCCGAAGTCGTGATCTACTGCGTGGTTGATGAGCCGGATGTACCCCAGCAGGACATGAGCGGTGCGGGTACGACTCTGTTCCAGATGATCGCATCGGATCTTTTCCCGTACATGAACATTTACCGGACCAATGACCTGGATCCCGAAGATGTGGAGAAGGTGGATGATCCGGTGGATACGATCCTTCCGGACGGTGAGATCATGGAAGAAGACGAGGATACCTCTGACGAGGATGACGAGGATACGGACGAAGACGCGGACAGTGACGACGGCGAGTCCGATGAAGGAGAGGATCCCGGCGGAGACGGGGATTCCGGCGGGGATGAGGACTCCGGAGATGACGATTCCGGAGGCGATGAGGACTCCGGAGGTGACGAGGATTCCGGTGGCGAGGATGAGGACGGGTGATGCCGTGTACAGCGTGTGGCGTACAGTCGGGCAGGATTTGACAGAATCCTCCAATTGCATTATACTGCTTCATCTGCAGTACATATGGGAGCAGGCAAAGGCTCCCTGAAGAAAATGTGGGGACGTTTTACGTGTCAGAACGGATGAAGCGGTTAATATCCCAACGCCGGGTAGAAGGGGGGAGCCCCCTTCTACCCAATCAGGCGGGGAGGACCATAAAGGAGAATAACATGAAGGGCAAAAAGGTGATTGTGGCAGGCGCAGGCAGAAGCGGGATCCGCTCTACGGAGCTTTTACTCCGGCAGGGGGCGGATGTGATCCTCTTTGATCAGAACGAAGCGCTGGATAAAGAAAAGCTTATGGCGAATTTCGAAGAGAAGGACCGGGTAGAACTGGCGATCGGAGCACTTCCGCCGGAGAAGATCAAAGAGGCGGATCTGATGGTGATCAGCCCCGGCATTCCGCTGGATACTCCCTTCGTAAACCGGGTGCGGGATGCGGAGGTGCCCATCTGGGGTGAGATCGAGCTGGCTGTCCGCTTCAACAAGGGACGCATCGCTGCCATCACGGGAACCAACGGCAAGACGACCACCACCTCTCTGGTGGGTGTGATCTTCCAGGCTTATAAATCAGACAGCCTGATCGTGGGCAATATCGGAACACCCTTTACACAGTTTGCGGATTCCACTTACGAGGGACAGCTCATTTCCGCGGAGATCAGTCCGTTCCAGCTGGATACGGTGTACAGCCTCCATCCGGAGGTTTCGGCTCTGCTGAACCTGACACCGGATCACCTGAACCGATATATCACATTTGAGAATTATGCGGATGCGAAGATGAAGATCATCGAGAATCAGACCATGGAGGATGCCTTCGTTGTGAATTATGATGATCCCGAGGTCCGCAGGAGAGCAGAGGCGGTGACAAACGTCCGGGTCGTATATTTCAGCCGTCAGCATGAGCTGGAGGATGGCGTCTTTGTCCGCGACGGAGAGATCATTGTTCGTGAGAAGGGTTCCGAGACCGTGATCATGCCGGTATCCGAGATCCGGATCCTGGGCGGTCACAATGTGGAAAATGTACTTGCAGCCGTAGGCATCACCTGGAATATGGGTGTTCCCGCAGAGGTGATCCGGAAAGCGGTTTCGGAGTTTAAGGGCGTGGAGCACCGGATCGAATATGTCCGGACCCTGAACGGTGTGGAATACTACAACGATTCCAAGGGAACGAATCCCGATGCTGCCATCAAGGCGATCCAGGCCATGACCGGCCCCACATATCTGATCGGCGGCGGATACAACAAGCATAATACCTATGATGAATGGATCGAAGCGTTTGACGGAAAGGTGCGGAGCCTGGTGCTGCTGGGCGAGACCGCCGAGGCCATTGCAGAATGTGCAAAGCAGCATGATTTCCGGCAGTTTGTCTTCGTGGATACACTGGAGGAAGCCGTTCGTTTCTGCTACGAGCATGCGAAGAACGGCGAAAAAGTCCTTCTGTCACCGGCCTGTGCAAGCTGGGATATGTTTAAGGACTTCGAGCAGCGCGGGGAGCTGTTCAAGGAATACGTCAGAGCTCTGGAGGGATAGAAGTTGGCGGAAAGGAAGAGGAAACCGATCTTTATAAAAGGGACGTACTTTGATTATCCGTCTCTCTTTATGATTGCATTTTTATTCCTCTTCGGACTGATGATGGTCTACAGTATCAGCTCCTATAAGGCGGGCATCAATTACGATGACAGTGCTTACTTCATGAAGCGGCAGCTGCTGTTCGGCGGCGTGGGCTTCGTCATCATGCTGATCGTATCCAGAATGCGGTATCAGATCCTGCGGAGCTGGAGCAAGGTGATCATTATCCTGACCACACTGCTGCTTCTGTCGGTCTTCGTGATCGGTAAGTCCAGTAACGGATCCACCCGCTGGATCAGTCTGGGAATTCTTTCTTTCCAGCCCTCCGAGATCGCGAAGCTGGCGCTGATCATTTACATGGCATATCTTTGTACGGACAAGAGCGGTTATCTGAAGAATCTGAAGGGAACCATCGTTCTTTCCCTGGTACCGATCTTTGTGGTGGGCGTGATCGCCGTGGAGAACCTCAGTACCGCCATTGTCTGCGCGGTCATCGTTGTTGCCATCTGGTTTGTTGCAACACCGAAGCCCTGGTATATGATATTTGTACTGATCGCAGGTGTAGTCTTCATCTTTGCCTTCATCAAACTGGCAAGCTATCGTAGCGACCGTATTACGGCCTGGCTGGATCCGGAGAATTCTCCGAACGGTTACCAGACCATGCAGGCGCTGTATGCCATCGGTTCCGGAGGACTCTTCGGAAGAGGGCTGGGGCAGAGTGTTCAGAAGATGGGATATATCCCGGAAGCGCATAACGATATGATCTTTTCAGTCATCTGCGAGGAGATCGGCATCATCGGCGGAGCGGCTATTATCGTGGTATTTGCCCTGATGCTGTGGAGATTCCGTTTCATCGCCGAGGGCGCACCGGACCGGTTCGGAGCCCTGATCATGGTGGGTGTGATCGCACACATCGGCTTCCAGGTATTCCTGAACATCGCCGTTGTAACGAATCTCTTCCCGAATACGGGTGTGACGCTGCCGTTTATCAGTTACGGAGGATCCTCGGTCAGCTTCCTCATGTTGGAAATGGGGGTTGTCCTATCCATATCCCGGCAGATCGTTCCCATTGGAAGCATGCGGGAGGTGGCAGAATGAAGAAGAAGATCATCATTCTGCTGATCATTTTCTCGGTACTTCTGGCAGGAGGACTGTATCTTGGCACATTTCACCTGGAAGACGTGCGGGTGGTGGGCTGTGTCATGTCCTCGGAGGAGAGAGTCAGGGAGGCAGTATTTGAAGAGGCGCCCTTTGGAAATATCCTTCTGCTGTATCTGAAGAACAAGATCCGGCCTATCCGGGATATTCCCTTTGTGGCCAAGCTTGAGATCGATTTTGTGGATAAGAACACCCTGTCGGTCACTGTTTACGAGAAGCAGGTGGCCGGGTGTATCGAGTATATGGACAGTTATGTCTATTTTGACAGGGACGGCATCGTGCTGGAGTCTTCCTCCGACCGGAAGGAAGGCGTTCCGTGCATCGACGGTCTGGAACTGGATCAGTGGATATTAAATGAGCCGCTTCCCCTGCCGGAGAAGGACCGGTTCAGCAAGATCCTGAACATCACACAGCTGATCGAGAAATATGAGCTGGAGATCGACCGGATCATGTTCACGAAGGAAAATGAGATCGTCCTCAGGCACCGGCTGATCAACGTGGAGCTTGGTGACGGCAGCAATCTGACTGCACAGATGATGAATCTGAAAAGCATTCTGAAGGGGCTGGAAGGGAAGAAGGGAACCCTGTATATGAAGGACTTTAATTCGGACACTTCCACGGCGAGTTTTAAGGAAAAATAGCCGAAAAAATGAAATTTCCTGTTGCAGAATCACGAAAAAAACATTATCATATAGTATGTATGATTTTGGATAAATGACTATAGGTTTAGTATTACATATAAGGAGGAAGAAACCTTGCTGGAGATTAAGTCAAATGATGAAAAGACACCCGCACGTATTCTTGTGATCGGAGTCGGTGGTGCCGGAAACAACGCAGTGAACCGGATGATCGATGAGAATGTAGAGGGCGTGGAGCTGATCGCAATCAATACTGATAAGCAGGCTCTGTCCCTTAGTCGTGCAACCACGAAGATCCAGATCGGCGAGAAGCTGACCAAGGGTCTCGGCGCAGGTGCAAAGCCTGAGGTTGGTGCAAGTGCGGTTGAAGAGAATAGAGAAGAGATCAATGATATTATCAAGGATTCCGATATGGTATTCGTAACCTGCGGTATGGGTGGCGGTACCGGTACCGGTGCGGCACCGGTGGTTGCCGAGATCGCACGGAACCTGGGTATCCTTACCGTCGGCGTTGTGACCAAGCCCTTCTCCTTCGAAGGAAAGCCGCGTATGAACAATGCAATGAACGGTATCGCAAAACTGCGTGAGAGCGTAGATACCCTGATCGTGATCCCGAATGACAAACTGCTTCAGATCTGCGATAAGCGTACCAGCATCCCGGATGCGCTGAAGAAGGCAGACGAAGTTCTGCAGCAGGGTGTTCAGGGCGTGACCGACCTGATCAATAAGCCGGGTCTCATCAACCTGGACTTCGCGGATATCCAGACCGTTATGCGTGATAAGGGCGTGGCTCATATCGGTATCGGCCAGGCATCCGGTGACAACAAGGCTGTGGATGCGATCAAGCAGGCTATGGATTCTCCGCTGCTGGAGACCACGGTGAGCGGAGCTTCCGACATCATCGTAAACTTCTCCGGAAATGTGGGAATCGTCGAAGCATACGATGCGATCACCTACCTGACAGAGCAGGCAGGCGACGAGGCAAATATCATCTTCGGTACGGTTGATAACGATGTGGCAGGTGAGGACGTAAGCATCACCATCATCGCTACAGGTCTGGAAGAGGACGGCAAGGGCGGAAGAGTATCCGTTCCCACACGTAAGCCCCAGCAGACCGTGAAGACCCCGAACTTCGCAGAGCCGGTTGTAAAGAACCCGAGCTTCGGTGCTAAGCCGAAGACAGGTGCTCAGCCGATCCCGCTCAACATCAATCTGAATCAGCCCCAGGCAGCAGCTCCGGCACCGAAGGTAGCTGCAGTACCGGTTGCTCCGGCACCGGTTGAGAGTGCTCCGGCAGCAGATGTTGTTACGGATCATCCGGTAACACCGATGAAGTCCGGCGGACAGGGTATCAAGATCCCTGATTTCCTGAAGAGAGGCTAAGCAAAGCGGCTGACGGCCGGTTTGACATATAGAAGAAGGCACATCCCCTGATCATTCAGAGGGATGTGCCTTCTTCTTTTATTCAAAATGCCGGATGGTTTCCGGGAATTTAGGACAGCTTTCCGATCGCTGCCCGGATGCGGGCGAGGGATTCTTCCTTCCCCAGCAGGCTGAGCAGTTCGGTTGCTCCGCCGGGAGTGGCTGCCTTACCGGAAAGGGCGGTACGGATCGGCCACATTACGAAGCCGGTCTTATACTCATGGGCAGCTGCGAATTCCTGAAGGGCAGCGAAAAGTGCGTCGTTGGAGAAATCCTCTGCCGCCTCCAGTACGGGAAGCACCTCCGTGAGGAGGGTGAGGGAGTTCTCCGGATTGGTCTTCATTTTCTTATGGGTGTAGAGGTCGTTATCATATTCCGGGACTGCATCGATGAAGTCCACCTGGCCGGCAATGTCCGGGAAGATCTCGATCCGGGACTGTACCATGGATGCCACCTTCTTTAAGTCCACCGGACGTTTTACGGCCTCCTGCAGATAGGGAAGTGCCATTTCGTAGAACCGCTCCGGATCCATGGCCTTCATGTATTCCCCGTTCATCCATTTCAGCTTGGTCATATCCAGGACCGCCGGGGACTTGGACATATTATGGTAGTTGAAGGCCTTTGTCAGCTCCTCCAGAGAGAAGATCTCCTGATTGTCCTCCGGACACCAGCCCAGCAGTGCCACGAAGTTTACGATGGTCTCAGTCAGGAAGCCCTGTTCCAGCAGATCCTCGAAGGAGGAGTGGCCGCTCCGCTTGGACAGCTTGGCATGGGTCTCGTCCGTGATCAGAGGGCAGTGGATGTATACCGGAACCTCCCAGCCGAAGGCGTCATAGAGACGGTTGTACTTCGGTGCGCTGGAAAGATACTCATTTCCGCGGACCACGTGGGTAATGCCCATCAGGTGGTCATCCACCACATTTGCAAAGTTGTAGGTGGGATAGCCGTCGGACTTGATCAGGATCATGTCATCCAGCTCCTCGTTGGGAACGGTGATGGCTCCGTAGAGTTCGTCATTAAATGTGGTGGTTCCCTCGGTCGGATTGTTCTGCCGGATGACGAAGGGTACTCCTGCATCCAGCTTCGCCTGTACCTCTTCTTTGGAAAGACTGAGGCAGTGTTTGTCGTAGTGGAAGACTTCCTTACCCTCCACCTCGGTCTTCAGGGTCTTCAGACGTTCCTCGTCACAGAAGCAGTAGTAGGCTTCGCCCCGTTCGATCAGCTGCTTTGCATATTCCATGTAAATGCCGGCCTTCATACGTTCGGACTGTACATAGGGTCCGACGCCTCCGTCCTTGTCCGGGCCTTCGTCCCAGAGAAGACCAGTTTTCGTAAGTGTCCGGTTGATGATATCGACTGCGCCTTCCACCTCCCGTTCCTGATCGGTGTCCTCGATCCGGAGGATGAAATCGCCACCCTCATGCTTGGCGATAAGATAGGCGTAAAGTGCCGTACGTAAGTTCCCTACATGCATCCGTCCTGTGGGACTGGGTGCAAATCTGGTTCTGACCTTTGTCATGATGCTGATCCTTTCGTTGATTGCAATTTGATAAATGCGCAGCCTCCGGATCCTCCGATACGGAAAATGCGGGGCGGCATAACTCATTACATTTTACCACGGATCAAAGTGAAAAGGAACCGCTTACTACATTTTTCAAAGAGTTATTTTTGTTTGAAATATTATGAAGAGTGTAGTATACTGTCTCTGTATGCAGCTTCGGGTGATTCGGATGGGGACTCCCCGGGGCTATGATGTATTGAAGGGAAGGAAACTGTGATATGAATTGGGACCTCGGACATTATAAATCTGCTGTACTGCAGGACCTGAACTGGGACTTCAGCAAGATGAGCTCAAGCACTCTGTTCAGTATAGCGCTTCTGGCGGTGCTGGTGATCCTTCTGATCGTGTTGATCATCGTGACGATCAAGGTACTTTCCAAGGGAAGGAAGGAAGACAGCGAAGAATATACCGAACGGAAGTATAATTCGCATGAAGGTTCGGATGAGGCGGAAGATGCGGACGGGGCAGAGGACGCGGATGAGGACGAGGACGAAGATATAGAGGATGACTCCGATACCGGCAGCCGGAAAGACAAGTCAAAGAAGAACAAAAAAGAGAAAAAGAATAAGAAGAACCGTGAAGAAGTGGAAAGCGGAGACGGGGATGACGATGAGGATGAAGAAGACGTTGTACCTGTAAAGCCGGACAGCAAGGATGAGGTGGCAGCAGTAGTGGAGGCGGCACTTCAGGCGAAGGCAAAGGCCGCTGAACTGGAGGCAAGAGTCGCAAAGGAGAAGGCAGAACAGGCTGCGGAGGAAGCTGAGAAGGCTGCAAAGAAAGCCAGCCAGGCGGAAGCCGAAGCCAAGGCGGCGGCACAGCCGAAGGTTGAAGAGGAAGAGACGGAATCGGAGGAAGATTTCGAAGAAGAGGCCGAAGCAGAGGATGTCTCCGATGAAACAGAAGAGGATGACGATGCGGATGAGGGCGAGGATTTCGGCCGTACGGATGAGATCCCCGTGGCGCGGATCCGTAAGGAACTTGAGGAACAGGATACAGATGTTCTGAAGGCCAAGACACAGATCGCAAATGCAGACGAGATCACCCGTGCCGTAAAGGAGGCAAGACGGGGGAAGAAGCCGGAGGTTCAGGAAGACAGTGCATTCGGAGAGAATGCATTCCCGGTGGAGGAAGAATCGAAGAAGGTACTGGATACCAGCTTCGACAGTGCATTTACCGATACACAGTTACATCAGGAGATCGAGGAGCGTAAGGAAGAAGAGACCGAGATCCTGAAGGAAGATCTGGTGGACAGCGCATTCGGCGTGGAAGCCGAGGCTCCGAAGGAGGAGGAAATCCGTCCGCTGCAGGTGGCCGGTGATACCATCACGGTGAACCCGGTTAATGCGGTGAATATCCATACCGTAAATGCGGAAGGACCGGTACAGACCACGAATCCGGAGGCCGGGATCAATGATCCTTCCGAGATGAACGAGTTCCTGACGGATAACCCGGTTCCGAAGAAGGAAAAGAAGAAGATGAAGAAGCGCGATGCGATCTTCGCCAAGAAGTTCGATGCAGACGCGCCGAGGATCGAGGGCGGACGCTTCCTCTGGTACAACAATCAGGATATCGAAGCACTGACCAAGAAGGAAGATATGTATTATCACTGTCATTACTTTGATGATCCGACGGAAGCAGTACTCCCGCTGATCATAGAAATGTATGACTGTGCATTTGTACGTACTGAGGAGATCCAGAAGATCGCTTACGGTATCAATTACAAGTCCATGGGACTCCGGGAGATCCTGACCGCCAGGGAGGATGTGAGCTTCGACCGGAGCAAGATCACCAAGGAGCCTTCGGAACAGGATATGCTGCAGATCCGCGCCAAGTGGGTGGATTATGTGGACAATTTCCTGCAGATCATCGTGATCAAGGCACCGGACCATATGCAGGATTACATACGTGAACAGCTTTATGCATACGGCGAAAATGATGTGGATACCCTTCTCTTCTGTCCGGAACCGGAGGATGAGGAAGAGTAGTCCGGAGGATCCGGAGCAATCCGGGACGTATGAAGCAGCGTGATGTCATGCCGATCAAAGCAGAACATCTAAAAAAAGAATGCTTTGACAGATGTCCGGGCTTGTGCTACAATGCCACATATGACCGGAACAGGAACCGGTAAACTGAATAAGGATAAAGGCTTGGATGGTGCAAAGTAAGGATTTGCGGAAGTCGAAGACAGAGAGCCGGGGCTTAGGCTGGGACCCCGACCGACGGCAATACCTGAAATTTCACACCGGAGCCGCAGGGCTGAAGTGCGTAGTAGGTCCTGACGTAGAGAGAGCGCGTTAAGCTTCCCACGAGAGCCGGTACACTGTGCCGGAAGGAGGGTGGTACCACGGTTAATGATCGTCCCTCTGCCGTTATCGGCAGAGGGATTTTTTGTGCGGCAACGACGCTCGGGAAGCGGGCGGAGAGTACGTTTCCATTTTAATTTCAGTATCTTATTATATTTTTATAGGAGGAAAAACCATGAACACGCTTCAAAGCATTAAAGAAGCAGCGGAGAAGAAGATCCAGGAGGCGATCAATGCCGAATCATTGGATGAAATCCGCGTAAGCATTCTCGGAAAGAAGGGAGAACTGACCCAGATCCTGAAGGGAATGAAGGATCTTTCCGCAGAGGAACGTCCGAAGGTAGGACAGCAGGTGAACGAGGTACGGGCTCTGCTGGAAGACATGCTTGCAGAGAAGAAGCAGGCGCTGAAGCATGCCATGCTGACCGAACGCCTGAAGAAAGAGACCATCGACGTCACACTTCCGGGCAGACGTGCGATCCGGGGCCACAGACACCCGAATCAGATCGCGCTGGAGGATCTGGAGCGTGTATTTATCGGTATGGGATATGAGGTTGTTGACGGACCCGAGGTGGAGTATGACCGTTATAATTTCGAACTTCTGAACATTCCTGCCAACCATCCGGCGAAGGATGAGCAGGATACATTCTATATCACAAAGGATATCCTTCTCAGAACCCAGACCTCCTCGGTACAGGCCCGGATCATGGAGAAGGGTAAGCTTCCCATCAAGATCATTTCTCCGGGACGTGTGTTCCGTTCGGATGAGG
>JAFRWY010000104.1 GCA_017437905.1 Eubacterium sp.
CGGTCCCTGCGGTCTCTTCCTCCGAAGCAGCCGTCTTACCGGTCCCTGCGGTCTCTTCCTCCGAAGCAGCCGTCTTACCGGTCCCTGCGGTCTCTTCCTTCGACGTTACGGCCTCATGGGGCACGGGTTCATCATCATCGATCACGATCTCGACGATATCATCTGCCCCGCCGGTTTCCACGCCGTCTACCTTTTTTTTATCCTTATCCATGTATTGTCTCCATGTAGTGCTTTTTCAGCGCATCATAGCTTTCCTGACTCAGTACATGTTCGATCCGGCAGGCATCTTCTTCCGCCTTCTCCGGATCCACACCGATCGATGTAAAGAATTCCGTGATTGTCTTATGACGGTCATAGACCTCCTCTGCGATTCGCTTTCCTTCTTCCGTCAGATACAGAAATCCCGCATCCGTCACCGTAAGATACCCCTTCTCCCGGAGGTTCTTCATGGCGATACTTACGCTGGATTTTTTGAAATCAAGTTCATTTGCGATATCCACGGATCTGACAACCGGAAGCTTTTCGGAAAGAATCAGGATCGTTTCGAGATAATCCTCCATGGATTCATTTGACTTTTTACGCATAACTTACCTCACCCCAATACAACTTCTTGCCTCTGCAGTCAACATTATATCGATTATAACAAAACCCGCGTGGTTAGGCAAGCATCAAGCCTGCCCCTGATCCAGGCGTTTTTTCTGATAATCCTTGCTGATGGACAGCATCTCTTTCAGGAAACGGATATAGGATTCCTGAAAGCGGGGCTCCACGTCCGCGGTCAGCCGGTCGATCATGGCCTTCTCCCGGTCAGGGTTATAAACCGGCCCTCCGGTGCCTGCTTTGATCCGTGCGATCTGATCGATCAGCTCCATCCTGGCCAGAAAGGCAGTTTTCAGATCATTATCCACCCGGTCGATCTCCTTCCGGGCATCTTCAAGTGTTTTTATCTTTTCCATATTATCCACCATTCCGGTTACCTCCTGGAATCGTTTATGCGGCTTTCGTCGCGTCTTCCGCCTCTCCCTGTATTCTCCTGAAAAATGCTGCTCCGGCATTCCGGACTTATCCCAGCTCCTTCAGAAAGGGAGACGGACGGACGGCCCGCTTTCCCATCATTTTCGGTGCATAGATCGTAAGCCGTTCTCCCGCACGGGTGATCCCCACGTAGAACATACGGCGTTCTTCCTCCAGAGCCGCAGGGGTTTTGGATTTCTTATGCGGGATGGAACCGTCCACACAGTCGATGATGTGAACCTCCCGGAATTCAAGTCCCTTGGCACTGTGCAGTGTCATCAGCTGTACGCCTCTTTGTCCGGTGCTGTGCTCTTCCCTCTTCCGGTTTTCCTCCTTCAGCAGTTCCTGATAGGCTTCCGCATATTCGAAGAATTCCTGAAGTGAATTATAGGGTTCGGCCATGGACTGCAGTTCGTCCAGATTGTCGATCATTTCCTCTGCATCCAGGGAACGGTTCTCCGCCTCTTCAAGAAGCCAGGATTCATACCGCATCGCCTTCCGTATATAATTCACTGCCGCTGCCGGCGGAAGCGTCTTGATACGTCGAAGGTCCTCCCGGAGTTTCTGCAGTTTCTGCTCCAGATATGCCTGTCCCCGTACCTTTGCGGTGAGCCGAACCAGATCCACCTGTTCCTCCGTCAGCAGATCCCTTTTCAGATAACGTACCGGCTTGTTCATGATCCGGAGGAAGAGACTCCGGGTATTTTCTCCCGCCGCAAAATGCAGGTAATCCATCACCGGGGTTACTGCAAGATGATTGAAGAGATTCGGAAGTGTATCCTTTAATTCATACGGAACGGATGCATCCCTAAGAAGAAAGCTGAGCCTTCTTGGATCCCGGTTCGTACGGAACAGCACCGCGATCTCCTCATAGGGAACACCCCGCCGTACCGCATCCCGGATGGATGTAAGGACCAGTCCGTATTCCTCCCGGTCATTCTTCGGAGTCAGGATCTGCACGTTTCCGGTTCCCGTGTCCCCCTTTGCAGAGCAAAGTTTCTTATCATATCTTCGATGATTGTTCCGGATCAGTCTTGCTCCCAGTTCCGTTACGACTCCCGGACAGCGGTAATTCACACTGAGTGTGATCCGTTCTCCCTTTGGAAATTCCTGTGCGAAGGAAAGCATAATGTCCGGGCGTGCGCCCCGGAATCCGTAAATGGACTGATCATCATCTCCCACGGCAAAAAGGTTGTCGGCAGGATGAACCAGAAGTTTCAGGATCTCATACTGGATCCGGTTCGTATCCTGATATTCATCCACCATTACGAAGGGATACATGTCCCGGATCCGCTGCAGGATATCCGTCCGTTCCCGGAGAAGGTCGTAACACATCTGCATCATATCGTTGAAATCGATCTTCTTCGCCGCTTTCTTCTTCTCCCGGAACTTCCGCACCAGCATCCGGAACTCCTCTGCCGGAAGATCGGTGCTGTAATAATCCGCAAGGTCGATCATGTCATTGGTAAGAACATCCATCTGCCGGATGGCACTGGCCAGGATCTCTTCGTTGTTCCCGTACTCGGGTGAGATCCCCGACAGGATCGAGCGGATCCACTGATACCGTTCCTCTTCCCGGAGCACCGTATCCCCCGGAAGTTTGTAGGCGGTCCGGATGATCCAGTAGAAAAATGCATGAAAAGTCGAGAACCGCACACCGCCGGAGGCATGGTCCATTGCCTCATACCTTTGCTGCATGGACATGGCCGCTGCCTTTGTAAAGGTGATCACCAGGATCTGACGGGGGATCACGCCGCGGTTCACCACCAGCTCCCGGACCCGGTTCAGGATCACGGTCGTTTTCCCGGAGCCGGGGGTTCCGAGGACCAGCAGCGGGCCGGTATACCACTCGATTGCCTTTTGTTGCTCTTCGTTGAATGTCATGAAACCCTTTCTTACAACTTCCGTACATAGCATGTCATCCTGAACAAAGGAAAGGATCCTGTCGTGTCATGACGGGATCCTTCGCCTTGCGCAGGATGACAAACGTTCTACAGATTTGCTCCGCAGCATTTCTTATACTTCTTACCGGAGCCGCAGGGACACGGATCGTTCCGTCCTACCTTCGGCGGCTTTACGATGGTATGGGAAGACTTCTCCTTCTTGTAAAGCTCCTCCCTCTTCTCCTTGGTGTAGATCGAATCCCACTGCGGAAGTGTGTAAAGCCACTCCGCATTGCACTGTACCATGTTCATATACAGCTTCTCGGTGTCGATCTCCAGGGTAAGCGGAGTCTCCTCCTCCATATTATCCAGATCGTTCGGATTCACCAGACTGTCATTAATCCCGTCCAGGAAACCGGTCATGGTCTCAATGTCCGTATTCCAGCGCTCGGCAAGACTCTTCACCGTGCCCTCTGTCTTAACGGTGGGATCCGTAAGAAGTTCCTCATAGATTCCCTTCTCAACCGTAAAATAATCCTTCCAGAATTTCTGTCCTTCGGGTGTCCGCTCATCCAGTCCGTAAGCGTGATCCCGCCAATCCTTCAGAAGTCCCATATGCATTCTCCTCATTTTCTAAACTTACTGATGCTTCCGTTCTACCCCTGCAAGGGGTCTTCGAAGCATCAGTGCACATTATAGCAAATCTTAAGATTCCTTTCAAGAGATTCTTCCGTTACTCGTACCGGAGTGCTTCGATGGGATCCAGCCGGGATGCCTTGATGGACGGGATCAGTCCGAACAGGATTCCGATCACCATGGAGAAGGCCACGGAGATCACGATGGACCATCCGCTAACCGCCACGGGAACCTCTGCCAGTTTTCCGATAAAATATGCCAGTCCGATACCGGCACCCACGCCGATGATCCCTCCGAGGCTGGTAAGTACGGAGGCTTCCGTCAGGAACTGTCCCAGGATCACCTTCCTGCGGGCACCCAGTGCCTTCTTCAGTCCGATCTCCCTGGTACGCTCCGTCACGGACACCAGCATAATGTTCATAACACCGATACCGCCCACCAGAAGAGATATGCCTGCGATCCAGATCAACTGGGATTTGGTGGAGTTCGCCAGCTTCTGCAGTTCCTTCGCCTTCTCCAGTGTGTCCTCGCTCTTATACTTAACCTGCCCGTTCTCCAGGCCCTCCACCTCTTCTCCGGTCCCCATCTGACTGCTGCTCCGGCTTTTGATCCCCGCATTCAGGAGATCCTCCGCCTCTCTGGCAGCCGTGGACATGGTCTCCGTATCCTTTGCCTTCACGATAAACTGGTAGGGTTCGTCAAAGGTACTCACCACCGGCCAGACGCTGTCGGGAATCACCATGACACTCCGGTTCTCGCTTTCATAATATGTCTGGTAGTCGGAAAGGCTCGTTACCACCGGCTCGAAGCCGTCATCCTCCTTATCCATCACGCCGATCACCGTAAATGGGACGCCCTGTACTTCAATGGTCTGATTGACGGCATCTTCCCCTTCGAAAAGACAGTACGCCGTCTCCCGGTCCAGGATCATCACATTTCTGTACTGCGTCTGATCCTCCTCCACCAGGCCCCGTCCCCGGATGATCCGGTATCCGTTTATGGCAAGATACTTCGGATCCGTTCCGATCATCTGTACGCCCTGCAGCTCACTGTCCCTGCAGTAGACCCCCTGATACGTCATTTTCTGATGATACATACAGGCATCCGTCACACTGTCCAACTCTTTTAATTTCTCCAGGATGGAGGCATCATAGACCGGAACTCCCGTCATATCCGCACCTTCCCCGGGAGACACTTCGTATCCGTTCTGCCGGGTGGTGATCTTCAGGGTATTATCACCGGTTCCTATCAGATTCTCCTTGATCTGTTCGTTGGTTCCTTTAATGGTGGAAACGATGGCTATGATGGCCGCGATCCCGATGATGATCCCCAGCATGGTAAGAAGCGAACGCATCTTATGGCCGAAGATTCCCTGGAAGGATATTCTGATATTCTCTAACATGCGCTTACTTCCCCTCCCAAAAATCCATGAGTTCCCCGGGCTCAGTTGCCTGGCCCTCCACCGCTGCCTTTTCATAGGGAAATGCCACGCTGTCGGAGGCGGTAAGACCGCTCTTTACAACGATCATTTCCCCGTAATACACCTTTCCGGTGGAAAGATACTGCTTCACCAGCTTTCCGCCTTCATTCTTCATGGCGTAGTATTTCCCGTTTTCCTGCTTTACGAAATACTTCGGGATCACAAGAGTGTTCATCCGCTCTTCTTCGCCTTCTTCATCTCCCATGCGGGCTTCCAGCCAGGAACCCTCCGTAAGGTTCTCCGCATCCCGGATGGCGACCGTCAACTCGTAATTGGATGCGGTGACGCCCCAGTTATTTTCGCTCACGGGAGAAACGGCCTTCCCGGTAACAACACCCATGTAGGTCATGCCGTCCTCATAGTTCATAAGGCTCATTTCCGTACCGATCTCAATCCTTCCGTATTTCCATTCATCCACCGTAATCACGGCTTCGTAGCTGCTGCCACCGCTGACACGGATCACAGGCCGGCCGGCATCAATGCTTTCCGCAGAAGGATCCACCAGGGTAACTTTTCCGTCACGGGTTGCGGTTACGGAACCGATCTGCAGGCTCATCTCCTCCTTCCGGATCTCGATCTCCTCCTGCCTGCTGTTCAGGCCTTCATCCCGGAGATTCCGCTCCTCTGCGGAGATCAGAAGCGCCAGCTGGGACTTGGTGTAGGTTTCCTCCTCACTGCGTCCCTCCTGTTCCTTCTGATAAGCCTCGTCCGCCTTTACATAGTCTGCATATGCCTTTTCATATGCTGTATTCAGCAAGTCACAGGCTGCTTCCTTAGCCAGCACCGCATCGTCATAGGCGGCCTTCTTCTCCTTCATGTCTTCGATGGCCGCTTCCTTTGCTTCCTGATACTCCTGCAGAAGCTTCTCAAACTCCGCCTCCGTCATTTTGGCTTCCCTGACGGGACGGGTGAGTTCCGTCAGCGTACTGATGGTTTCCAGCAAAGCTGCTCTTGCCTCTTCCTCCTTCGCAGCCTCTTCCCCGTTTTCAAATTCCGTAAGGGCTGCCTCTGCCGCATTCAGTGTCTCCTCTGCGGCCTGCAGATCCTTTTCTGCCTGCGAGGGTTCCGGCTGATAATTATCCGGCACCGGTTTGATCCGCTTCAGACGTTTTAATTCATCCTGCGATACTGCGATGTTCGCCAGCGTCACCTCGTGCTCCGCCTTCAGGGTGGCGATATGCAGTTCCAGCTTCTCCGTATCGAAACGAAGCAGCGGATCCCCCGTTTTTACTTCGTCGCCTTCCTGCACCAGGATCTCCTTAATGATCTGATCCGTTTCCAGATATACATTCTGGTCCATGCCGGCACGGACCACGCCGTTCATGACGGGCTCATTTTCATACCAGTTTCCCAGGTATTCCTGCAAAGAATACACCTTCACCGGATTTCCGGTTCTTGCGTGATTCCGGTACAGGAGTACCGCTGCGGTTCCCGCTCCGCCGATCAGAAGGAGGACCAGCAGGGTTATGATCAGTTTCTTCTTCATCCCTCTGCACCTCCTGTTCCCTGTTCTTCGGTTGTTTCCTGTTCAGTCCGGTTCCGGGATCCGTCCGTTTCCTCCTCCGGGAGTTCCGGCGGGATGGTGGGATTCGGATTCATTTCATCACTCCGGACCTCACCGTCGAAAATGGTGATGATCCGCTCTGCATGCTCTGCGATCTCCTTTGCATGAGTGATCATAATGACCGTTGCGCCTTCCTCATGAAGCTTTCGGAACAGACGCATCACCTGGATACCGGACCGGGAATCCAGGGCTCCGGTAGGTTCATCCGCCAGCAGGATCTTCGGCCGGTTCACGATGGCCCGGGCGATGGCAACCCGCTGCTTCTGTCCTCCGGAGAGCTGGTTCGGAAGGAACCGCATCCGGTCGGACAGTCCGACTCTGGCCAGCGCCTCCTCGGAAAGGCTCCTTCGCTTTGATTTCGGTACTCCCGCATACTGCAGGGGAAGCTCCACATTCTGCAGCGCATTCTGCCGGGGAAGCAGGTTAAAGTTCTGAAATACAAATCCCACGTATTTGTTCCGGATCATGGACATCCGCTTATCGTTCTGCGTCCCGATCTCTTCCTCCTCCAGGAGAAAGGAACCGGAGGTGGGCCGGTCCAGACATCCGATGATATTCATCAGCGTCGTCTTGCCGGAGCCGGAGGGACCCATGATCGCCACGTATTCTCCTTCGGAAATGTTGAGGCTCACATCCTTCAGCACCGGAACGTCCATCTTTCCCTGGGTATAATTCTTATAAATGTGGCTCAGCGAAAGGAGCATATCACTCACCTCCTCCGGCTTCGGCACCGTTATACACCTTCTTCTCCCCGGGGCCGGGATCCTGTCCCTCCGGAACCGTCTCCTCCGGATTCCCGTCAGGTACGTAGGTATCCTCATTGATCACAGCGCCTTCTTCTACCTCCTGCACCACGAAGCCTTCCTCCACCAGACTGTCATCCACTACATTTCCGTCATCCACCACGTTTCCGTCGTCGATCATGGAATCATCAAAGGGCAGGCCCTTCTCCGGGTCAAACTGTTCCGGATCGATCGGATAGGACTCTTCTCCCTCCTCGGTGGCCAGTTCCTTCGCCAGTTCCTCATAATTCGTGGTGGTAGGATTCCCCTCTGCATTCCGTTCCTCGGGAAATGCGATATAATCGTCCTTCGTAAGGCCTTCCAGGATCTCGTAGGAATCCGTCAGCTCATCGTAGGTACCCACATTCACCTCTGCCTTCTCCAGGGTCTCATCACTGCCCCGCTTCCAGATCCGGTACACACCTTCCTCCTCCATCAGATAGTAGGCCGGAAGATAAAGACCATTCTTCTTCTCCCCCTGCCCGTTATCCTGTTCGATATAAAGGTGCTGACCCAGGATCAGTCCGTCGGAATTCTCCGGAGCCGCATAGAAGTTGTACTTGGTTGCGGATTCTCCCATGCCGTACCCATAATAATACTTTTCGCCGTTTTCATCCTGCTCCGGTTCCAGATTCACATTCGTGATGGTCCCTTTCCAGATCTGATTTTGATCCACTCTGGACCTGAGGATCACGGGCATGCCCTGCTGCAGGGAATGAACGTTCATTTCCGTCACGGTTCCCTTCACACGGTAATCTCCCACCGCCATGATGGTCATGAATGCCGATCCGCTTCCGTCCCCGTATCCGTCATATCCGCCGTAAGGATCGTTATTCTGATCATTTCCCGACTGGATGGACTTCACCACACCGGCCATGGGAGACGTAACCACCGATTCGCCGACTCCTTCCCGTGCCCGCTGGAGTTCCACCTCCTTTATGGATACGTTGTACTCATTCTCATGGATCTGGGCCAGAAGACTGTTGATCTGACTGGTGTAGCTCAGCTTCTCGCTTCCGGAGGAACCGTTCCGAAGCTTCTTTAACTCCTCCACCTGCTCATAATCCGACTGGATGCCGTTCTTCATGCTTTCCAGTTCTATGGCCTTGGATTCGATATCCAACTCCGCCTGCTGGGTGTCATAGGTAAAGAGCGGATCTCCCTCCTTTACCACATCTCCCACCTTGACCAGGACCTCTTTCACGTTCTTGTCCGGGTCCTTCTCCACGTTCTTCGTCTCCTGGGACTCCACGACCCCCATGAAGCGGCTGTCCTGCCCCAGATACCCGCCGATCAGGTTCTCCACCTTTTCCACGTAGACCAGTTTCCCGTTCCCCTTATCTGCTTTTCCGCCGCGAAGCAGAAAGAAGAGACCGACCCCCAGGCCGATCAGAAGGATACAGATGATCAAGATCACGATGCCCTTTTTTTTCATGTTTCCTTACCTCCTGAAATTGTTTTTCTCAATATGAGAAGCCACCTCTTATGTGGCGGTAATATGTTATTTGTCACTGCGGAGATCCGGTCTCCCTCTGAGATCAACGATCCGCGGGGATCCGCAGAACTTCGTCAGCTGCCGGTTCCGGCCTGACAGCACAGAAAATCAGAGGTTCGGAAAAACCTCTGATCATGATACGTTTTCTGTCACGGCATTTATGGCCGTTATTTTTATCTTGAGAATACTTTCCTGATCCAGAAGAAGAAATACAGGATCACGGGGTAAATGATCGTAACAAAAAGAACCGCCACCGTGTATTTACTTCCCGTAGCTAAACAGAAGATCAGCCAGCCGATCAGGAAGACCATGATGATCAGACCGATGATTGCCAGGATCCGGACGGATTTTCTACGCTTTACGGGAAGCTCCTCTGGAAAATCTTCGGGCATATTCTCCTGCATGTCGTCATTCATTTCATTTTCCATATTCGGGGATTCCTTCATGTCACTCTCCGTCTTCCGCTTCTTCCTTCAGATATTTCATCCATTCACGGATCTTCGCTTCTTTCCCCTGCTCCGAGGGCTCGTAAAATGTCGTACCCACCAGCGGATCCGGCAGATACTGCTGTTTCACATAATGGTTCGGGAAATCATGCGCATACTTATAACCCACCTGTCCCAGTTCCTTCGAACCGCTGTAATGCGCATCCCGAAGATGGGGCGGAACCTCTGCCCTTCCATGCTCCTTCACCGCGGCCGTGGCTGCAAAGATCGCATTTGTTACGGAATTGCTCTTCGGTGCGGTGGCCACATACACCGCCGCATGGGCCAGGATCAGCTGGGATTCCGGCAGACCGACACGTTCCACTGCCTGGGCAGCAGCCACTGCCACCTGCAGCGCCTGGGGATCCGCCATACCCACATCCTCGCTGGCACAGATCATGATCCTCCGTGCGATAAAGGTCACACTCTCCCCGCCGTACAACATTTTCGCCAGATAGTAAACGGCCGCATCCGGATCCGATCCACGCATGGATTTAATAAAGGCGGAAATGATATCGTAATGATTGTCTCCGTCTTTGTCATATTTTATATTTCTTCTCTGGATACACTCTTCGGCCACCTGAAGGGTGATATGGATCCTGCCGTCCGCCGGATCCGGCTCCGTTGTGAGGATTCCCAGTTCCACGGCATTCAGGGCATTTCTCGCATCCCCTTCCGCCATATCCGCCAGAAAATGAACCGCCTCTTCGGATATCTCCGCATTGTAGACTCCCATGCCCTGTTCCTTGTCCGTAACCGCTCTCCGGATCAGTTTTGCGATATCCTCCTCCGTCAGCGGATTCAGCCGGAACACCGTGGATCTGGAGATCAGGGCGCTGTTCACCTCAAAGTAGGGGTTTTCCGTGGTGGCACCGATCAGGATCACGGTCCCGTCCTCCACATAAGGAAGCAGGAAATCCTGCTGCGCTTTGTTGAACCGATGGATCTCGTCCACAAAGAGAATGGTTTTCCTGCCATACATCCCGAGTGTATTTTTTGCTTCCCGAACAACCTCCTCCATATCCTTCTTACCGGAGGTCGTTGCATTGATCTCTTTAAAATCGGCCTTCGTGGTATTTGCGATCACGTAGGCCAGTGTCGTTTTACCTGTACCGGGAGGCCCGTACAGGATCACGGAAGACAGCCGGTCCGCTTCGATGGCACGTGTAAGCAGCTTGCCCGGTCCCAGGATATGCTCCTGTCCCACCACGTCCGACAGATTCTTCGGCCGGAGCCGCCGGGCCAGCGGAGACTCCTGCTTCCCTTTCTGCTCCCTCATAAAATCAAATAAATCCATGTTCCGTCCTTTTCACAATCGGTTCATGATCCCTGCAGTCCGTTCTTTCGAAGGCTTACTCCACCACGCCGAGCTTCCGGATAATGGAGTCAAACTTCATCACATCGATGGGTTTGCAGATATAGTCATCATAATCCTCACTGGCGTAGGATGCATCAAAATCCTCATCCAATGCACTGATCATCACCACCTTGCAGCGGGAGATCCTCGGTATACCCAGCTTCCGTTCCGCATCCCGGATGGAAGCAAGTGCCTTGTAACCGTCGATCTTCGGCATCATGATATCCAGGCAGACCAGATCAAAGAAGTTCTTCTCCGACGCTGCCGCAACAAATGTATCCACGGCCTGGATCCCGTCTGTTGTAAGAACCACTTCACCATATCTTGAAAGCAATTTGCATAAGAACTTTCCGCTTGCCTGATCATCCTCGGCTACCAAAACCCTCATAAAGCACCTCCGTCTTTTCCTGTCGATAACAGTTTTAACATATCAACGATAAAATCAATGATCTCTTTCTTGATGGATCCTCTTTCACTGCTGAACCTTCGTTTCAGACAGACTGCCCGGATATATCCGTGCACACAATCCGCCATCATACCCGCATCGTACCCCTGCACCAGTTCTCCCGCATCGATCGCGTTCTGGAACAGTTCCGTTACATAAGCCTTCCGGCTGCTTGCTCCTTCAACGATCAGTTCCCGGGTGGCCGGATTGTGAAGCAGTTCTTCGTACTGAAGCATCAACGTGGATAATGAATAATAATTCTCATAGTAAATGGCATAATCCTCAACGTAAGCACGGATCTTATCGACGCAGGAACCCTCCTTTGCCTGGATCGTCTTACGAATACTCTTATCAAACCTGAAATAGTACTCCACCACATCCACCAGCAGCTCATTTACATCGCCGTAAAACCTGTACAGAAGCGGCTCCGAAAGATTTGCCTTCATGGATATGGTCTTCGTTGTAAGGTTGGAAAGCCCGGATTCACTTATGATGTCGATGGCAGTCGAGATGATTCGATCCTTCGTCGAAATAAAGCTCTCTGTCACTGTGATTCCCCCTTGTATTTTCATAAGACCGTGTTCATAAAACACAGCCTTTGTTCCATAGTTTTTGCGTTACATAATATCCCCGATATCATTTTATGCGTAAATGTGGTATTTGTCAATTATTTACAGATATTTCAGCGAAAATGTCACATTTGCACAAAAAGTCAGACAAAAAGCACGGCCAAATGGTATGGCCGTGCCTGATCACCGATACTTTAAATCTTACGGTATATTACTGCTGAACCAGATTGTACTGGATCGATGTTACGACATCATTGTCGAAGATAAAGAGCAGATTGCAGTTTCCTTTCTCCACCTGAAGGCTTCCTACGGACTCCGCCGTCTTTCCGTAGATCTTCTCCACGTCCGCTTTCGTCATGCCGATATATGCACCTTCCGGTGTACCAACCGTGTCATCCCGGAGAACCACACCGCTGATCACGGCGCTTCCGTCCTTGGCATAGGTCAGAACCTCATATCCCGGATATTTATAGATCACATCCATGCCGTCAAATGCACAGCTGGGAGCCTCATAGGTTTCCTGGGGATTTCCCAGTGCCTGAATGACAGGATCTGCAGGTGCATAGAGCTCAATGGTCACATCTCCCTTTTTAAACACCCAGTTTGCAGAGGATGCCGGTGCCTCTGTAGCGCCTTCCGTTGCTCCCTCCGTCTTTCCTTCGGTGGCGGAACCCGTCGAGCCGGTAGCCGCTTCGGTGGAAACCGCAGCCGAAGTTCCCTCCTCCTTGCCTCCGCAGGCTGTCATAGCAAGCGCCATGGAAGCCACACATGCAACCGTCAGGATACGTCCAAATCTCTTCTTCATTTTACTGTCCTTCCTTAAATATTAATGATTCATCTTGATTATATAATCCGTTCTCTCTGCTGTGAAACCGTGGACTTAGCGGTAACTGGTCACCTTGCCGGTTTCCTCCAGCTGTTTATACTGGGAAGCCTTCATCTGTTCATAGAATTCGATCTTCTCATCCCATTTTTTGCCGAGATCCGCATCACTGCGCCGATCCGTGATCCCCGGCTGCTCCTTCAGGATCTTCCCGAAATACACACTGGACTTTTCCGCACCTGACAGGTTCAGGTGTAGACCCGCATCATAGGTGTCCGTTGTATAATCGATTCCGGTTTTCTCCTGATGCTCCAGGAAATTCACATAGGTAAGATCGTTCTTCTCCGCATAATCGCTGATCTGCTGATCCCACTCGGGGAACCAGTAGGGATAACAGGATGCGGACTTGATCAGGATCAGTGTGATGCCGTGCTCCCTGCAGCAGTCACGGATCTTATCCAGATACTCCCAGTCTATATCGCTATAGGTGTAATCCGCCAGCGGAATCGGATCCGGAAGATACTTTACCGGCTTGGTATCCACCCGCATGACATAGCCGTTATGGGACAGCTGCTCGGTCCCGAACATATACTTAAAATCCTCGGCACCCAGTTCATTCCATCGGGAATGGAACCGGAGGATAGGGAACACATAACTGAGATAGGATTCCTCCTCCGTCATGGAAGCTTTGATGGCATCAGACTTCACCGAGGACCAGCGCATGCCGTCCAGTGTCAGACGGTTGTACGCTTCACTCTGCGGCTTATCATATCGCATGGAGAAGACATTGTAAACCACAACCTTCGGTGTTTCATACCGGAGAGTGTCCTCCAGCATATAATAGGACTGCCAGATCAGCTGCTGGGGTGTCCCGCGGATCACACTGGTGATTCCGTACTCCTGCCACAGTTTAATGGGTGAGAAGTTGGAATACACCTCGCAGTCCCCGATGAAAAGCACGTCATTGTCTCCGGCATTGTCATAGTACTCTGCAGAAAGAACGCCTTCCTCGTTTTCTTCGATGTATTTCGGCACCAGAAGACGCTGGAGGAGCCAGAGCCCCGCCACCAGCGCAACAAGGAAAATGATGCAGTTTCGTATGAGTTTTCCTTTTTTCATTCCGATGATTCTCCGTTTTTTTTGAATCTTTGTTACATCCAAAGATTCTTCGAATTCTTATCAAGATCCTTCGCTCCGCTCAGAATGGCATCATTCTGTCATTTCGAGGCCGTCAGGTTGAGGAATCTATTCTGATCCTGTGTTCCGCTCAGGATGACATCACTCTGAGCGGCGTACCCTGCCACGTTCAGGTTGGGCAGGTCAGAACTGATTATAAATAAACTTGCTTGCATCAAATCCGATCCCGTAGGTTCCGAAGACCACCACGATCAGGATCAGCGCCCAGAGGAAGAATCCCCGGACTGCCACAGGCTTTGCATTTATCGATTCAAAGAGCGGTCTTCTGCCCTTCCACAGGCTGACACAGAACATAAGGACGGCTCCGGCTGCAACCACGATCAGATCGGCCGCCGTGGCACCCAGTTCCAGGAAGCTTCCGTCGGTAAACGCTCCCCAGTTCGGCGTGGTAAAGATCGTTCCCACCATGCGGAAGGTACGCGGTACATCCCGGTAAACGTCCAGAATACGGATCAGTCCCATCAGCCAGAAGGTCCGGAAGATCTGAAACCCGTCCCAGAACTTCGTATTGGAAAAGCCCACGTGTTTATGAAAGCCCCTGTAAAGTGGCGTCAGTTCCTGGGACACCAGAAGTACCAGGCAGTTGATCATACCCCAGACAATAAAGTTCCAGGCAGCTCCGTGCCAGACACCGGTGGCAAACCAAACCACGATGGTTGCAAGATACACCGGGATCCGCTTTCCGAGGGCCGCGCCGAGCTTTGCTCTCGACCATTTGGACAGTTTCAGCATCCAGCCGCTGACGGACAGCGGATAAAAGATATAATCCTTGAACCAGGTTCCCATGGTGATATGCCAGCGTCTCCAGTACTCGGCAATATCCTTTGAGAAGTAGGGCCGGTCGAAGTTCTCCGTCACCTCTATTCCGAACATTTTCGCCACACCGATGGTGATATCGATCCCGCCCGTAAAATCCGCATAAAGCTGGATTGCATAAAAAAACACATTTGCAAGAACATAGACGCCCGTATATTCCTTATCCACAGCGGACAGTGTAACGATCACCGGTGCCAGACGATCCGCGATCACCAGTTTCTTGAAGAACCCCCACGCTACCCGGAGCATACCGAAATAAAAATTCTGCGGATCAAACCGATGCTCCGCGAAAAGGGTTTTCGACAGATCATCAAATCGGCTGATGGGACCCTGGATCACCTGCGGGAAGAAGGATGTAAAGAGCGCTGCCTTCCCCAGATTCCGCTCTGCGGAATATTTCCGGCGATAAACATCGATCACATATCCCAGGCTCTGGAACATATAGAAAGAGATCCCAAGCGGCAGGATGAAATGATGCAATGCAAAATCCGTCCCGAAGATGCCGTTCAGGTTCTCCAGCACAAAGTCGGTATATTTTATGACAGCCAGGATCCCCAGATTAAGGAGCAGACAGCCGATCAGGATCCATTTGGCCTTTCGGGCAGCCTTTGCCTTATGCGCCTTCTTCTCCTCTCTCGGAAGCTCCTTATGCTCCTTCGACCAGGCATCCTGCTTCACCCAGACAGCTTCGATCCCACGGGCGGAAATGTAGGTGCTGAGAATGGTCACCGCCATAAAGATCAGATATTTCGGTCCCGAAACGGCATAGAAAAAAATGCTTCCGATCAGCAGGAGTACCCACTGATATTTGCGGAGACTCCCGGGAAGCATATAATACAGCAGCAGAAGCACTGCCAGAAATCCTAAAAATGCAGCCGAAACAAAGGACATTTCTCGTATCGCCTTACTCGTCCATGAGACGTTCGATCATTTCCCACAGTGTCTCTGCGGAATTGAAATTCTCCGGAATGATCTCCGAAGCCGGTACCCGTACATCGAATTCGTCACTGATCTCCGTGATCAGTGATACAATATCAAAGGAATCCAGGATCTTATCATCGATCAGTGTGGTACAGGTTTCATAATCCACTTCCGGATGTAGTTCCTCAAGGATCTCGATCAGTCGTTCCATCTCCTAATCCTCCCAAATATCTATGTTTTGTTCCGATTTTTCTTATCTGTCCGCTATGGGATCCCACCAAATGATTGGAGCCAGGGGCCCGTAGGTTTCCTACACTGTCAGGTTTGTTTCGAATTCACGAACAGGCTCTTCCTTCACGGTCAGGATCGTTTCGCATTCACGTACAGGCTCTTCCTTCACGGTCAGGATCATTTCGCATTCACGTACAAGCTCTTCCTTCACGGTCAGGATCACTTCCTTCGTGTAGTCAGAAGCTCCTCAAATTTTTGTCTCAGAAGATTCCGGTCCACCTTCCCGTTCGGTGTGTATGGCATGGCATCCAGCCGTACCACGTTATGCGGCAGCATATAACGCGGAAGTGCTGTCTTCAGTTCCGCTTTCAGTGCCAGTTCATCCATATCACCTACATAGAAGATGCCGATCTTCTGCTTCTCCTTATGGAAGACACAGCAGGCACTCCGCATACCGTCGATCAGCTGGGCCACAGCTTCGATCTCCCCGAGTTCGATCCGGTGTCCCATATGCTTGATCTGATCATCCTTACGTGACAGGAAGATCAGTTCGCCTCTCTCATTCCGCCGGGCCAGATCCCCTGTCCGGTAAATAATCTCCGGATATGCCGTATTCAGCGGATTCTGAACAAAACTTTCCGCCGTCTTCTCCGGATTGTTAAAATATCCAAGGGTCACGGAGGTTCCGCGGATGCAGATTTCTCCTGTTTCATCTCCTTCAGCCAATGTCTGATCCTCCTTCAGGAGAAGGATCTCCGTATTCCGGAAGGGTCCGCCGATGGGGATCACTTCCCCGGGACCGAAGGCACGGTCCAGACGGTAATAGCAGCACATGCCTGTACCCTCTGTCGGTCCGTACAGATTTGTAAATGTAGCTTCCGGAAGGGTTTCCCTCCAGATCGCCAGCTGCTTCACCGGGAAGACCTCGCTTCCGAAGGCTATGGTATGCAGATATTCCGGTTTCACCGTATCAAAGGTTCCGAAGGAGGAAACGATCGTAAGCGCCGAAACCACCCAGCAGATGGTATTGATCTTATGCTCGTTCAGATATTCGATCAGCTTCACCGGAAACATGAACAGATTCTTCGGGATCAGATAAGTGGTTGCCCCGAATTTCAGCGTGGGATAGATCTCCTTAAGGCACGCATCGAAATAAAGGGGTGTCTGGTTTCCGAAGACCGTGTCCCGGTTAAACTCCAGCACCTCGGAAAGGGTCTCGATATAATCGATCACGGATCTGTGGCAGGCCGCCACTCCCTTCGGGATTCCCGTGGAACCGGAGGTAAATACGATATAAATGGGATCGATATCCAGACTCTTTCTGCGGATCTCACTAAGTTTTTCCGAGTCCGCCGGATGCTCCGCCAGATCCCGGAAAAGATATGATTTATCCGCGTATCCCAGTTCCTCCGCATGTCCGATGGTATGCGTATCGCAGATCACCGCACGGGGATGTACCGTATCAAAGATCAGACGGATCCTGTGAACCGGCATTTCCTCATCGATCGGGACATAGAAACAGCCGCTGTAAAGCACTCCGAAGAAGGCATTCACCATATCCGGACTTTTATGCATATAAACCACTACAGGTTCCCGGTAGAGTCCCTTTTCCGCAAGCGCACTTCCCGTAGCACGGGAACGATCCGACAGTTCACGGAAGGTGATCTCTTCTTCCCCGTTGGAGAAAGCGGTTTTCTCAGGTACAAGATCCACGCTTCCTTCCATATATTCCAGAACATTTGTCATGATCAGTTTGCCTCCGTATTCAGGCCGGGAGTCCATTCGCCGACCTCCAGGATATAATCCTTATCCTTGTAGGTTACCTTGCACGGACTGGTCGTCGGCGTAGCCGGATACATCCGTGTGTCTCTGTCATAGAAATGCGGACGGTATTTGTCAGAATCGATCTGAATCTGGGCATCCGTACTGAGAAATGTTACAAACTGCGTGATGTATACCGGCGTCGGATCCACATGATACCAGTTTCCGTCATAATATACCATAAGCCAGTAATGCATACCGGTCTCGTTATTCTTTTCGATCATCAAACTGGTAAATCCCGCCCGATCCAGCAGAACCCGCATGGTCACGGCATCTGTATAACAGTCGCCCGGTTTTCCTGCAAGTCCGTTCATTACCTGTCCAACCTCATCATGCTCTGACCGACCGCCGGACCAGGGAATATTCAGACGAACCCACCGGAATATGGCGAAGAGTTTCTGCATATCATCCATTTCCGGAGTGAGAATGGATGCAAGCAGTTTATCGGCCTCTTCGTACATTAACTGGATATCTTCATAATTCTCCGGCTTATCTTCCACCTGAATCTGTACCGTAACGGAAGAACTCCTCCCGTATTTGTCCGTTGCAGAGTATGTTACGGGATAGGACCCCTGCTGATCCAGATTCACGGCAGAGTTATCGATCTCAAGCGTAGGCGCCGGCTCCACTTTGGAAACAACGGACACACCGGAACGGTAGGACACAGACTCTCCGGTAAATACATGAAGGTTCTTTGCCCCTTTGATCACGGGAGTATTATTCTCATCATATATGGAAAGGTTGGCTTTCAGGATCGTCTGATTGCCGCCGCGGTCCTCCAGAACCAGACTGACACTGCGATCCCCTTCCTTTTTAAAATCCGGCTGAAGCACATACCGCACCTCAACCTCCGTTATATCATTAATGGAAACGATAAAGTCCTCCGGCTTCGGCTTCTCACCCAGCGTACATGTGATATCATGCACCTCCCCTTCGGGAGCTACGGTATCTACGATCACAAGTTCCGCTGTCTTATGAAAGAACAGCCAGGAGAAATCCACCGGATACCGACCGGGAACCCGCGGATCGATCGCTTTTATATCCGTATCACAGGTTTCAAACCAGCCGTCATATTCAAGGAATTCCTTCGAATTCGGCAGCGAAGTTCCTGCTTCAACCTTAATCTCCGGATTCAGATTATTATAAAACCGGAATACGAGGAAACCGAAACCACAGGCAAGAAGAAGTACAAAGACGAGACAACTCCATTTGATCAGCCTTTTTCTTCTGTCTTTTTTATGTCGTTTTTCAATTTCCGTTTTTAAATCAGACGAACACATGAATCTCTTGTCAACTCCTCCGCGAAAGTTCCACGGCGCATTATAACATAAATGATAAAGGACTTCAATCGAAAGAATTCCATGCAAATGTAAAGGAACCGGCAGCATCTGCCGGTTCCTCAACCCAAGGGTATCGAATCTAACTATTTATATAAATGGATCCGATGCTCATGCGCCGGAATATGAATTACTGGATTACCGTAACATTGGTTGCCTGCGGGCCCTTCTCGCCCTCAGTAACATCA
>JAFRWY010000105.1 GCA_017437905.1 Eubacterium sp.
AGACCCTGGAGATCGTACAGGAACTGTATGAAAAGAAAATGGTGACCTATCCGAGAACGGATGCGAGAGTACTGTCCACAGCCGTAGCGAAGGAGATCGATAAGAACCTGAGAGGACTTGCCTCCTATCCGGTGCTTGGGGCATATGCGCAGAATGTGGTGAATCTGGGAGGCTACAAGGGCCTTGCAAAATCAAGGTATGTGAATGATAAGCAGATCACGGATCACTACGCGATCATTCCCACGGGACAGTCGGTGGGGCAGGCGGCATCCCTTCCCAGAGTGAAGGCAGGGGTGTATGACCTGATCGTCCGAAGGTTCCTCTCCATATTCTATCCTCCGGCGGAGTATCAGAAGACAGCCGTGGAACTGTCGCGTAACGGGGAGATGTTCTTTGCGAATTTCCGCAGCCTGACAAAACCGGGTTATCTGGTGATCGCGGACCGGAACTTCGGGAAGAAGAAAGAAGGAACGGAACAGACGGCAGGTGAAGCTACGGAAGAGAAAAAAGAAGAGGGAACCGGAGAAGGAACCCGGAGTGATGCGGGTTCCGAAGAAACGGCACGTTACGATGCAGAGGCTGCGGCACAGTATATCTCCGGACTCCGGAAGGGAAGTCTTCTGTCCTGCAACGGATTCTACGTAAAGGAAGGAGAAACCTCACCCCCGAAACGGTACAGTTCCGGAACACTGATCCTTGCGATGGAAAATGCAGGCCAGCTGATCGAGGACGAGGAGCTTCGTGAACAGATCCGGGGATCCGGGATCGGTACTTCCGCAACAAGGGATTCCATCATCAGCAAGCTGGTTACGAATACCTATATCGCACTGAACCAGAAGACACAGATCATTACACCGACCCAGCTCGGCGAGATCATATATGACGTGGTTTATTACTCCATCAACGGACTTCTCCGGGCGGATCTTACTGCCAGCTGGGAGAAGGGACTTACCGGAGTTGCGGACGGAAGCATCACATCGGAAGAGTATATGGGGAAGATGAATGATTACGTGACCCGTTGCACGAATCTGGTGAAGGGACTGAATAACCAGAATCAGATCACCCATGTCTTTGACCGGACGAAGCCGTATTATCAGCAGCAGAAACCGGCGGCAAAGAGTGCGTCGCGTAACAGAAAGAAAAGTGCAAAACCGGCGGCAGGTTCTCCTGATCCCGCCGTAGAAATAACGAATGAGGAGCAAGCATAAAATGAATGAACAGTTACTGGAAGTAAAGAATATGTATGACCTGGAGCATACCATGGCCGCACCGCTTTTGGAATCGGTGACCTATCCCTGGGAGGTGCTTCCGAAGCTCGGAGACTTTATCCGTCAGCTGGGACCGACTCTCGGTCCGGAATATAAAAAGCGCGGAGAGGATGTGTGGGTGCATGAAACCGCCACGGTTTTTGACTCCGCATACATTCACGGACCGGCCATCATCGGGCCGGATACCGAGGTGCGTCAGTGCGCATTTATCAGAGGAAATGCACTGGTCGGAGCGGACTGCGTTGTGGGGAATTCCACGGAGCTTAAGAATGTGATACTGTTCGATCATGTGCAGGTTCCCCACTACAATTACGTGGGTGATTCCGTGCTCGGATATTATTCCCACATGGGTGCAGGGTCTATCACGTCCAATGTGAAATCCGATAAAACCCTTGTGGTTGTTAAGGGAAGCGGAGAGTACGGAGACATCGAGATCGAGACGGGACTGAAGAAATTCGGTGCCATGCTCGGTGATCATGTGGAGGTGGGATGCAACAGCGTACTGAATCCCGGAAGCGTGATCGGACGTTACACAAACATCTATCCGCTGTCACCGATCCGAGGTTACATACCGGAATCCAGTATCGTAAAGACCGGGAATGTAATCGTTACCAAAAGACCGGAGTGATTTTTGTAATCGTTTTCATTTCTTCTGTGGATTGTATTATATTGTGCAAATTGTTTTGAATCTTCGGTGTTTTGTTTTGAATCATAGTCAATAAAGAGAAAATGCAAGAAAACGTTGCAAATTCGTTACAATCGTTTTACAATCTCATACATAAACAAAAAAGGCAGAACATACTTTGCTAGTTGTGTGAAAAGTTTTTATCTCATGGAGGGAAAGAAAATGGCAGTCAAGAAGGCGAGTGTAAAGGATCTTGCAGAGAAGGCAGCAGCAGTAAAGAAGGTCGCTGAGGCTAAGGTTGAAGAGACAAAGGCTAAGGTTGAGGAAGTAAAGGCTGAAGCACCTGCAAAGAAGGAAGAAGCTAAGAAGGCACCGGCTAAGAAGGCAGCTCCTGCAAAGAAGGCAGCAGCACCGGCTAAGAAGGAAGCAGCTCCTGCAAAGAAGGAAGCAGCTCCTGCAAAGAAGGAAACACCGGCTAAGAAGGAAGCAGCTCCTGCAAAGAAGGAAGCACCGGCTAAGAAGGCAGCTCCTGCAAAGAAAGCAGCTGAGCCGAAGGTTGAGCTTTTCGTTGAGTATCAGGGTGGCAGCCAGAAGGTTGATGACCTTGTAGCAAAGGCTAAGGAAGCATCCGGCAAGAAGTCCGTTAAGAACCTGAACATCTACTATCAGCCGGAGAACAACATCGTTTACTTCACAGCTGACGGTGCTGAAGGAAGCTTCAATCTGTAAGCAGAACCTTACATCGCATAGATGAAACAAAAGACCCCGCAGGAATGCGGGGTTCTTTGTTTGCTTAAATATTTACTGATATTCCGTCAGGTTTCGTCGGAGGAGGTAACGCCCCGAAGTTCGATCTTCGGTGAACCTTTCTTCCTCACGTAATCACCGGTTATGGTGACACGGCCGATGGCCTTGTCCCGCGGGATCTGATACATGATATCCAGCATGAATTCCTCGATGATGGAGCGCAGTGCACGGGCACCGGTCTTACGTTTTGCAGCTTCCTCCGCGATGGCTTCAAACGCGGAATCATCAAACTGCAGATCCACCTCATCCAGACGCAGCAGCTTCTGGTACTGCTTGATGATGGCATTCTCCGGTTCCTGCAGGATCTTCACATACATTTCCTGATTCAGCTGATCCAGCGCACAGAGCACGGGGAGACGTCCCAGGAATTCCGGGATCATTCCGAACTCACGCAGGTCTTCCATGGTTACATGGGTGAGCAGTTTCGGATCATTTGTAAATGTATCGCGAAGCTCTGCACCGAAGCCGATGGAGGACTGGGCAGTCAGTCTGGCGGTTACGATCTTTTCGAGATCCGGGAAAGCACCGCCGCAGATGAAGAGGATATTTGTCGTATCCATACGAGCCACAGGCGTCATGGCATTCTTGCTTCCGGAACCCACAGGTACTTCCACCACCGATCCTTCCAGCAGTTTCAGAAGTCCCTGCTGTACCGCTTCCCCGCTGACATCCCGGGAACGGGTCTCCTGCTTCTTTGCGATCTTGTCGATCTCATCGATGAAGACGATGCCCTTCTCGGCACGCTCCACATCATTTCCCGCAGCAGTCAGAAGCTTGGAGAGTACACTTTCCACATCATCACCGATATAGCCGGCTTCCGTAAGGGAGGTGGCATCCGTGATGGCGAGCGGTACATCCAGCAGTTTGGCGATGGTTTTCACCGTGTAGGTCTTACCGGAACCGGTGGGACCGATCATCAGGATATTGGACTTCTCGATCTCCACGCCGTCCTCGGTGGGGTCGGAGAGGATCCGCTTATAATGATTGTAGACCGCAACTGAGATCAGCTTCTTGGCATGCTCCTGGCCTACGATATGTTTGTCCAGCTTGGCCTTGATTTCATGGGGCGCGGGAATATCCTTCAGTGTAAGGACTTTCTTTACGTCCTCTTCCTTCTCTTTCTTCGCATCCTGTGCAGGCTTTCTCTTCTTCACTTTCTGCGAATCGGGAATGTCGTCGTTCGGCATGAACTGGTTCAGGTTGTCGAAGCCGGGCATATTTGACATGTCGAAGAAACGGATCGGGCTGTGGGAGATGGACTCAAAGGCCTTATTCAGACAGTCCGGACATACATATACACCGTTTACAAAGCTGACCAGCTTTCCGGTCTCGCTTTCCGGCCGGCGGCACATATAGCAGTATTTTTCAAACTCATCGTTATTGTTATCTTTATTGTTATTGTTGTTTGGATCTTTCGGATCTGACATGGCTTTTCCTTTCTGTTCGGTTGTCTGGTATCGGTTCAGACTGTGATGCTTTCATGCCTTATGATTATAACAGAGTAGGGCACTAAATGCAAAACTTACACGAGGTCGTTCCACATGAAAGTTGAAAGAATACGGAGAATGTGCTACAATGTGGCGACACACGGGAAGTGTATGGGGTGGCAGGATGGAAAGATTTACGGAATAAACCTATGAAAAGAAAGAAACTGAAGAAGGCTGAATTTACGAAGATCATCGCCCATCGGGGAGCATCGTATCTGGCGGAGCACGAGAACACCATCGAGTCCTTCCGGCTTGCGATCGAGATCGGAGCCGATATGGTGGAATTCGACGTCCGCTGTACCAGCGACCGGAAACTGGTGGTGATCCACGACAGCACATTTAACGATATGCCCGTATCCTATCAGACCTATGCGGAAATGAACCGCAAGGCGGAAGAGGAAGGCTTCCGGATCCCGACCTTCGAGGAGGTCGTGCAGCTCTGTGCGGGACGGATATTTATGGATATTGAAGTGAAGGCTTCCGGTTTTGAGAAGGAACTGGTGCACATACTGCATAAATACTGTCATCATGACCAGTATTCGGTGAAGTCCTTCTTTGATCCTGTGGTCTACCACGTGAAGAAACTGGATCCGAAGATCACCACGGGACTGCTCCTGGGGAAGGATCATCCGGGCTTCATCGGACGCATGAAGGAGGTCTATCCGCTCCGACGCCTGCGTCAGGCGGAATGTGATTTTGTGGCTCCGTTCTGGGTATTCTCCAGCAGGGGTTTTGTATGGCGGATGCACCGGAAGGGATATCCGGTCTATGTATGGACAGTGAATACACCGGGGCTTACCAGAAAACTGATCCGCCGGGGAGTGGAAGGCGTGATAACCGATAAGCCGGACATGGGACTTGCCGTCCGGAAGGCGTACTACGGTTAACGAAAGAAAGGCAGAAATTATGAAGAAAAGGATCCTTGCATATCTGGATTATATCGACCGGATGCTGGCCGGAGAGGAAGCGCGGGACTGGGAGAAGGAAGCACAGCTGCATCTTACGCAGATCCGTTTCTTTGCCCATGAGCGTCTGGTGCACTTACTGGTATTTATCCTGGTGGCGATCTGTACGGTGATGTGCATCCTGGCATTTGTGATCAGCAATGCGATCATGCTGCTCCCGCTGATCGGCCTGCTTTTTGTGCTGTTGGTACCGTACTGCATGCACTATTATCTGCTGGAGAACAGCGTCCAGCGGATGTATCAGCAATATGACGAAATGATCGGGAAAATGGGCCCCTATTTCTCCATGAAGCAGGGTTGACATCTGAAGGGTTATAAAGCATAATAAAGGTGTTGGGGTTATAATGCATATAAACGAGAGAAGGTTGCGTCCGGGGTGCGGGCGCATTTTCTCGTTTTTTGACGTATAGTGGCGGCTGTTTTTGAAACCGCAAAATATAGCGGAATGTGGATCCGGAGAGATTAAAGTGAGCAATAAAAAGAAGAAAAAACCGAATACACAGAATCGTCCGTCCATGACATCGACAGGTCCGAAGAGCGCTCCCGAAAAAGAGATGGCCGTACAGCAGCCGGCGGCAGAGATGGCCGTACAGCAGACTGCGGAAGTACCGGTGGCTGCGCAGCAGATCATGACCGCAGGGGCAGATGTACAGCAGGGCGCAGCCGTGGCAGAGGAGAATCCGATCCGTGAGGTGCTGAAGGGGCATGCCTTCTACACGCCCAGAGTATCCACCGAGGATGACTGGGATGAGGATGAAGAGGCAGAGGAAGAGGAGTATAACCGCGCCAGCGTGAACCGGCTGAAGAAAGCAATTCTGGTGGCACTGGTCCTGATGTTCCTGATCCCCACGATCATTTGTCTGATCCTTCTTACCAAGATGCACAGTATGGAGAAAGAAATCGAACAGCTCCGGGAGGATTTCCTCAGCAAGAAGGAGCAGATGCTGGCGGCTGAGGCTGAGAAGCCGGTTTCCGTCATAACGGAGGCGGAGAAGCAGGCGAAGCTTGAGCGTGACCGGGAGGGTGACATCACGATGCTGCATCAGGCCGGCGAATCCGGGGATCCGGAGGAGACGGAAGCAGAGACCGAGGCGGAGACGGAAGAACCGGAGGATACCATCGATCCTTCCACCGTACCGGAAGAGAAGAGGGTCTATCTTACCTTCGATGACGGCCCGTCCGATGATGCGGGCGCGATCCTGGACGTGCTGAAGGAGAAAAATGTGAAAGCCACATTTTTCATGGTGATCAATGACAAGAGTCGTCAGTCCATTATAAAAAGAATGGTGGACGAAGGACATACGCTGGGAATCCATTCCGTAAGCCATGTGTACAGCGAGATCTACGCCGATCTGGACAGCTTTATAGAGGATGTACAGACAGTCCATGATCTGCTCTATGATATGACGGGACAGGATGTGAAACTGTACCGGTTCCCGGGCGGAAGCAGCAACCGGGTTTCGGATGTTCCCGTAGACGAATGCATCGCATATCTGGAAGAGGCCGGATACACCTATTTTGACTGGAATGCATCCAACGGCGATTCCTCCGGTTCCGGTTATACGGCGGAGCAGCTGGAGGATAATGTGCTCCGGTACGTTCACAACAATTCCGGTGCGACCGTGGTCCTGATGCATGATTTCAAGGGCTGCCCGGCAACGGCACAGTCCCTTTCGCACCTGATCGATACGCTTCGGGAAGAGGGATATGTGCTTCTTCCGATCGACGAAACAACCACTCCCGTACATCACAGAAAGACGGCTAAGGAGCTGGAGGAAGAGCAGAAGGCCGAGCAGGCGGCTCTCGCGGCTCAGAAGGCGAGAGAGGCAGCAGAGGATGCTGCATCGCAGGAAGAAGATGAGGATACGGACGAAGAGTGATCCCGTAAGAATAAGAGAAAGATCATAGATGGAGACGTTATGGAATACGGAGATGCTCTATCCTATATAGAAAGTAAAAACAGCCTCGGGATCGTCCCGGGGCTGGATGTGATTTTGGCACTGCTGAAGAAGCTCGGGAATCCCGAACTGGCAGTGCCTGCTTTGCATATCGCCGGAACGAACGGGAAAGGGACCGTGATGTCCTATGTAGAGCAGGCGATGCTGCAGCACGGTCTGAAGGTGGGACGGTATCTCTCCCCGGCGGTTCTGGATTACCGTGAGAAATGGCACGTTAACGGGGAGATGGCATCGAAGGAGGATGTTGCGGAATGCATGGAAGAGGTGCGGGAAGCAGCGGAGTCACTTCCTCACAGTCCCACGGTATTTGAGATCGAAACGGCACTTGCCTTCGTTCTCTTTCGAAAGAAGAAATGCGATGTCATGCTGGTGGAGTGCGGCATGGGAGGCAGGCAGGATGCGACAAATGTGATCCCTTCCAAGATAGTGGATATCCTGGCTTCCGTCAGTCTGGATCATATGCAGTTTCTCGGTGATACCCGTGAGAAGATCCTCCGGGAGAAGCTGGGGATCGTGCGTCCGGGGGATGTACTTGCAACTGCACCCATGGATGAGGAACTCCGCCGGGTGCTGGACGGCTGGATGGTACCTGTACCGGGAGAGGACGGTGAGACAGTGCCTCTTCGTCGGGCAGAGGCAGACAGGGGAGAACTTACGATCCTTTGCGAAGAGATTGACGGAACGGATTTTTCATACAGAGGAGAAAACTATCATATCCGGATGGCCGGTGATGTGGCGGTGGACAATGCCATCACGGCGCTGACGGCTCTGGAACTGTACAATGAAAGGGCCGGACAGTTCGGTCTTCCGAAGCTGACGCGGGAAGAGATCCGCGCAGGTCTTGCGGAAACTTCCTGGCAGGGGCGGTTCACGGTCTTTGATACGCATCCCCGGATGATCATAGACGGTGCACACAACCGGGACGCATGGCTTCGTCTGGCAGGAACGCTGAAACGGTTCTACGGGGAGAAACGACTGACCTTTGTGATCGGTGTCCTTGCGGATAAGGAAGTGGATGTACTGATCGAAACCATGGTGCCCATGGCAAAGCGGATCTACACCTTTACTCCGGAGAGTCCCAGGGCGCTGGCCGGAGAGAAGCTGCGGCAAAGAATCCTGGATTTTCATGAAGGGTCAGAACGGACGGATGCGGAAGGAAAGACAACTCCTGCGGGAGACCCGGACGAACATGATATGCAGGATCCATGTGCAACTGTGGGTGACCGGGAGTTTGCGGTATGTATGGAAAATGCCCTGATGGCCGCGGAGACCGCCCTCAGGGAAGCGGCGGAAGATGATGTGATCGTAGCCTGCGGATCCCTTACATTTCTCGGAAAGCTGCTGGAGGACAGGGAACATCTGGAAATGGATCGTGTGACACGGATCCTTGAAGACAGGTTTTACAGAAAGCAGATCAAGAAGATCTACGAATCGGAATATGACCGTGAATTCTGCAGACACGGTTTCGGGCATGCGGTTTCCGTGGCAAGGATCGCATATATCCTGGCCATGGAAGAGAAGAGAAAACTGCGGAAGGATGTGATCTACGCTGCGGCGCTCCTTCATGATATCGGCAGATATACACAGGAGGAAAAGACCATGTCCCACCATGAGGCAGGGGCCGTGGTTGCTGCAGACGTACTCCGGCGCGCAGGTTATACAGAGGCGGAATGCACCGAAATCTGTGAGGCGATCCGCGCACATAAGGAACCGGAAGACAGTATCGGGACGCTGGCGGCAGTCCTGTACCGGGCGGATAAACTGTCAAGAAACTGTTTCCTCTGCGATGCAAGAGAGGAGTGCTACTGGCCGGAGAACCGGAAGAACCGGACAATCCTTTGCTGACGGGAAGCAGCGCATGATAAAGACTGGGAGAAATTGCGGATTCCGGGTGCCGGAGGATGACCGGGAATACAGAGAGGATACGGAGTTATGGATATTATTGAGATAAAGAATCTGAAGATCTACGCATACCACGGAGTTTATGATGAAGAGAAGGAGACCGGACAGTTCTTCCTTATCTCTGCAAAACTCTGCCTGGATCTTCGCCCGTCCTCCATGTCGGATGACCTGCTGGAAACGGTCAGCTACGATGAGGTCGCCCATACCATCGAGCGGGTTGTGACGGAGGAGAAATGGAATCTGATCGAAGCGGTGGCGGAAGCAGTCGCTTCGGAGATCCTGCTGAAGTACGGAAAGGTACGCTGTGTCCGGGTGCGCGTGGATAAGCCGGATGCCCCCATCGGGCTCTCCTTTGACACGGTATCCGTAACCATTGAGCGGGGAAGACATACGGCCTATATCGGCATCGGTTCCAATCTGGGAGACCGGAAGAATTATCTGGATCAGGCGGTGGAGCAGCTGGGGAAGGACCCCTTTATCCGTGTGATCCGTTCGGCAACCTACATCGAAACCGAACCGTACGGACCGGTGGAACAGCCGGATTTCCTGAACGGTGCGGTGGAACTGGAAACACTGTATTCACCGCAGGAGCTGTTGTCCGTTCTGCATGATATCGAGCAGGAAGCAGGGAGGAAAAGGATCGTGCACTGGGGTCCGCGGACCCTGGATCTGGATATCCTTCTCTATGACGATGCTGTGATCCGCGAAGAGGGACTTCTGATCCCCCATGTGGAAATGGAGCACCGCACCTTCGTTCTGGAGCCCCTGGCGGAGATCGCACCCCATGTGGTACATCCGATCAGCAGAAAGACCGTAAACCAGCTTCTGGAGGAGCTGAAGAGCAGGGATCCGGAGGTGGAACCCTATGATATAACCGGATATCATTTCACTGAGGAACTGGATCTGGAGGGCGTACGCGTATGCTATGCCGGTGTGCCCGGAGCCTACGCGGAAGCGGCGGCCATCAAGTTCTTCGGCGAAGATACGGAACTCATGAATGTGAAGACCTTTGACGAGGTGGCAGCGGCCGTGGCTGCAGGAGAAGCGGATTACGGTGTCCTTCCCGTGGAGAACAGCTCCGCAGGCTTCGTCAGCGGAAATTATGATATTATCCGGAATGCGGAAGTGACCATCGTGGACGAGGTGGTCCTCGATATCGAGCATGCCCTGCTCGGACTTCCGAATGCCATGCTGTCCGATATCCGGAAGGTTTACTCCCATCAGCAGGGACTGATGCAGTGCAGGGAATACATAGATACACATTCCTTCAGCACGGAATCGGTCAGCAATACGGCCCTTGCGGCAAAACGTGTGATGGAATCAAAGGATGTGACAAAGGCGGCCATCGCCAGTGAACGGGCAGCGGAGCTCTACAACCTGAAGGTGCTTGCCCGCCGCATCAATTTTACCCGGGACAATGCGACACGCTTCGTGATCATCACGAAAAGAAATATCGTCCTTACAGCATCCGACAGCGTACTGATCTGTTTCACCGCTCCGCACCGTGTGGGCGCGCTTTATCAAATCATGGGCATCATCAACCGGAACAATGTCAACATGACAAGGATCGAATCCCGTCCGTCCCTGAAAAAGAAATGGGAATACAGCTTCTACGTCAGCTTCGAAGGAAAACTCACCGACCGTAACGTGCAGAAGCTGCTGGGTGAGATCCGTTATGAGGCGGAGGATCTGACGGTCCTCGGTACATTTTCCTCATAGTCGTGTATTTCCGGATGGATACGCCGTGGATTTTTGCAGTCCCGTCATGTGTGACTGCTTACATGACGGGACCTGCTTTGGGATTGTCCGGAAATACTGCTTGACAAAAGGGGTATCTCTGTGGTAATCTGCTATTTGCGTAAAAAAAGAAGAGTATCCACTCTCACCTTGGACTGCAGTTAGGCGGCCGGGTTTGATATCGCAGACCGGACACAGGTTCCGGCAGGAAAGGGACGGAAGGATTCCGTGTCTTTCGCTATGCGTATGAAGTGGATTCTCGGATGATCCACTTTTTTCTTGTATGGAGGGTACAGCCATCGAATACTTAATTAACGAACAGATCAGAGACAAAGAGGTGCGTGTGATCGGAGCCGAGGGCGGACAGCTTGGTGTGATGAGCGTGAAAGAGGCACTTCAGATCGCAGAAGAGGAAGGTATGGATCTCGTGCGTGTTTCGCCGAATGCAAAACCGCCGGTATGCAAGATCATTGATTACGGCAAGTTCCGTTATGAGATGGCTCGCAAGGAGAAGGATGCAAAGAAGAAACAGCGCATCGTGGAGATTAAGGAGGTTCGTCTGTCTCCGAATATCGATGACAACGACCTGAATACCAAAGTAGGTCAGGCACGGAAGTTCCTGGAGAAGGGCAACCGTGTGAAGGTTACTCTGCGCTTCCGCGGACGTGAGCTTGCCTATGTGAACCAGAGCAAGCGGATCCTTGACGATTTTGCAGAGAAGCTTTCGGATATCTCTCAGATCGACAAGCCGGCGAAATTTGAGGGACGGAGCATGACCATGTTCCTGACCGAGAAGAAGCAGGAAAAGAAATAGAGTTACATGTATTTCCGATTCCGGGACAGGTGTGGTCTTCGGAAAGGGAAATGCGTAGCAATAGAGTTTAAGGAGGAAAAACAAATGCCGAAGTTAAAGACAAAGAGGGCAGCAGCAAAGCGCTTCACCAAGACAGGAACAGGAAAGCTGAAGAGAAATAAAGCTTACAAGAGCCATATCCTTACAAAAAAGAGCACGAAGCGGAAGAGAAACCTGCGTAAGGCAACCATGATGGACAAGACAAACAGCAAGGTAATGAAGAAGATCCTGCCGTACATGTAATCGGCAGTACATTTGTTAGGAGGATAAAAACATGGCAAGAATCAAGGGTGGCGCTAACGCCAAGAAGAGACATAACAGAACCTTAAAGGCTGCAAAGGGATACGTGGGAGCACGTTCCAAGCAGTATCGTGTAGCTAAGCAGTCCGTAATGCGTGCAGAGGCTACAGCATTTGCAGGACGTCGTGAGAAGAAGAGAGATTTCCGTAAGCTGTGGATCGCTCGTATCAATGCAGCAGCTCGTCAGAACGATATCTCCTACAGCCAGCTGATGCATGGTCTGAAGACTGCAGGTATCGATATGAACCGCAAGATGCTCGCAGAGCTGGCAGTAAGCGATGCAGAAGGCTTTGCAAAACTTGCTGAGGCTGCTAAGGAGGCCCTTGCTTAATCCGCGAAGTGTATTAAGCAAAAGTCACATCCGCGGAGCGGATATTTGTCATTTTGGGCGAAGCGAAGAATCTTAAACGCTTCGCCCGGAAGACAAAAAATGAATTGACATACGCGATGCATTGTGGTAGTATATCACTTGCGTCAAGTAAGCGGGAGTGCTGGAATTGGCAGACAGGCTAGACTAAGGATCTAGTGGTGGAAACGTCGTGTGGGTACAAGGCCCATCTCCCGCACAAATAAAGAGAGGCTTTGCACGAGAGTGCAAGCCTCTCTTTTTTGTGCGGGAGAGACCTTGA
>JAFRWY010000106.1 GCA_017437905.1 Eubacterium sp.
GCCATGGTTATCATCTCCTTCTGACGGCCGTCTGCAGCCGTCACAACTATTCTGCAATCCGTGATCCCGCCATATAGCGGTATCCCGTGGCTCATTTTAACACATCCCATTATGGAAAACAACGTAAAACTTGGCAAAAGGGAAGGACGTTCCTTCCCGATCGCAGGTTCCTGCGCCGGGAGGAAACGTCCTCCTTGGTTCAGTTCAGATAAGAGACGGTTCTCTTCCTGATCCGATGCACCGGAAAGCCGGTTACGGATTCAGGCATACACCCGAACTGTTGAAATTGTAGATCTTATTTCCGATCTTTCTCGATCCGGTCACCATGATTCCGTTTGAATTGAAGTAGTACCACACTCCGCCGGACTTCAGCCATCCTGTCTTCATGACACCGCTCTTAAAGAAATACCAGTCTTTTCCGATCTGCTTCCAGCCAGATGCCATTTCACCGAGCGTCTTCGACGCCGGACTGAAATAATACCATTCTTTTCCGATTTTCTTCCAACCGGTGATCATCGCACCGAGGGTCTTGGTCTCCGGGCTGAAGTAATACCACTTCTTTCCGATCTGCTTCCAGCCGGTGATCATCGCGCCGAGGGTCTTAGACTCCGGACTGAAATAATACCAGGTCTTTCCCACCTTTGTCCATCCGGTGGCCATGATACCGTTCTTATCGAAGTAATACCACTTCTTGCTGAGCTGCTTCCATCCGGTTACAGCATTATAGTTTACATAATATGACCAGCCCTTGGCCGACTTTTTCCAGCCGCTTTTCGTATCGCTGTCAAATTTTACTGTCTTCAGGATCTTCCACAGAGCCCATTTGCCGTATATTTCATCCCCTTCAGCCACATAGGTTTCGCCATTGACCTTAAGAGTTACCTTATCGGCGAAGACGCAATCCATCAGATCATTGATGTAAAATGAAATACCAAGATCATATTCCGTATCCGTAAGAACTTCTGTAAGCAGCTGGTCTCCCAATTCATCATTATATTCCTGTCTGCTATAGATACGTTTGACATCTTCCTCGGAATACTCGCTCTCCTCGGGATTCTCAATATGTGTCATCCATAAAGCGCAATCCAGTTCAACGCCTTCCGTAGCACAGGTAGCGGAAATGGTCGGTGTCTTTCCGGGTTCGAAGGTGGTAGTAATGGTAGCCTGAACCTCTCTGATCTTCTTCGGAATAGAGCCCTCGATCGTTACCTCTACCGTATAGTACCGGTCCACGGTATCGCCCTGGTAATAAGAAAAGTTTCCGCCGTAGATCGGATTCTCCGTATCACCGTTGATGATAACATATTCATTTGTTATATCCATGGATTTAATTACATCAGATTCCGAACCTGTCTGTTCCACAGCCCAGGCCATGGCAGCATCGATCTTTGCGCTTGCCTCTGCACCCGGTAAATTCCAGAATCCGTCGGAATCCGTATCCAGACGATCAAATGTCCAGGTATCCTGTGTGCTGTAGTTCTTCGTTGTATCGGTATCATGATCCGTCACCGATGCTTTCAGCTTTAATGTCTCATGGGCATTCAGAACGGTCGGTTTTGTAGCCACTGTTGAGGTAAATCCCGTAATGGTGATCTCTTTCCCGTCCTCTGAGATTGAACCGTGATATATCTCTACATCAAATTCATCCCAACTGTCATAATGGATCTCACCGTTGTAAAAACTGAACACCTTCTGGAACCGGTATCCATCCTTTGCCCGAAGCGTTACGGAATAGGAATATGTTGCTCCCACCGTACACTTCAATGCATCCGTATTCGCTGTCGCGATCACATCCGTCGGGTCAGCCTTGTTGATCCACTTTTGCTCCACGATCTCCATCGCCTCGAAAAATGGCCCGCTCAGCGTAGTCGTATGGCGGTATGCTTTCCCCAGCAACAGTTGATGATTCTCATCATCGACATGAATTTCAGTGATCGCCACATCTTCGTCGCTGCCTTCTGCTCTTGCCATAGCCGGGAACATCCATGCTGCTGCAAGAATGCACGCCAGTGCGACAAGAATCCCCAATAAACTTCTTTCTTTCTTCATGTACTCTACCTCCTTCTTCCTTTTATGAAAACCGAAGCATCCCCTCCGTTGCTTCCCTCTTCCGCTCGATCATTTCATCGATGCGGTCCATATACTGATCCACATTCTTCACGGCTTCCACCCGGTCCACTCCCAGGATCTCGCCGGTCTCCTCGTTCATACGGAGCAGCTTCGTCACCGATCCCGCGCCTGCGGCCAGGATGTCCAACCGCTCTTCGATGATCAGGACATTGTACAGGCAGGGATTCTTTGCATAACCCACATTTTCCAGATTCCCGGAAATGTTCTTCTGCCGGTACAGATAATACGGTTCCAGACCCATGCGGTGTGCCGATTCATGCGCCAGCACCAGCATCTGGTCGGTATATTTATGAAATGTGTGCCTCAGCTCGTCGAACTGGCTGCGGAGCTCCGCCGCCCTCTTTACCGCCAGGCTGTGCACCGTCAGACTGTCCGGAGCCAGTTTTTCGATCAGCCCCAGGGTATAGCGCATATCGTCCGTGTTCTCTCCCGGAAGTCCCGCAATGATATCCATATTGATATCCTTAAATGAGAGCTCCCGTGCCAGGCGGAATGCCCGGATCACATCCTCCGAGGTATGTCCCCGGCCGATCTTCTGCAGGGTCTTGTCCCGCATGGTCTGGGGATTGATACTGATCCTGGTCACTTTATGACGCTTCAGCACCCGCATTTTATCCGGATTCATGCTGTCCGGTCGTCCGGCCTCCACCGTGAATTCCTTCAGGTTGGAGAAGTCGAAGTTGTCTTCGACGGCCTGCAGCAGCCGGTCCAGGAAACCCGCTTCAATGGATGTGGGGGTTCCTCCTCCGATATAAATGGATACCAGCCTGCGTTTACGGTTTACATAAGATATAATCTGCAATTCCCGGATCAGTGCATCCAGATACTCACTGACCGATTGTGCATACATGTCGATGGGATAGGACGTAAATGAGCAGTAGAGGCACCGGGTCGGACAGAAGGGAATACCGATGTAGAGACAATAATCCGTTCTGGGATCCACTGCCTCCAGGATCTCCTTCTCACGCATGGCCACATCCACCGCCAGGGTCGCTTTCTCCTCAGACACCTGATAGGCTTCCATGTATCCGTCTATGATCTCGTCCCGGTCCAGTCCGTCCCGAAGGGCTTTGGAAGCGATCTTCGTCGGGCGCATACCGGTGAGGCTTCCCCAGGGCAGCTCCCGTCCGGTATAGTCGGACAGCAGCCGGTAGGATGCCAGCTTCAGTTTGTTCCGGAACCTGGCCTTGTCCTCATAGTCCCCGTTGATATATGCCGTAAATACAACCTTGCCGTCCTCTTCCAGGCGGAGCCGTGTGTGACGCTCCTGAAAGAGCGCAGTAAACACAAACCGGAACTCGGCAAAGAGCTCCTTCCTGTAATCCGCCACTTCCTTCGGAGTGACGCCCTGGATCTTCTCTTCTGCATAAAAGGCCTGCAGCATCGCGCGAAGATCGTTGGTATAGGTTGGGTCATTTTCAACGAGTAGGATCATATTTCCCCCCATCGCTCCTATTCGCTTCGCAACCAGCTCCTATTCGCTTCCTCACGTTACGGCATCGCCTCATCCGCACTTCGTGCGTCTGCCGCGCCTTCGGCGCTTTACGCCGATGCGTATCGTGAGGTTACTGCTTCGCAGTAGCCGTGACCACGTCTGCTGCCCTTCGTGCAAGCACGGGCAGCAGCATGGTCACGGCTTACGCGAATAGTATACTATGTCGTTACAAGTACATATTTTCCGCTATCTCTCGTTTGATGGTGGTTGCACGGTCATGGCCCGGGAAGACCAGTGTCTCCTCCGGCAGAGTCAGAAGCTTCTTACGGATTCCGTTCATCAGCGCGTCCTGATTGCCGCCGGGGAAGTCCGTCCGGCCAACGCTTCCCGAGAAGAGGGTGTCTCCGTCAAAGAGCAGATTCTGCTCCGGGAAATAATAGCACATACCGCCCGGAGTATGGCCCGGCACCTGGATGCACTGCATTTTCGTGCCCAGAATGTCCAGCACCTCACCGTCCTCCACCGTACGGTCCGCATCACAGGAGAAGGCTTCTCCCGTGAAAGGAACAGACAGATTCAGCGTGGGATCCTGCAGCCATTTCAGGTCATCCTTTCCGATGATCACCTGGATCTCCGGATAGGCTTCCTTCAGCCTCGGCACCGCCATGCAGTGATCAAAATGTCCATGGGTCAGCAGGATCGCCCGGAGCACAAGGACCTGGTCCTCGATCATGGCCACCAGATGATCCCCGCTGTCCGCAGGGTCGATGATCACCGTGTCCTTCGTCTGTACATTTGAAACTGTATAGCAATTCGTCATAACCGGTCCGAGGACCGCGGAAATGATGTTCAGTTCTACCATTCCATATCCTTTCTCTTATCCCTTTGCCCCGTACACATCCTGATGCCGGAGTTCCGGCTTCCATACACGGCCTCCTGCCTGCCGGCGGATGCGGGGTAAGTCCCTCACGCCGCACCGCCCTTCCGGCCGGATCGTCCTGCCACCCGCCGTCAGCCGGTGGTACGTTCGATATCGATGATGCCTTCAATGCTCCGGATCTTTGCGGACAACATGGCCAGCTGATCCTTGGAGCGGACACCGAACTGCATGGTTATGGTTGCTTTCCCCTGCTTGGAGGTCCGCACCGTCATGCCCTTGATATCCACCTTCGCCTCGTTAAAGATCTTTGAGATCTCGAAGAGGATTCCCTGCCGTCCGGTGGCGAAGATGTTGATCTCCGTCACATACTCCGCTTCCGGAGTATCCACTGCTTCCCACTCGGCTTCGATCATGCGGGTCCGGTCTTCCTCGCTCATATTGAGCACGTTGATACAGTCCGTCCTGTGGATCGAGACACCGCGTCCCCGGGTCACAAAACCTACGATCTCATCTCCGGGAACCGGAGAGCAGCACTTGGGGAAACGCACCGCCACATCATGGATGCCCCGGACCTTGATCCCGCCCTTCGGGATCTCGAAGGTTCTTCTGCCCCGCCGGATCTCGGATACCACATCCTCATCCGTTTTGTCTTTCTCCAGCAGCTTCCTTCGCTCCTCCAGCAGACGGTTGACGATCTGACCTTCCTTGATGCCGCCGTGACCGACGGCTGCCATCAGATTGTCCCAATCCGGGAAATTGTATTTCTTCAGTGTGGGTTCCATGTACGCGGGAACCAGCAGCTCGGAAGCCGGGATTCCCTTGTTCTTACAGTATTCATCGATCGCGGCCTTACCCTTCTGGATATTGTCCGCCTTATGCTCCTGCCGGAACCACTGATTGATCTTCGTTTTCGCCTGAGAGCTCCGCACCAGGTTCAGCCAGTCCAGACTGGGGCCCCGGGAATTGGCCGAGGTGATGATCTCCACCTGGTCGCCGCTCTTCAGCGGTGTCTCTATGGGCACCATACTGCCGTTGATCCTTGCACCCACCATGGTATTTCCCACAGCGGTATGGATCAGATATGCGAAATCGATGGGCGTCGATCCCTTCGGTAGCGGCTTCACATCTCCCGCAGGCGTAAAGACATAGACCTGATCCTGGAACACATCCAGGTCCGTCTTCACGGCGCTCATGAACTCCCGGTTATCCTCCGTGTCGTTCTGCCACTCCAGGATCTCTCGCAGCCAGTTCAGCTTCTCTTCTTCCTTCGTGACGCCGGAGGATCTGCCTTCCTTATATTTCCAGTGTGCCGCGATACCGTATTCCGCGGTCCGGTGCATGTCATAGGTCCGGATCTGGATCTCGAAGGGCTGACCTTCATTTCCGATCAGTGTGGTGTGCAGGGACTGGTACATATTCGCCTTCGGCATGGCGATATAGTCCTTGAACCGGCCCGGGATGGGCTTGTATTTTGCATGAATGATACCCAGCGCCGCATAGCAGTCCCGTACGGTCTCCACCTTGATGCGAAGTGCGAAGAGATCGTAGATCTGCTCCAGCGTCTTGCCCTGGGTCTTCATTTTCTTGTAAATGCTGAACATGTGCTTCACACGTCCGTCGATCTCCGCTTCGATCCCCGCTTCCCGGATGCACTCCTTGACCTCGTCCTCCATCTTCCGGATGAATATCTCCCGTTCCTTCAGACGTGCGTCGATCTTCTCCTGCAGCCCTTTATAGACCTCCGGATACAGATACTGCATGCAGAGATCATCCAGCTCGATCTTGATCTTGGAGATACCGAGCCTGTGTGCGATGGGCGAGTAGATGTCCATGGTCTCGCGGGCCTTCTCGATCTGCTTCGCCGGAGACTGATACTGCAGGGTCCTCAGGTTATGCAGGCGGTCCGCCAGCTTGATGATGACTACGCGGATGTCCTTCGCCATGGCAAGGAACATCTTGCGGAGATTCTCCGCCTGGATCTCGATCTTGTCCTGGGACAGGTTCAACTGGGTCAGCTTGGTAACACCGTCCACCAGAAGCGCCACTTCATCCGAGAATTCCCGTGCCACGTCCTCCTTGGTCATGACCGTATCCTCTACCACGTCATGCAGAAGCCCTGCCACGATGGTCTCCTTATCCATTTCCAGTTCGGATAAAATGATGGCCACGCAGATGGGATGAATGATATAGGGTTCTCCCGATTTCCGGAGCTGCCCTTCATGCGCTTCATACGCGATGCGGTATGCTTTTTCGATCATGGAGAAATCATCCGACGGATGATACTTGCGGATCCTGCGGAGCAATTCCTGATACAATTCCTCCGGAGGCGTAAAGTCACCCGGGGTCGACAGATCCTGCTCCTGTTTATGCTGTTTGATCAATTCACGAACTGTCTCATCCATGGCGCGCCTCCTTTCTCTCTTTTTCTTATTCGCCGGCAAAGAACCGTACTGAACATTGAAAATAACCGTCAGCAGGGGTTCCTCCGGAATGGTCCGGTAAACTGTACATAGTCTACCGTCGTCCCGTACGATCTACTCTCCCTCGTACTGTACGGCGCTGGCCACGTCATACCTGGCCAGTTTCTGTCTTCCGCCGAGATCGGTAAGCTCGATCAGGAAGATCATCTTAACCACCTCTCCGCCCAGCTGTTCCACCAGACGTGCCGCAGCCTCTACCGTACCTCCGGTTGCGATCAGGTCATCGATGATCACCACCTTCTGTCCCGGCTTGATGGCATCCTTATGGATCTCGATGGTCGCGGTACCGTACTCCAGGTCGTAGGATGCCTCCACGGTCTCACGCGGAAGCTTGCCCTTCTTCCGGATGGCGATCAGAGCCTTATGCTGATTGTAGGCAATGGGCGCACCGAAAAGAAATCCACGGGACTCCACACCTGCGATGCAGTCATAGTCCACACCATCCAGCAGCCGTGTCAGCTCATCCACGGACAGACGGAATCCGTCCGCATCGTCCAGTACGCTGGTCACATCCCGAAACATAACCCCCGGCTTCGGGAAATCCGGGATTGTCTTGATATAGTCTTTTAATGTTTTCATATTCACTCACTCCTCCGGTAGTGCTCGATCCAGCACTCCACACTTTTTTCCCCGCGGAATTCATTCACGGATACGCGGTAAATGATGTCAAGTTCCGGATACTTCCTTATTTTATCACACTCATCGCATTCCGACCACATTTTTATATCTGAAGACAGAATTTCCCCCGAAAATGTTTTCACATACACCCGGTTTCCCCTGCTGTCACGAAGGGTAAGCCGCAGCAGTTTTCCGTTGGCGTAGCTCCGGATATCCTCGATGGCAAGGCCTTTTTCCGCAAAAAGCGGCCTCTGATTCCCCGTTCCGAAGGGCTCCAGCTGTTCCAGCTGTTCCGCCAGATCCAGTGTGGCGTAGGAAAGCGGCATGGGGATATCGATATAGATCCGCTCCACCAGTTCCTCTTCCGTAAGATGCTCCGCCCCGTTCAGCGCTTCCCTGAGAGGCACCAGATTCTCCCGGGGGATCGAAACTCCGGCCGCCATGGGATGTCCGCCGAAATGATCGATCAGTCCTTCGGCTTCCGTCAGTGCCTCAAAGATATTATAGGCTTCGATGGACCGGGCAGACCCCTTCAGCAGTGCGGGATCTCCCTCTGCATCCGTGAAAATAACGGTTGGCCGAAAATACCTCTCCCGGATTTTCCCCGCCACGATGCCCGCCAGGGACTCATGCAATCCAGGCACCTCAACCACCAGTACATGGTCCTTTTCATAAAGCCCCTCCGCTTCGATGACGGAGACTGCAGTCCGGACTCCCTCTTCGGTGGCGTTCTTCCTTTCATCATTCAGGTGTTTCATTTCCTGTGCCAGCTGCTCTGCCTCCTCCGGATCCTTCGTGAGGAGCAGACGCATGGCCTCCTTCGCACTGGAGAGCCGTCCTTCGGAATTGATGCTGGGCCCCAGGATAAAGCCCAGATGGTAGGCCGTGATCTTCCGTCCGTCCAAGAGACCGTTTACGGAGAGCAGTGCCCGAAGCCCCGCATTCGGGGTATCCGGCATGGCGCGCATGCCCTCCCGTACCAGGATCCGGTTCTCGCCGGTAAGGGGCATGACATCGCACACGGTTCCCAGAGCGGCAAATTCCAGATAATCCGTAACTCCCAGCGGTTTTCCCTCCGCTTCCGACAGTGTCCGGATCAGCTTGTAGGCCACCTCGGCCCCGCAGATGTTTTTGAAAGGATAGGGACAGAGGGGCTGCCAGGGATTCACGATCACGTCCGCTGCCGGAAGCCTCCCCTGCATCTGATGATGATCCGTAACGATCACCGTCATGCCCAGTTCCTTCGCACGGTCAATGGCATCGAAGGCCGCGATCCCGTTGTCACAGGTAAGCAGCGTATCCACACCGTCCGCGTGAGCCGCTTCCACCAGCCGCACATTCATTCCGTACCCATCGCGGATCCGGTCCGGAATATCGAAGCTTACATCCGCGCCCAGACGGAGCAGTCCGTCATACAGGATATAATTGGACGTAACACCGTCCACATCATAATCGGAAATGATCCGGAGCCGTTGTCCCTCCCGGATCTTCTGCCGGAGCAGCTCCACCGCCGCATCCATGCCCCGCAGCAGTGATGCATCCGGGATACTGCCCAGCCCGCCGTAGAGGTATGCTTCCCGCTTCTCATCCGTATCCAGTTCCCGGTTCACCAGCACCCGGGCCATTACCGGGGAGATCCCGAGTTGCGCACCGATGGCATTGAAATCGGCCCGTATGCTGCGTACCCGCCATTCCGTGGGTCTAACCATAACACCTTACCTTCTTATGTCCATTTGTTTAATATAACAGGGACGGTTCTCTGTCCCGCTCCGGAAGCAGAGAACCGTCCCACTCATGCTGTTCTTATGACGTTTTATCAGCTCTTCGCCTTCGCAACTTTCTTTGCCGTCTTCCCGTCCTTATCGGAGGATTCCTTCTTACCGATATGCTTCTTCAGGAACAGCCACAGCGGACCGGTGATGAAGATAGACGAGTAGAGACCACAGAGAAGACCTGCGATCAGCGTCAGGGTGAACTCCTTCAGGGAAGCCACGCCCAGGATGTACAGCATCAGGATCGTGGAGAAGGTCGTCAGTGTTGAATAAATATTTCTTGTCATGGTCTGGGAGATACTGGTATCAACCACAGTTTCATACCCAACCTGTTTTACATTCATCTCCCGCAGATTCTCACGGATCCGGTCGAAGATGATGATGGTCGCATTGATGGAGTAACCGACGATGGTCAGCATACATGCGATAAATGTACCGCCGACAGAGAGATAAGCCACGGAATATACCATGAACACTACCATGACGTCGTGTATCAGGGCGATCACGGCTGCCGCACCGAAGCGGACATCCGAGAACCGGATCGCGATATAGATCAGCATCAGGATGGATGCAACAACTACGGCGATGATGGCGTCGCGCTGCATTTCACTGGAAATGGTGCTGCTGATGTTCTGGGAATCGATCTTGTCATCTGTCAGGCTGTACTTTGCTTCCAGGGCGTTGGCAACCTTGGTACGTGTTGCCTCATCCAGTTCGGAGGTCTTGAAGACTACCTGATTCGTACCGTCTACGGTCTGGATCTGGATCGTTCCTACATTGATGCCTGCTGCCTCTGCGATGACCGGAGCCACCTCGGACTCTGCCTCTGCCAGAGTATATGCCTTGTCAAAGGTTACGGTGGTGGATGTACCGCCGCTGAACTCAAGGCTGTAGTTCAGGCTGCTTCCGCGATGATCGATACTCTTGTTTACGAAGAGTGCGCCGATACCGCATGCGATGATAACCAGTGAGATCACGCCGGTCACCTTGAACATCCGGGAGAACTTCACTACCTTCTTATGCTTAGCCTCACCATACAGCTTCTTGTTGGTGACGCCCAGAGTTGCGAAGCAGTTCAGAAGAACACGGGTTACCACAAGTGCCGTAAACATGGAAAGAACGATACCCAGGATAAGGGTCTTTGCAAAGCCCTTAACCGCACCGGAGCCCATGCCCAGAAGCACAAGGCCGGCGATGATCGTCGTGATATTTCCGTCGAAGATGGCGGAGAAGGCCTTGGAGAAACCGTTCTTGATAGCGGTCTTCGTGGTCTTGCCGTCACCGATTTCTTCCTTGATACGGGTGAAAATGATGACATTCGCATCCACGGCCATACCGATACCCAGGATGATACCTGCGATACCCGGCAGGGTCAGGGAGATGTTCAGGGTCTGAAGGAAGAACAGCTCCAGGATCACATATACGGAAAGTGCGATGGATGCCAGGAATCCCGGGAAACGGAATACGATGATCATGATCAGGAAGACGATTCCGAGACCGATGGCACCTGCAAAAAGAGATGTGGAAACCGCATCACTACCCAGCTTTGCACCCACCACCTGGGAACGCAGCTCACGAAGGGTCAGGGGCAGTGCACCGATCTTGATGGTGCTTGCCAAAGACTCAGCCTCTTCATAGGTACTGATGTTGTTGATCTCAGCGCTTCCGCCGGTGATGGCTTCATTTACGGTCGGAGCACTTGCTACCGCACCATCGTAAATGATATAGACCGGGTTGCCCACATTTGCAGCTGTAACATCCGCAAATTTCTTGGCACCTTCATCGGTGAACTGGAGGGATACCACATTCTCCTTCTGTCCGGTGGTCTGGTCCTCACGGATTCCGCCCTGTGCTTCCTTAACATCGGAACCGGTCAGAGCAGCCGTGTATGCCTGTCCATTTGCGAACAGATCATAGTTGGTGGGATCCAGGAATTCCAGGGTACCCGGACGACCCATCTCATCAAGGATCTTGTTCGGATCGTACTTGCTGGTATCCACCGGGATCTCAACGGTCAGACGGTTGCTGCCCTCGCGGTACACTTCACCGTCCGTACTGTAGTTATCCACTCTTCGCTGCAGTTTCTCCTGCGTTGCCGCGATGGCAGAGTCGGATGCGTCGTCCTCGACGATCTCATAGGTTACGCTGACACCGCCGCGAAGGTCAAGACCAAGGACGATGTCCTCTGCGCGGCCTGCATTCGTCTCGCCCAGGCCGCAGAGGATGGTGTAAACCATTCCTGCCACCAGCAGAGCGAAGAGCAGCAGTCCCAGCACCGCATTTCTCTTTGCTTTCTTCATTGTTTCTACTCCTTTTATTCTTGGGTCTGCCCCACTCCGGAACAGCCCTGAGCATCCTTCGGATGCCTTGAGTCATTTTAAATGTGTCTTGTCATTCCGGGGAACGAAGTGACGAAGAGGCTTTATTCCTCATTCTTCTCCTCGCAGGGATCCTCACAAGTCTCCGCGCAGTCTCCGTCATTCCGGAAGCCGCTGCTTCTCGGCATGCTTTCGGGTTTTACCGCCTCCGGCAGATCCGCCATGGCAGCCTTCATCATCAGCGCACATTCCACGCGCTTTCGTTCCAGCTCACAGCCGATGTCGTATGCTTCCAGGATCTTTCCGTGGAACTGATAAGCGTTCGCCGCACATCCGCCGCTGCAGAAGAACCTTGCAAAACAGGTCTTGCACTTCTCCTTCGCATAGACATTGTTGCATTTAAACTCTTCCACAATGTCCGTACGGTGGATTCCCTTCCACACATCGCCCAGCAGGAACTTCTCGTCCCCCACGAACTGATGGCAGGGATACAGATCTCCCCAGGGGGTAACCGCCAGATACTCCGTACCGGAGCCACAGCCGGACAGCCGCTTGTAGACACAGGGTCCGCCGGTGAGATCGATCATAAAATGGAAGAATGTAACCGGTCTTCCCTCCTTCGCACGCTCCACCAGCTTTGCCGCCAGGCGGTCGTACTGTTCCAGCAGTACCGGGATATCCTCCTCGCGAATGGCGTAGTCCTCCTCGGGCGGTGCAACCACCGGCTCCATGGAGATCACCTTGAAGCCTTCATCCATCAGGCTTACCACATCCTCCGAGAAATCCAGGTTCTTATGGGTAAAGGTTCCGCGGATGTAATACTCTCCCTTCCGCTTCTCCTGAAAATGCTTATATTTAGGAAGGATCACGTCATAGCTTCCCTTCCCGTTCCGTGTGGGCCGCATGGCGTCGTTCACTGCACGGCGTCCGTCGATGGACAGGACCACGTTCTTCAGCTCCCGGTTGGCGAAGTCGATCACCTCGTCATCCAGCAGGATGCCGTTGGTGGTCAGGGTAAAACGGAAATTCTTTCCCGTCTCCTTCTCCCGCTGCCTTCCGTAAGCCACCAGTTCCTTCACCACTTCGAAATTCATCAGAGGCTCGCCTCCGAAGAAGTCCACCTCCAGATTCCTCCGGTTTCCGGAGTTGGCGATCAGGAAATCCAGTGCCTGTTTTCCGACTTCCACGGACATGAGGGCCCGGTCTCCGTGGTACTCACCCTGTCCCGCAAAGCAGTATTTGCAGGCCAGATTGCAGTCGTGGGACACATTCAGACAGAGGGCCTTAACAACGGTCTTCCGCTTCTTAAAGTCGATCACGGCTTCCTGATAGGGTTCATCCGCAAACAGTCGCCCGGTATCCACCAGACTCTGTACCGCATCATACGCTTCGCCGATGGCTTCTTCCGTCTCTGCCGGATAGTTCTCCTTCAGCTGCCGGATCACGGACTGCCGACGGTCCTCAGCCGCTTCCGTGGTTCCGGAAGTCTTTGCATCGGTTCCTGACGCTCTGTCAGCCGCTTCCACGAACTTTCCGTAAAGGTCGATCAGATCATAGACCAGCTCATCCACCACATGAACAGAGCCGCTGCACACGTCCAGTACAATGTTATATCCGTTATTCTTGAATTGGTGCACCTGCTTCATGTTGCTCTCCATGCAAGCAAAGAGGACTATCCGTCCGGATCGTCCCCTTCACCTGATCATCTGTCCTAAGGGATGGTAATCTTACGATCTACTGATTCTCGCAGCTCTGATTTCCAACGGTGCAGGAAGTCTTGCATGCGGACTGGCAGGATGTCTGGCACTCGCCGCATCCACCGTGCTCCTGGGTCTGCTGATAGGTTGTCTCTGTCAGAGTTTTGATTCTTTCCATAGTATTTATCCTCCTGAAATGCGCATATTTCCCGACATTCGGGCATAGCACGTAGGACATTATAACATATTCGTCTGTAAAATCAAATACTTTTCTCCGAAAGCAGCGGGATGATCTCTTCCGCGCTGTCCAGAATCTGATCCGCATGGGCCCGTGCCTTCTCATCCGGTTGGATGAGATCGATCACCATGATGGTATAAAGACCTGCCCGGCCCGAGGAGATCACACCGTTGATGGAGTCCTCCACGCCGACGGCTTCCTCCGGACGGACCCCCAGTGTCTCACAGGCGGTAAGGTAGATATCCGGCTCCGGCTTCCCCCGGTGCACCATATCTCCGTAAATGATCTTGTCAAAATACCCGATCAGTCCGTGCTTCTTCAGATGATATTCCGCCCGTTCCCTGGCGGTCGAGGTGGCAACCCCCACCAGGTATCCGTTTTCCTTCAGATATTCAAGCAACTCCCGGATCCCCGGCTTTACATCATACCCGGGATCCCTGCCGTATGCATCCACCCCGGAATTCACCACCTCGCGGAATTCCATATAATCCACATCGGTTCCGAAGGTTGCTTCGAAATGCTTCCGGTTCGTCTCCTTCGTTCCCCCTGCGATCAGGTCACAGAAGGGTTCCACCTTCTCGTCCGGGAATCCGTACTTCGCCGCCGCCCGGTGCTCCATCATCCGGTAGACCCGCTCCGAATCGAAGATCACTCCGTCCATATCGAAAACGACTGCCTTAAATCTTCCCATATTCTTCCTTTCTTACAGTAAGTTCAAACCTCACATCACCCACCATCCAAGAGGAGGGTGGGTCTCACGCCGAGACAAATATCATATTACCCACTGAGATCAATATCCTATTCCCCTCCACCCGGGAGGTGTGGTCCTCTCCCTCCGGGATAAAAGAAAAAACGCGGGCCACGTTCCTCGCAGCCCGCGCATTCTCTGTTACTTATTTCTGTTTCCAGCTCTTTCTGCGGAGGATCAGCAGAATGATGATGAGCAGAAGCGCTCCGCCACATGCTGCCAGGATCCACAGCCAGCTGAACTTCGATCCGTAGGTAAAGCTCCACTTCAGCGTGTTCTCATTTGACGCCGCATCATGTGCCTTAACCTCCAGATCGTATTCGCCGGCCTTCTCAACCTTGAAGGTTGCAGAATTGTTGCTGATGTCCTGAGCCTCACCGTTCAGTGTTACGGAATCAAGTACGTCTTCTGCAATCTGCAGGGTTACCTGTACGGTGACAGGCTCCTCGATCCGCTGCTGGTCTTCGATTCCGGTAACAATGATATTCGGTGCGATCTGATCCAGAACAAATGTTACTTCCTTGGATGATTCGTTTCCTACTTCATCCACCGCGGTCACACGGAGTACGTGTGATCCGTCTGCCAGTTCGGTTACGCCGTCGTATGCGGTACCATCCAGATAAATCGTCACATCACAGGCTGTCAGGTCACGAACGAGCTTGTTCTCATCGATATCCCATACAAAATGATTCAGTGTAACGCCGTCATACTTCGACAGATCTCCGATCTCCGGAGCCGTCTTGTCGATGGTGAAATGAAGATCCTGTGCGGACTCATTTCCAGCCTTATCCTTCGACTTTACGGAAACATCATAGATTCCGTCATCCGTAAACTTGTTTACGAAGCTATCTTCTTTTTTGGTATTTACGTTCGGCTTTTCGAAGGTCAGGTTTTCCTTGTTACCGTCGATATCTTCTCTGGTTCCTTCTATCGTCAGCGTGTTGCTGGTGTAGAAGGCCTCGGTTACGACTGTCTGCAGTTCAACATCCGACTTGGTCTTCTCGTGGTTGGTCACACCGCTGAGTACCAGGGTCGGTGCAGTCTTATCCAGCAGGAAGCTGAATACTCTGTGTGCCGCATTTCCTACCTTATCCTGCGCATCGAACTCGAAATCGTAGTTTCCGTCCTCGTCAATGACCTCGGACAGGGAGGAATTCGCTCCTGTCGGACGGATATCCACGGTACGGATCAGTTTTCTCGACTCTCCGTCTACCTTCCGGTAAACCTTAACCTGAGCATGGTCCATGTCACTGTAGAATGCTTCAAATACATTGTAGACTGCCGTCACATCTTTCGTAGCAGTTCCACTCTCCAGAGCTCCCGAGATGGAAAGCTCCGGTGCCTTCTGATCCACACGGAAGGAAAGCTTGCTTTCAGCGCTCTCATTTCCCGCACGATCCACTGCCTTGAAGGTGATCACATAATCCGCATCCGTCTGGAAGTCCTGTGCTCCCGTGGATACATTGGTCGTGGTTGTCGATGTCCCGCCGCCCGGAGGTGTCATCTGTACGGTTCTTGTCAGGTCAGCCTCGTCAATATTTGCGTCACTGACGGATACACCAACCCGTGCACCACCCTGCAGATATTTCACTCCGTCACTGTTTCCGAAAGGATTTCCGTTCAGTGAGGTGGAAAGTGAAGGAGCTGTCCGATCGATCACAAAGGATACACTCATTGCAACAGACATATTTCCTGCCTTATCCTTTGAAGTGATCACAATATTATGTGCACCCTCTGTCTCCGCAGTGATGTAACCACTCAAATTCTCCGGTGTCAGTTTTATTTCTTTAAGCACCTTTCCACTGGCATCCGTATCTCTTACGATCGCCTCCTCCGGGAAACGATCAACAACTGAATAGTCTACCCTTACAGAATCCACACTGAAGTACTGTGCATAATCATAGGTCAATCCGCTCGTCTTATTCTTATATGTACTCTTAAATGTGTTGAATTTCAACGGCGCATCCGCTCCCCGAATCTCAAGTTCATTCACCGGAGCCGTCTTATCTACGACAAATGTGATGGACTTACTTGCTGAATTAGAAGCGTAATCCTTAACCCGGTACTCTATCGTATAGATTCCATCCTCTGAATAAACCTTGTTTTTTTCCCAAGGTTTCGGATCCTTATAGGATGTTGCCGGCGCTCCGACATACGGCTGATACTCCACGTTGACAGTAAGACTATTCGGATCCGTAATATCATCTACAATGTCTAATGCTACTTTCGCATTTGTATTAAAATACTTAATCCCATCGGTGGTCGGATACTTCTCCCCGTTCACCATGGTATTGATCACCGGCTTCTTCGTATCAATAACCAGTTCCAGTTCATCGGATGTTCTTGTATTGTATGCAAGATCCTTTACAGTCACGCGGAACCCATGTTGATTATTATAAAAAGAATTCTTGTCGTAGGACACCTTAAATGTACCTACCACAGCACCTTCCCTCTCGTCGTAAGCCCAATTCGTAACTAGCTTTGGTGTCGTTTTATCCTTAACGGTTATTTGGTCTTTAAGATTCTCGTTACCTTTGACCTTTTTCAGTTCCTCAATATGCTTTTCCAGTCCCGGATCATGGATTACAACGACGATTTCCGTCGGGTCCGTTTTGGAATACATTCCGTTACTGATGAGGTTGGGGTTGCGGTAACGAATATCTACTGTCGGTTTCGTATTGTCAATTTCGAATACCAGGGTGGTTTCCACCGGCGAAGATGTGGCATTCGTATACGGCACCATGTCAGAAACGTCCACGATCACCTGATATTCTCCCTCCTCGGGAGTAGTGCCCAGAAGATCGCTAAGCTTAGTTGTCTGCAGATTCCAGTCTGCATCCAGAGAGGAAGTAATATCGACATCAGATCCGTCCGGTCTGATGATCCGCGCCTTTACCTCTGCCACTTTAATACTATCTTTCGTAGTAAATTCAATCGTAGGGTCTCCCTTCAGGTAATGATCCTTATCCGGCATATCCCTGGAAACTTCTTTATTATTCGATTTCACGATGAAATTATCGACAGCCGGCGGTACCTTGTCAATGTACACCGTAATAGGACCAAACTCGAACTCGTTTCCTACTGCATCAACAAGAGTGAATGAAACCTCTGTTCCATTGATATCTTCAGATTGATCAATCGTGAACGAGAACTGGCCCGACATTCCTCTTACGGTGTCAGGAGCATCCTCCGGAACACCATCCAGAGAGAAAGAGGATACCTCTCCACCCTTCTCAAGTTTGATTGTTTTTTTCTTATCATTGAAAAATCCTGCCTGATACGTTCCTACAGCCGGTACATCAGCGACCGATTGCTCGGAGAAACGGAACAGAAGACTCAGTGACCGGAACCAGACTTTATTATCTACCGCATCCTTCTGACTCTCTTTCAGAAACGTTACTTCTCCTGAAGTAAGATCGATCTGGATAAACTCCTGGCCGGGATCCTTCGCCGTAAACTCATTCATACTGGTCACGGTCATCTGAATGCTGTCCAGAATCGTGGACTCGTTCTCCGAAACCTTTCTTGTATAAGTATAGCGATAATACGGATCCCCATCCGTCGGATCGGAAACCTTTGTGAAATCAGCCGGAACCAGCGGTTCGATGGTCTCCGTACCGTCCTTCACAACCGAGAGGAACGCTTCCTTGATCGGAATATCCGTCTTTACGGAATATACAACATTGAATATTCCTTCTTTTGTAAGTGTGACATCAACTTCCTTGTCCTCGCCGCCGATGTTCTTTGTTTCTTTGGTCTTCAGACTGGAAGCCATATCCGTGATCTCGCTCTTTACTTCCAGAACATCCTCGGCAAAGGGAACTGTCAGGGTTTTAGTCTCGGAGATATTGCCTGCACGATCGGTTGCAGTGACCGTTACGGTGATGTTCTTTCCGCTGTTTTCGCTGTTCTGCGGAACGATAAGATCGATCGGAGCCGTCATATCGGTTGTCGTATATGTTTCCGAACCGACAACTGCCTTAATCTCCACAACACCGCTGCCGGTACTTGTGCCGTCCAGCGTATCCTTTGCAACCACACGGATCTTATACTCTGCTGAAGAGGAAATCTTATCCGCAATGGTTCCGTCAGTCACGGTCTGTGTCTTCGTAGCACCGTTTACCTTACCGATGATCTGTACCTGCTCTACACTCGGTGCCGTCGGATCGTAGTAAACCTTGATGCCGTCCGTCATGGTGGTAGCACCGCCGTCACTGAGCGCCTGTACCTTGTAGGTATGATTTCCGGGTGTCACATCATCCGGAACATCCAGCGTTGCTTCACCGTTCGTGATGGTAACCTCCGGAGTTGAAGTGATGGTATCCGTACCCGAGATCACTTCCCAAAGGCTTGCCTTATCCGGTACATTTCCTTCCGGTGCGGCTACCTTGGAATAGATCGATGCCTTCGAGATATCCGCTTCCCCGAGATATACCTTACCGTCGGTTTCCTTCTCCTTCTTTACTCCGTCAACCAGAACGGCCAGATCCTCAACCGTGGGTTTTGCATCCCTGTAGGTGATGGTAAGCGTATATGTTACATTCAGTTTACCGTCGGAACTTACCGTAACGGTAAATACCTTCTGTGTATTGTTATTATCCGGTGAACCGTTAATGGTAAGCGTCTTACTATCGACTGCAGTATATGTCTCTGTCGGGTCAGTTGTGTTGACCGCTTCAATCTTGCTGATGTTATCTCCGGTCTCCACGCGGAAGAAAAGATTCTTGCCGGGATTTACATCACTGATCGTGATCTTATGCTCATCATCCGCAAGGATCGCCGGAGTTCCTTCCGGCTCAAGCTTTGCCTCGGTAATGGCCGGATAGAACTTTCTTTCTTTTTCAACCGCATAGAAATAAACGAGCTTATTATCCGAACTCTTCAGTTCCGTCTTTTTATAGAAGACATACTTTCCGTCCGCAGCCGGATCCAGCTGGCCTGCATGGGTGGAAAGATCGGAGATACTTCCGCTCCAACCGGTCACCTGGCTTGCAGATGTCTTTGCGGCATTCACATCCTTTTCATATGCGAATTCCGTGGAACCGTAGTAAATATCCGTACTGGTATCCGCCTTGACAAAGTCATCCTCGCCGGTTACCGTAACCGTATGTGCTGCTTCATCCACAACTACCGAAAGCTCGGTCAGTGCGTCAACGGAAAGTTCCAGTTCCGACAGCCTGTCTACCTGTGCATCCACAGCCGGAACGGGAGTTGCACTCTCATCCTCAGGAGTTGTCGGATCATCATCGGGAGTATAAGCCGGCGAACCCAGGGTCAGCTTATAAAGCACCGCCTGTGTATGATCCTTATCCAGAGCCGAAATCGGGGTGCCTCCTGTGATAGCCAAATTATCCGTTGTATCCACGGCGGGCTCATCGCCGACCGTATACCACTGGTAACTGATCTTCACTTTATCCTCCGACTCCGGTACGCACAGCATAAAGCCGGCCTTATCCGTCGGACTGTGCAGAACGATCTTCGCTCCCGGCACAGTAAAATCCATATCCTTCAGATAGGTGTTGTCTGTGAAGGCAGAGATTTCCTTATCACCGCTGAGCCCGTCAGCCAAAGATACCTCCGACCTGTTGTTCAGGTAGATTACGCTGAACACCATAGCCAGACTTAGCAGAATTGCAGTGGCACGACGTATGATCTGCCTCTTTCTTCTTGCCATTTTGTTCATGGTTTCCATCCTTTCATTCGTCCTTTGACGTTTTTGCACAACCTCTGCTTAAAGTTCTTCCTCTGTATGAACGATCGTTTCCGCATAAAGCACGCGGATCTCTCCTGCCCGTTTTACATGTTTGTCTTCTTCCATAACATGCATGCTCCGAAGAACTGCTGTTTCCTCTGCGCTGTAGCGTCCGACGATCTCCTCGTCTTCAGGAACGCTTGTGCCGGAGATCAGAACATCTGTCTCCCTTTCTCCCTCAGCAGCATTTCCTCTGCTGCTTCCGAGTACATCTGTTGCTTCTTCGCCGGTAAATGCCGCGCTGCTTCCGGATACGGGGCCAGCTCCGAGAACGTCCGTTGCTTCCTCGCCCGAGAAACCGGCATTTCCATTTCCGCCTCCGCCCAAAACTTCTGTTGAATCCGATTCGGTTGCTTTGCTCTGGCTGTACAGATCTCCTGTAAAGTCCAATACCTCTGTCTGTTCGTATGCCTTGCTCCGGTCTCTGTTGGGCCGGACGGCTTCCTTATCCTTCGATGTCATCTTTGCTGTCGTCGAAGGTGCCGGCTGCTCCCTGGTGATGGTACCGCTCTGTCCCTTGTGGAGAGCTCCGGTATCCATTTCAACCTCACGGACATGAATCCTTCTGCCCGAACTGTGAATGGCTTCCTGTTTTGATCGCGCTTCATAACCACCCGCACGGATCTCTTCAATGGCCCGCCTCTGCGTACGCCCGGTAACGACACCAAGTGCCTTCGGAATCTTCAGAACAAAGAAGAGAACGATGGAAGCGATCAGAAATGCTACTGCCAGGATGAGCCCGGCATAGAATAATGTACGATACATACCCATATCCGTTACTCTCCCTTCTCTTCTGTTGTCGCAGGATTTTTATCGAGTTTCTTCAGGTTTTCCATATCGGAACGACGCTTCACCCAGTTGGTGTTGACATCGATTCCCGACAGGTTCTGTCCTTCATCATAGATCTTCAGGATCAGCTGCCGGTCGGATGCAGACCATTTTGTGTAGTCCGACTGTTTCGCGGAAAGTGTCTGATATACATACATCAGATGCTTTGTATACACTTTCCCGAGATTCTCATTTACAGTGCTGTTGCTCTTTGCCAGATCTTTCAGTTTCTCTTCTGCCTTCTCATAGGTGCTTACGGCACTATTGAAATCATTCATCAGGCCGTAGCTCTCGGCGATCCGGCACATCTTCTCTTCATAGGATTTCAGATATTCCTTCTGTTTCTCATTCGCATTATCGGATACCAGAAGGCCTTCGATCTGATTTACCACCTCCTGGCAGGCCTGGATTCCGAGATTATAGTAATTGTTCCTTTGGTTCTCATCATCCGTCGTCTGCGCAGCCAGCTGATAGTAGATCTCCGCAAGACTCTTGTAATATTCATACTCGTAAATAAGAGCGTTCGGCCCGTCATAGTTCTCCAGATCATCCAGCGCCTGGGTCATCACTTCCTCCGCACCGGCCGCAACTCCGTCTTCTCTTACAAACTTCGTATAAATTCGGGCCAGGGTCAGATAATTGATGAATTTCTGTTCATCCGTATTGTCGAACCGCTTCATATTATACTGTGCGAATCCGTTCACACGGTTCAGCAGCTCGGCCACATTCGGATTATTGCTGGACTGGATAAATGCGATGCTCTCATAGTAACCCGCCAGTTCCCCGTAATCCGGATCATCCTTCGGAACCATGCTGAAATACTTATCAGCCGCACCCACATCCTGGACCTCCGTAAAATACGCAAGTCCCATGCGGAACAGAACCTCCGGATCATTTGCGACCTTCGAATCACTGTTGTTGATACGGTTTGCAACCACATTCAGACCATCCTCAACCTTCAGTGCATTCGCTGCCGTCACATCCGTATCTCTCGACGCATCGATGTACACATCGATATAATCAACATAAGCGTCCATGGCATCCGTATTCAGATCAAACGCCTTCTTATATTCTTCAGCAGCCTGTGCATACTGCTTGCTTCGCTTATAATCATTTCCCTGTTCGATATAGGCGGAATAATTCTCCCGTTCCACCCTGCGCATGCCGCTGTATCCGATCAGGGCCATGACTCCGGAAGCTACCGTAAGCAACGCCATGGCGCCGAAGAGGATCACTTTCTTCTTATTGGACTTTTTATAGGAATCATCCAGCTCCGTGTAATGGTCCAATGCATACAGGAGTTCCGAACAGGACTGATATCGGTCATTCGGGTTCGGCTGCGTACACTTCAGGATGATCTGCTCCAGACCGGTGGAAAGTGCCTGATTCCACTGGCGGATCGGCTTGATCTCGTACGGTGGCTCACAGGGGTTCATACCTGTGACCATATGGTACATGGTCGCACCGAGGTTGTAGATATCCGTTCTGGCATCCGTCTTGTAGATACCGCGGCCCTGTGCATCTCCGAACTGCTCCGGAGCGGCGTAACCACGGGTACCCAGTGCCGTCGTGTCCGCATTGTTCTCGATCGTATATTCCTTCGCAGTACCGAAGTCGATCAGCTTCACGCCGCCTTCCGGCTTCAGCATGACGTTGGCGGGCTTCATATCACGGTAAATGATGGGCGGATCCATGGAATGCAGATAATCCAGCGCCGAAGCCAGCTGGCGCCCCCACTCGATCACGTCCTCCTGGCTCTGTGCGCCCTCCTGTTTCAGGACATCGCCCAGGTTCGTTCCTTCTATGAAGTCCATTACGACGTAAATGGTTCCCCTGCTGTTGATGATATCAACGATACGGGGAAGTACCGGATGGTCCACATTCTTCAGGATGTTCGCTTCACGCTCCAGACCCTTCAGAAGTGTCTCGGTACTTTTGGAGCCATCGTTCTTCATTTCCTTGACCGCCCACTGTTTGTTCAGCCGGTTGTCGCGGGCAAGGTATACGATGGACATACCACCACGTCCGATCTCCTTCAGTATTTCATATTTTCCATCAAGGATGGTTCCTTCTTTTGTCATTACTACTTGTCCCCACTACATAGTTTTAATCACGGCAACGGTGATATTATCGGTCTCTCTCCGATTCTTTACCACCTCTGTAAGATAGACACAGCCATATTTCATATCTTCCTCGGTCACGCATGCCTCCGGCCCGATCTTCTCCACCATTTCCTCATCCGAGATCTGATGGCGGAACCCGTCCGAACAGAGCGCATAGGTGGCTCCCTTCTTCAGATGTCCCTTCACGAAGTCCGGTTCCACCACCTTGGAGGCCCCGACGCACTGAAGCAGTACGCTTCGTCTGGGATCGACCTTCGCCTGCTCGGGCGTCATACGTCCCATGGATACTTCTCTTGCAACAAATGTCTGATCATTTGTCAGCTGGCGTACACCTTCCGATGACATTTCATAGATCCGGCTGTCACCCACATGTACGATATAAAACTCATCCTTCACCATCAGGATCGCGGACACCGTGGTACCAAGCATCAGATTGTTCATGGCTCCGTACCGGCCGAGCCGCCGGTTCTGTTCCTGAATGATCTCACCCCAGTCCGTTCTCAGGTTGGCAACGGAGAAATCATCGGAAAGGACCATTTCCGCAAATGTTTCATCGAACCATTTGCAGAAGGCCATGATCACTTCCTTGGATGCAAGTTCTCCCTTGGCCAGTCCTCCCATTCCGTCGCAGACGATCCCGAATGCCACCTTTCCTGCCGGTGAATCTATGATCCGGAGTGCCAGTGAATCCTGATTGGTATTCTTCCGGATTCCTATATCCGTATTATAGGTTGCAGTAAACTCCATGTTAATCTTCCTTTCTGAGGTGGAATACAAAGTCTTCGTCTCCCAGACGGATGACCGCACCATTTCTGAGAAGAACCTTCTCACCCGGTGTCATCTTCTTTCCGTCTATGAAGGTTCCGTTTGTTGAACTCAGATCCCTCAGATAACTTACTCCGTTCTCCCGGACGATCTCGCAGTGTGTACGGCTGATCGCCGAGTTATTCTCTATCGAATAATCCGCATTTACCTTGGATTTTCCGATGGTCAGACGATCCTTGGTGAACATGATGCGTTCACCGGTCTTCTTACGTACCAGATGGGGCTGCGGTATTCCCGGCTGCGGAGCAGCAGGCATCTCCGGTCCCTTCGGCGGTACGGGCATTCCCATCGGCGGTGTATCCGGCGCCTTCGGCGGTACGGGCATTCCCATCGGCGGTGTATCCGGCGCCTTCGGCGGTACGGGCATTCCCATCGGCGGCATTCCCGGTCCCTTCGGCGGTACGGGCATTCCCATCGGCGGTGTGTCCGGCGCCTTCGGCGGTACGGGCATTCCCATCGGTGGCATTCCCGGTCCCTTCGGCGGTACGGGCATTCCCATCGGCGGTGTATCCGGTCCCTTCGGCGGTACAGGCATTCCCATCGGCGGTGTATCCGGCGCCTTCGGCGGTACGGGCATTCCCATCGGCGGCATTTCCGGTGCCTTCGGTGCAGCGGGCTTTGCTCCGCCACCCATCAGTGCGCCCAGATCCAGTTCCTGGGAAGCGATCAGTTCGCTGGTCGGATTCTGCATAGCTGCAGGCATTTCCGGTGCCTTCGGTGCTTCCGGCATTCCCATCGGCGGTACCGGTGCTCCCATCGGAGGCATATCCGGCCCCTTTGGCGGTACCGGCATTCCCATCGGCGGTACCGGTGCTCCCATCGGTATCTCCGGTGCCTTAGGCATTTCAGGTGCTTCCGGCATCTTAGGCTCTTCCGGCATCTCCGGCATCTCCGGTACTTCCGGTGCCTTCGGCATCTTAGGCTCTTCCGGCATCTCCGGCGCCTTCGGCGGTATCGGCATTCCCATCGGCGGTACCGGCGCTTCCGGCATCTCCGGTGCCTTCGGCATTTCCGGCTCTTCCGGCATCTCAGGCGCTTCCGGCGCTTTCGGCATCTCCGGCTCTTCCGGCATCTCAGGCGCTTCCGGTATATTCATTCCCATCGGCGGTACCGGTGCTCCCATCGGCGGCATTCCCAGTCCCTTCGGCATATTCATTCCCTGCGGCGGCACCGGCGCTCCCATCGGAGGCATTCCCGGTCCCTTCGGCATATCCATTCCCTGCGGCGGCACCGGTGCTCCCATCGGCGGCATTCCCGGTCCCTTCGGCCCATTCATTCCCTGCGGCGGCACCGGCGCTCCCATCGGAGGCATTCCCGGTCCCTTCGGCGCATTCATTCCCTGTGGCGGTACCGGTGCTCCCATCGGCGGCATTCCC
>JAFRWY010000107.1 GCA_017437905.1 Eubacterium sp.
ACCGGCGGGGCAAACGGAATAGGTAAATGCATCACAGAAGAGTTCAGGAAAGAAGGAGCTCTTGTAGAGGTCATAGACAAAGTTGAAGGAGATCATTATGTCGGGGACATCTCTGACAAGATGACTTTGGAGGCTTTTGCAAAGCATGTCATAGAGAAGTACGGGCAGATTGATTATCTGATCAACAATGCACTTCCGTTGATGAAGGGAATCAGTGATTGCAGTTATGAAGAGTTTCAGTACGCTCTTGCAGTGGGTGTGACCGCGCCGTTTTATCTTACGAAGCTGTTTATGACGCACTTTACTGAAGGAGGAGCTGTTGTGAATATCTCATCCTCCAGAGACCGGATGAGCCAGGCGCAGACTGAGAGTTATACTGCAGCCAAAGGCGGGATATCAGCTCTTACCCATGCGCTCATGATGAGTCTTTCCGGGAAGGTGAGGGTTAATTCTGTCTCACCGGGATGGATTGATACAGATTATACGGTCTATGAAGGACCGGACGCATACCAGCAGCCATCCGGAAGGGTCGGGAATCCTTTGGATATAGCTAATGCGGTTTTATATCTGTGTTCTGATAAAGCAGGATTCATAAACGGGGAAAATATCTGCATAGACGGTGGCATGACACATCAGATGATCTATCATGCTGATAATGGCTGGACTTTATCATGAAAGATTAATAGATAACAGAAGGGAGACAGTATCATGCAATTTCTGATCAGAGCATATGATGGCGAAGGAAAACTGAATAAGCGTATGGAAGTACGTCCTCGTCATCTGGAAGGAATGAAGAAACTTAGCGAGCACATCATCAGCGCCGGAGGTTTTTAAACAGAGTGAGCTGATGGAGTACATGAAATGGTATTATAATAATATATAATCGAAAAATAATGGAGCAGGAAATAAATGATCAGAGAAGTAAAAAGGGAAGAAATTCCGGAATGTGTAAGCCTTATAAAGAAGGCATTTTTGACCGTGGCAGATGAATTTGGATTTACGGAAGAGAATGCACCGAGATTTACTGCATTTGCAACAACCGACGAGAGATTAATGTGGCATATGGACGGAGAACATCGTCCCATGTATGTCTTTGAGGATGACGGAGTTCTTTGCGGGTATTATTCTTTGCAGATTCAGGAGAATAACGAGTGTGAATTGAATAATGTTGCGGTCTTACCGGATTATCGGCATAAAGGTATAGGGAAAAAGCTGATTGACCATGCTTTTAGTATGGCGAAAGAGCGTGGTTGCAATGTGATGAATATTGGTATTGTTGAGGAAAATGTCAGGCTGCGTGAATGGTATGAAAAAGCAGGGGCAGTACATGTTGGAACTCATAAATTTGACTTTTTCCCATTCACATGCGGTTATATGAAAAAGGAGCTTTAAGCTTTTTATATTTGAATAATCAAAAAAATATTTTTTCAGGCCTGGAGGACAAGATCCGCCAGGCCTGTTTTTTTATAGAATGCAGAAACTGCACCTTCGATAAGAATCGGGGTACCTTCGGCGGAGCGATCAGATCATGGCAGTTAAGAATCTATAACTGCACCTTTAAGAACAACTATGCCAGCGAATTGGGCGGCGCGCTGTATACGATCAACGGTGAGTCGGGAGAAGGGTTCATCGAAGGAAACCGTTCGGTGATGAACCACACATTGCTGTTGCAGTACGATTTCGATTTCGTGCTGCTTTTTGTTTATGTGATCGTAGAACTAAATTGTAAACGATTTTTGCAGATTTGGATGGTGGAGATGTTCTCCACCGGAATAAAAGACAGACTCTACTTTTCGTAGGTAACATTTTTTGAGGAGATGGATTACAATATATGTACGAGGTGCAATTCTGCAGATATTTTTACACCGATTGAAATGCTTACGAACGAATGTGAGGGAATATATTTAGGAGGAGAGAACGAAAATGAACCAATATGTAACAGGCGCAGTGATTAAGGAACTGCGGGAAAAGAACAAGATGACACAACTTCAGCTGGCGGAAAAACTGGGTGTGAGTGACAAATGTATTTCCAAATGGGAGACCGGGAAGGGGTATCCGGACATTACCCTGCTGGAGCCCATAGCGGATGCATTCCGGATCTCCGTCACGGAACTGATCTCAGGAAATACCATTCATAACGAAAATGTATCGGCGAACATGCTCCGGTCGAAATTCTATGTCTGTCCGGTCTGCGGAAATGTGATCCACAGCATGGGAGAAGCAGTGATCCAGTGCCACGGAGTCACCCTGCTGCCGGCAGAAGCAGAGCCCACGGATGAGAAGCATGTGACCATGATCGAACGGATCGAAGATGAATACTATGTCCGGGTGGATCACGAGATGACGAAGGAACACTACATCTCCTTTATTGCGGCGGTCTCCGCTGACGGCAATCAAATGGTCAAGTTGTATCCGGAAGGAAATACGGAGGCACGGTTCAAGATTCGGGGCGTACGGAAGATCTTCGTCTTCTGCAACCGGGACGGTCTATTTACCATTGATGTGGTGAAGGGCATCGACGATAAGGAAAGCGGATACGATGATTCTGCGGAACGCCGGGAGCTGGAGAAAACGGCGGATATGCTGTTCGGATAATGCTTGGGTAATGTCGATAAATGAATACCGTAAAGAATTGCCATAAACTTGTTTGTACAGACTGCACAAACAAGTTTTTCTGTTATAATATTCAACAGAATCAAAGCAGTTTGTTCTGATTATATAAATGTGGTAGGATGAGATAGTAAGGGGGTGCGGATTATGAAATATATCACTCTTGGAAAAACCGGGATCACGGTTCCGCAGAACGGCTTCGGAGCGCTTCCGATCCAGCGGATCTCTTTGGAGGGATCGGTGAAACTGCTGCGCATGGCTTACGATGGCGGTATGCGATTTTTTGATACGGCAAGAGCCTACAGCGACAGTGAAATGAAGGTCGGTGAAGCCTTCGGGACCGGATATGTAAAACGGGAGGATATCGTGATCGCCACGAAGACACCCGCAAAAACGCCGGAGGATTTCCGGAAGGATCTGGACTGCTCCCTGATGAATCTGAAAACGGATCATGTGGATATATACCAGTTCCATCTGATGAATACCTGCTGGAAGCCGGGGGACGGCTCCGGAATGTATGAGTGCATGCTGGAGGCGAAGAAGCAGGGGAAGATCCTGCACATCGGAGGCACTGCGCATAAGATCAGCGTGGCCAGGGAACTGGCGGAGTGCGGACTCTATGAGACGATCCAGTATCCCATCAGTTATCTTGCGGATGAGAAGGAACTGGAACTGATTCGGATGTGTAATGAAAAGAATATCGGTGTGATCTGCATGAAGGGTCTGGCCGGTGGCCTTATCACAAATGCAAAGGCCGCCATGGCATTCATCAGTCAGTTCGACGGTGCCGTTCCGATCTGGGGCGTCCAGAGGGAAGAAGAGCTAAGGCAGTGGCTCGCTTTTATGGAGGATACTCCGGAGATGGATGATGAAATGCGGGCCTTTATAGAGAAGGAAAAGACCGAACTGAGCGGTGAGTTCTGCCGGGGCTGCGGTTACTGTATGCCCTGTACCGTGGATATCGAGATCGCCCAGTGCAACCGGATGTCTCTGATGCTGCGCCGTGCACCGGCCGGGAACTGGCTCAGTGAGTACTGGCAGCAGGAGATGGCAAAGGTGGAAAAATGCATTCATTGCGGGGCCTGCATCCCCAAATGTCCCTACGGGCTGAATATCCCGGAGCTTCTGGCGAAGAACCTTGAAGATTATAAAAAGGTGCTTGCAGGGGAGCGGGACGTATTCTGACAGGTGAAGATTATTTTCTTTACGGGCATGTGGGAAGTTTTAGTCATTTACTTTAATTAACACGCAAAAATGGTATTATATATGTAGTTTGAAACACGACGGATACGTGTCTTTGACGTGAGCTTATGGTCAAGGCCGGACAAGGGACGGAACCGGGTGTACAGGGGGGCTCCTATGATTCAATATATCATTGTAGGACTCATAATCTTCGGAAGCGCATTGATGGTAATCAACATCATTGGCTTTGTTCGGTATGCCCGTTTTATCAGAAGCAGAGAGAACTGGAGCAGAGGACACGGAATCCTTTACATTCCGAGTCGAAACTGATCCGGGAGAAGGAGTAGGGACAGGTCCGAAAGGCCTGTCCCTTTATTGTGGAATTAAGAACTTCATTTTATGCTTGACAAAAGGAAATACTTTTGTTATATTAAGATTGCACACAATCGAATAGTGCAAAATGCATATAGACATGATAGTATGATAGAGGTTAGGAGGAACATACCATGGCAACGGTTTATGATTTTAAAGTAAAGGACAGAGCAGGAAATGAAGTAAGTCTCGGTGATTATGCGGGAAAGGTGCTGCTTATCGTGAATACGGCAACCGGATGCGGATTTACACCTCATTATGATCCGATGGAGGCCATGTACCGGGAGTTCCGGGAGAAGGGCTTTGAGATCCTGGATTTTCCCAGCAATCAGTTTGCCAACCAGGCGCCCGGAGATGATGCCGAGATCCATGAATTCTGCACCATGAAGTTCGGTACGGAATTCCCCAGATTTGCGAAGATCGATGTGAACGGTGATACCGCGGATCCGCTCTTTGCCTATCTTGCCACCGAGAAACCCTTTGAGGGCTTCGGTAAGGGGCTGAAGAGTGTGGCACTGAACAAGTTCGCAGGCATGAACAACAAAAAGTTCGGAGAGAAGGCATATATCAAGTGGAATTTCACCAAGTTCCTCGTTGACCGGGAAGGACATGTGGTTGCCAGATTTGAGCCCACGATGGATATGGACGAGGTGAAGAAGGAAGTGGAGAAGCTTCTGTAGAATACGGGGATGGGATGTGCCATTCCGAAGGATGAAATAAGGCAGAGCCAAGGGAAGGCCCGCGGGTTTCAGGATGCATGAAACCGCGGGCTTTTCCGATTGCGAAAGCCGCCGGGAACACATATAATGAGGCTTGGGAGGAGAGACTATGAGCAGTACTATTGTGATCCAGCAGATGTGTATGATCGCAATCCTTGTATCCGTTGGAGTCTATCTCTATAAGAGACGGGTGATCGATCAGACCGTATCACAGAAAATCTCCGTGATCATCATCGATATCTGTAATCCGGCCATGATCCTGTCATCGGCGCTTTCCGGAAATGTGGAAGCCAGTCATGAGGATCTGCTGAAGGCATTTCTGGTGGGATTTCTGTTTTATGTGGGACTGGTTCTTCTGGGAGTGGTCATTCCCCGGATCCTCAGATGTGACAGGGCAACCCGCAGATTCTATACCATGATGACCGTATATACCAACGTGGGTTTTATCGGGATCCCCGTGACGAAGGCACTTCTGCCGGAGAAGGCCATGATCTATGTCGTGATCTGCAATGTGCTTTACGCACTGCTTTTCTATACCCACGGGATCACGGTTCTCAGTGAAGGCCGGTCGAAGATGAGGCTGAGAAGCCTTCTCAGTCCCGGTACGGTCTCGGCCGTTCTCAGTCTACTGATCATCTGGTTTCAGTTGAAACCGCCGGTCATTATCAGCAGCAGTGTCACCTATATCGGAAATGCGACTACATTTCTCTCCATGGCACTTCTCGGCGTCTCCATCGCAAGATCAAAGGTGGGAGACGGGTTCCGGGACGGAAGGCTGTGGTGCTTTACGGTGCTTCGTCTGGCTCTGCTGCCGACGGGCGTATTCTTCCTGCTCCGCAGTGTGGGCTGCGACCCGGTCATGGTGCTGGGATTCTCTCTTATGGCGATGATGCCGGTGGGGAACCTGCCTCTGATCCAGTCGGAGAAGATGGGAGAGGATACACAGCTTTTATCAAAGGGGATCGCCATGACGACCATTGTATCCATGGTCACGATCACATTTCTGATGATCCTCTTTACAAGTGAAGGCTTCGGAGTGGGAAACATTTTAACCTGAGAGGGACGTAACATAGATAACCCGGTTTAAAGAAGGAGGTATGGGGTGCTATGAAGAAGTATGATATTGTGAATGGGCCGAAGGGCGTCTCGGCAATCATTCAGGGGTGCATGCGGATGCCGGGTCTTTCGAAGGAGGCTGCAGCAAAAGCAATCCGCACCGCAGTGGATGCCGGCGTGAATTTCTTTGACCACGCAACCTGCTACGGCATGGGCGAGGCGGAGGTAAGGTTCGCCGAAGCATTTCCGCTGACGGGACTGAAACGGGAGGATATCTATATCCAGAGCAAATGCGGTATCTGTCCCGACCGGCAGGAATTCGACTGGACGAAGGAGAACATCCTTTCCAGTGTGGACGGGATCCTGAAAAGGCTGAAGGTGGATTATCTGGATACGCTGCTTTTGCACCGGCCGGATATGCTGTTTGATCCGGAGGAGGTGGCGGAGGCCTTTGATCTTCTGGAACAGGCAGGAAAGGTGAAATGGTTCGGTGTCAGCAATCTGGTGCCCATGCAGACGGAGCTTCTGAAGAAATATGTGAAGCAGCCGCTGGTCATCAATCAGGTGCAGCTGTCCCTGGAACAGTCCCAGCTGATCGATCAGGCTCTTTATATGAATAACAAGACCACGGACATGTCCGTGAACCGGGACGGAAATCTGCTGGATTACTGCCGGCTGAATGATATCACGATCCAGGCCTGGTCACCGCTGCAGATCGGGATGTTCGGCGGTTCCTTTATCGATAATCAGGACTTCCCGGAACTGAACAAAGTGCTGGGTGAACTGGCGGAGCGGGAAGGCGTTACCAAGGCGGCCATCGCCATCGCCTGGATCCTCCGGCATCCGGCGAAGATGCAGGCCATTATAGGCACCATGAATCCGGAGCATATCCGGGAGGCCTGTGCGGCAGCGGATGTGAAACTTTCTCATCATGACTGGTATCAGCTGTATCTGGCTGCGGGAAAGTTCCTGCCCTGATCCGATCCATGCAGAGAATCTGATTGACTTTTCCTACGCTTCATTTATAATGGGATTGTTAAGTATTATTCATATTCCGGCCCGGGGCCGGTGCCAATGGTAAGGGGGTAAAAATGAAACTTCAAAAAGGAACATTATTCATCGGTGGAGCAGTGTTGTTTATGCTGATCTCCCTTCTTCTTCCCTTCGTCGGACTGAGTGAGGATTTTGAAAACACTCTCTCAATGTTCTACAAGGTGGAATACCACAGTATGGGAATCTCGATCCCGATGGCGATCATCGCATTGCTTGTGGGAATCGGAGCGGTTGTATGCTCTGTGATCGGGCAGCATAAGGTTGTGACGATCCTCGGATGCGTCTCCGCCGGCCTGCTTCTGATCGTTTGTCTCGTGAACATCAGCGGTGAGAAACTCGGAGGAGAGTCTGTTTTTGTTCACAAGATCGGATATTTCTTCTGCTGGCTCAGTGTATTCGCAGTTGCGGGAGCAGCCGTATATTACAGGATGATTACACCGGAAGCCGGTGGAAGTCTTACCGGCGGCAAGACCTTCGGACAGCTCTTTAATCAGCAGAATCAGCAGTTCCAGGGCCAGCAGCCGTATCAGCAGCAGTTCCAGGGCCAGCAGCCGTACCAGCAGCAGTTCCAGGGTCAGCAGCAGTATCAGGATCCGTCCCAGATGCAGCAGTACCAGCAGTATCAGGATCCGTCCCAGATGCAGCAGTACCAGCAGTATCAGGATCCGTCCCAGATGCAGCAGTATCAACAGTATCAGGATCCGTCTCAGGCTCAGCAGTATCAGGATCCGAACAATCAGCAGTAGATCCATGGTTCCGCCGGGTAACAGGGCGGACAGAATAAAGAAAGGTTCAGGAATGCCGGTCCGTGTGGGCCGGCATTTTTCAGTTAAAGCTGACCCGGGTCTCGCGCAGGGTCTCACGATCAGGAATCAGATTAATAGACATTTCATTCCCGGTTAAGAACTTTTTAATAATTTCTGCCTATAATAGCAGATAGTGAAAGCAATCGGGAGGAAATATGCTATGAACGATCAGAGCAAAAGCAATTACAGAAAGTTCATGCTTTTATGGGCCGGAGAGCTGGTATCCTCCATTGGGGGAGGTCTCACCAGCTTCGGCCTGGGGATCTATATCTTTCAGAAGACCGGAAATGCGTCCGGCATGGCACTGATGACGCTGCTCGCATTTCTGCCGGGGCTGCTGCTGAAGGTGCCTGCAGGGGTTCTTGCGGACCGGTATGACCGGAGACTTCTTATGATGATCGGAGACGGGTGCTCGGGTCTTGGGGTTCTCTTTATCCTGCTCTGCATGCTGGGCGGGGAAGCGGAACTCTGGCAGATCTATCTCGGTGTGATCATAAGTTCTGTATTCTCGGCCCTTCTGGAGCCTGCATTTACCGCAACCATCACGGATCTTCTGACGAAGGAGCAGTTCTCCAGGGCAAACGGACTTGTCTCCATGGCAGGAAGTGCAAGATATCTCTTCTCACCAATCCTGGCCGGGTTTATCCTGGCGTTCAGTGATATCAAGGTGATCCTGATCATCGATATCTGCACCTTCTTCCTGACGATCGTTTCTGCGGCAGTCGTAAGAAAGAACATCGCGGTGAATACCATGCCGGAGAGAAAGTCCTTCCTCCGTAGCATGAAGGAAGGCTGGGAGGTGATCACAAAGACGAAGGGCCTGTTCCTTCTCATCCTTATTTCCTCGGCAGTGACCATGTTTATGGGTGTTTTTCAGGTCCTGGGTGAGCCCTTCGTCCTGTCCTTCGCGGATTCCAAGAGTCTTGGGATCATCGAATCCGTAGCTGCCTCCGGTATGCTCTTCACGGGTGTGATCCTGGGGATCAAAGGTATCCGAAGGAATTTCGTGAAAATGCTGAGTATCGGACTTTTCTTCTCCGGTATCGGAATGGCCTTCTTCGGGGTCTTCAACAATACCGTGGTGATAGCCCTCTTCGGATTCCTGTTCTTTGCATCCCTTCCTATCGCAAATAACAGTCTGGACTATCTGGCGAGGACCAACATTCCGGAAGAAGTGCAGGGAAGAGCCTGGGGATTTATCGGGTTTATCTCACAGCTGGGCTATGTCATCGCCTACGCTCTCTCCGGGATCACGGCGGATGCGGTCGGAGCGGTCACCGGCGGAGGCGTCGGGAAAGGTGCTGCGCTTACCATCACGGTATCGGGGATCGGCCTGGCACTGATCGCCACCCTGATCTGCAGAGTGAGAAGCATCAACGAACTGGAGAAAACGACACCGGAACCGATCCGTGTACCGAAAACGGAATAATCGATTGGTGGTCCGGTCATAAACGTGCTATAATAGCTACTGTGCCTCATTTCCGAAGAATATGAGGTACGGTAGCTGACTTTGTATAGACGGAAGAAGGATGGGTTTGACATGGAAACGCTGAGTGAAAAAAGAAAGAAAAACAGAAGGAAGATCATCCTGATCGTGGTGATCGCGGATCTGATCCTGGTGGCAGGCGGCGCACTTTGTTTCTTTCTGTTGATGAAAGGACCGAATACTCCGGAGAAGGTCGCGCAGGATATCATGGATGCATCCGTGCGGAAGGACTGGAAGATGATCATAGAAAGTACGCCAAATGAAGTGATGGAGCTTCTGTTCACCACAGATGCGGAAATCCTGCAGAAGAAGGGCATCAATTCGGGGGAGGAGCTTCGGACCTGGGCGATGGAGCATGCATCGGAGGTTCCGGATCCCATGAACGGAAAAGGGATCAAGAATTATAAGGTGGGAGAAGTCAGTGCCATGTCTCCGGAGGAGTATATCAAACTCTTCCTTGACGGGGATACGGAGGATACGTTCGGTAAGTTCCTGAAGGAGAAGGACGAAGTCGCCGTAGTTAAGATCAGTTATATCATGGTGGACGGAGAACAGGAAGTGGATCGTACGGATTCGGTTTTAGAGTACAGAGACGGAAGAGGCTGGTACCCGCTGACCGGAGTTCAGGTGATCTACAGTATGCTCCAAACCATCGGATAACAGGCGTGGAAAAGAAAGATCTCTCCGGAAGAAACCGCGAAAGAATGGGCGTGGTTTCTTGCATTCCGGGGAGATATTTTGAAGACGAAAGAGGAGCATGCGAAACCAGGAACAGAAGATAAGGGGACGGATGGAATATGAACCGGCGTGTGTATTACATAGACAATCTGCGGTGGATCACGGTATCCCTGCTGATCGTCTATCATGCGGGAATTGCATATAACACCTGGGGCGAAGCGAATTACATCTTCTTCGAACCGGTCCGGCCCATCGCCGGGATCGTGTCCTGGATCAGCCCCTGGTTTATGCCACTCATGTTCCTGCTGGCAGGGGTTTCCGCGAGGTTTTCCCTGCAGAAGAGAAGCATGGGGGAGTTCCTCCGTGAACGGTTCCTCAGGCTGGGGATCCCGCTGTTACCCGGGATGCTTCTGATCAATCCGATCCTCAGCTATGTGGCGGACGTGACCCATAACGGATATGAGGGGAACTTCTTTACACACTACGGAGTCTTCTTCAGCAATTTCACGGATCTGACCGGCTATGACGGAGGCTTTACGCTGGGGCATCTCTGGTTTATCGCCGTGCTGATCCTCATTTCCCTGCTGGCCTGTCCCGTGATCAGGGGGCTGGAAGCCCTGCGGGAAAGCTCCGGTGAAAATGCGATCCGGATCGTGGGGATCCTGCTGGCGGTCCTGGCGGTTGCCACATTCGATATCCGGTTCTTCGGAAAACAGGTGATCCTGTATTTCTGTGTATATCTTCTTGGATATTTCTTCTTCAGTGACCGGAACTATACCGCAAAGCTGTCGAAAGGAAAATGGATCTTTGTTATTCTTTTCCTGATTACGGCCACACTGAATGTGATATTATTTATCTATGCAGGCGACTACGAAACGCTGAATACGATCTGTAACTATGCAGCATTTGTGTTCGGGATTCCCGCACTGGTCTGTCTCGGACATGACCATCTGGACAGGGCAGATGCTTTTACAAAACTGAATTCAAAGATTTCATATATGTTCTACATTCTCCATTTTCCGGTGGTGGTACTTTGCCAGTATTTCCTCAGTCTGACCGGCATGAGCAGTATACTGAACTACCTGATGACATTGGTGATCACCTATCCGCTGGTATATGGACTCTGTTATCTGATCGGGAGGATGAAACCGGTGCGGAAGTAACTCCGGCGCAGCAGGTGTCATCCCGTAATATGTCATTCTGAGCGAAGCGAAGAATCTTTATGATAGAAGGCGGTAAAAAACATGAAAGAAGTAATTTATGACACAGCCGGAAAGGACGACATCGACGAGCTGATCCGCCTCAGGATCGCCTATATGATCGACGATTTCGGCTCCATCACCGATTACCAGCGGGAGTGTATGGAGAAGCAGCTTCCGGATTATTTCCGGCGGAAGCTGGGCACGGAACTGGTGGCCTTTGTGGCCAGGGCGGAGGGCCGGCTGGTGGCGGCAGCCTATCTTTTCATCATGGAAAAGCCTGCCAGCGCGATCCTTACCAACGGCCTGGACGGGGAGGTGCTCTCGGTCTATACGGAGCCGGCTTACCGGGGGCAGGGGATCTGCACGCAGCTGATGAAGAATCTGGTGGAATACGGAAGAGAGCATGAACTCAGCCGCATCGACCTGATGGCGACGGATGAGGGCTACCCGGTCTACAAAAAGGTGGGCTTTGAGGATAAGGTACAGAAATGGAAGGATATGCGGTTGAAGTTTGACAGATAGACAGGAGGAACCATGATTTCAGAACATGAATGGAACCGTATGATCGACGGGAAGATCTACGCACCCTGGAAGGTGGGGGGAGATTCCTGGGCAAAGGTACACGTAGCCCAGAAGAAGTTTAACGAATCTGAGTTCTGGCATGATAAGTCGGCGCTGCAGGAATTGAAGAAATGCTTCGGCAAGGCGCCGGATGATATGGTGCTGACTCCGCCGGTCTATTTCGACCACGGGAACCGGACATATTTCGGGGAGCATTTCTATGCCAACACGGGGCTGACGATCCTCGATGAGAACTATGTGCGGTTCGGGGACAACGTATATCTGGCACCCCATGTCAGCATTTACACTGCGGGACACCCCATCGCAGCGGAGGTTCGCAACACGGACCTGGAATATGCGAAACCGGTAACCATCGGCTCGGATGTATGGATCGGAGGAAATGTAGTCATCAATCCGGGGGTGACCATCGGAGATGATGTGGTGATCGGCTCCGGTTCGGTGGTGACGAAGGATATTCCCAGTCACGTGATCGCAGCGGGAAATCCCTGCCGGGTGATCCGTCCGATCACGGAGGAGGACCGGACATACTGGAAGCAGCAGGAGCAGGAGTATATGGAGGCGAGCGGGGAAGCGGACCGGGAGCAGTAACATCATGCGGATCCCGACTGTCGTCCTGAGCATGCGAAGGATCCTATAAACGGATGGAAAGGATGCTTCGGCTGCACCTCAGAATGACAAGCGGAGTGAAGGAACTGATGATTGGACGAAAAGGATGCTTCGGCTGCACCTCAGAATGACAAGCGAAGTGAAGGAACATATGGGGAGGAAACCATGGCGAAAGAAGAGAAAAAGAAATGTCCGAAGAAATACATTTTCGGAGAATATGCGGTAGGAACAGAATGCTTCTCCATCGTGGATGAAGGAAGGGCAGAGATTCTCGGGGACGCGGAGGGAGACCGGAAGATCGCGGTCCGGATGTATTATCCGGTTGAGAAGGGTGCGGTGGAAGGGAAGGAACGTGCACCTATTTTCTCCGAACAGAAGGCAGCGGCGATCAAAAAAGAGTATCGTATGAAAGAGATTCCGGAGGATATGGCCTACGCCGATTATTACGAGGGCGTACCCTTCCCGGAGGGTGAGAAGTTTCCCCTCATCATGTTCAGCATGGGCTACTATTCCTACGTGGAATCCAACACCTGGCTGCTGTGTGCCCTTGCCAGTTACGGCTATATCGTGGCCTCTGTGGGACACGCATATGAAGCGGTGGAAAATGATTACGAGGACGGCAGCTTCGATCTCTATGACAGGAAGATCAATAAAATGCAGTTCAACGGCAAATTCCGTGCGATCCTTGCTGAGAAAGGAATCATGGGAAAGAACCGGAGCCATGAGGAATCCCTGGAAATGCTGGAAGCCTTCCAGGATAAATACGTTCCCTATATCAAGGGAAGGGTTCCCGAGTGGGAGAAGGATATCCTGAAGGCACTGGAGGCGGTGAAGGAAAGATACGGAGAGCATATCGATGCAGCCTCAGGGATCGGTGCCTCCGGACATTCCCTGGGCGGATGTCTGGCGTACTACCTCTGCAGATACAATGATGAATTTGCGTGCGGGATCAACATGGACGGCGGTCTCTTCGGAGACTACCCGGAGAAGACCATGGAGAAACCCTTCTGTCAGATCAGTTGTTATGAAAATATCAATCTGACCACCAGAGCGTTTCTGAATACAAATGCGGATACCTATCAGGTGGTCTTCCGGAACATGAAGCATATGGGCTTTACGGATGCGAAGTTCTACATCGCACCGGTCTTATCGGGAAAACTGGATTCGGACGAGGTGTTAAGGCACCTGATCTACATTCATGTCCGATTCTTTGACAAGTACCTGAAGGGGCTGGACCTGCCCTTCAACGGGATGAAGTCCGACCATATCAAGTACAGGAAGATTCATTAGATATGAATCATATCCGGGATACGAAATACACAGGAGGACAGGAGTAAAGTCAGCATGAAAGAAGAGTTCATAGTATTGGGAGAAGAGGACCTGCCGGTGATGGCAGAACTTTACAAGGCTGCCTTCGGAGGTGAACCCTGGCACGATGACTGGAGTGACCGGGAACAGTTGATGGAGTATATAAGAGAGATCTCCGGTTCCTATCATGCGCTGCACTTCGGCCTCCGGATCGACGGGAAACTGGTGGCGGTGTCCATCGGTATGATCCGTCACTGGTGGGAAGGAACCAACTACAATATAGAGGAACTCTTTGTGGATCCGGAGTATCAGGGACAGGGCCTGGGAAGCCGCTTTATGCAGATGATCGTGGATGAGATCAAAGGACGCGGACTGGCCGGCATCTTCCTTCAGACGGACAACGACAAGCCCTCCTACCGGTTCTATCACAAGAACGGATTCAATGATCTGGATGCCCATGTGAGTCTGTACAAAAATATCAAAGAAAAAGAATAAAACCAAAGAATCACAGGTACAGAAGAAGAACGGGGAAGGTTCCGGATGGATACATGACAGCGTGTCCATCCGGAACCTTCCCCGTTTCTTACTATGTTGCGCTATGCCTGAATTTATTCCTCTGCCAGCTCCTGATAGAATTTCTGCAGTACATAGAACGCAGGCTTGATATACTTTTTATCCGCTGAAAGAAGACCTTTGGTATTGTAATACTTCTGCAGTACGGAGGTACGCCTGGGACAGCGGAAATCATACAGGATCCAGGGAGTCATACCTTTGATGTAAGGGATCTTCCGGATCTGTTCCGTCTGCTTCCTGTATACGTAGGCCTGGCAGTCCTCGGTTCCTTTATCCGTTACGGTACCCCGTAAATGCGGCTGGGCATCTGCGCCGAATTCCGTTACGATCACGGGCTTTGCAGGATGGCTGTTTTCAAAGAAATCCGGAAGCTTGTTCCAGTCAGCGGTGTACCAGCCGATATATTCATTGACACCGATAATATCAAGGGATGCTTCCAGCCGGTCCTCGATCCGGTTCTTTTCGAAATTCACAAGGCAGGCTGCGGAAACCGGACGGGTAGCATCCAGGCCATGGGCGCAGTTCACCAGACGGCTCATAAACCGGAAACGTTCATCCGTATCGGGATTCTCATTTCCTACGGACCAGATGATGACACTTGCCCGGTTGTAATCCCTTCTGATCAGCTCGGTCAGCTGATTCTCCGCATCGATATAGCTTTCCTCCAGGTCAAAACGGATATCCCAGTAAACGGGAACCTCTTCCCAGAGAAGAAGCCCCAGCTCGTCGGCCAGCTGCGCCATCCGCTCACTGTGGGGATAGTGGGCGATCCGCATGAAGTTGCAGTTCAGCTGTTTTGCGATGCGGATATTTTCCATCCGTTCATCATCCGTAAGCAGCTTCCCTCCGCGAATGCTTTCCTCGTGGGCGCTGACACCCCGGAGGAAGAGCGGTTTTCCGTTCAGAAGGATATCCATGCCGCTGACCCGGATCTCGCGGAAACCGACCCTGTCCCGGATGCAGTCCCCGCCACAGGTCAGGGTCACATCATAAAGCTTCGGATCCTCCGGGGACCAGAGCACCGGAGAAGCATCGAAGAGAAGTTCTCCCTGCCCATGATCTACTGCGATGTCCAGGGCGATATCCAGCTCCGGTATCTCCAGCCGTGCCGGGCCGGTATAGTCCTCCGACATGGTGACGGACGTACGGATCTTCTGAAAGCCGCTGTCAGGTTCCAGGGCGATCCTGAAATCTTTGATATGATCCTTCGGTACACGGAAGATGTCGATATCCCGGTAAACGCCGCCATAGTTGTACCAGTCCGTATTCATGGCCGGAACCTGTGTGGTACGCCGGGTATTATCCACCTGAAGGATGATCCGGTTCTCCTTCCGGAGGTAGTCGGTGATATCCAGATAACAGGATGTGGAACCACCCAGATGCATTCCGACAAACTGTTTGTTCAGGAAGACACGGCAGAGGTAATTGGCCGCTCCGATCTTCAGGATCACCCGTTCCTCCGGATCCTCACTCACATAGGAGAACTTCCGCGTAAAGATCATGCTGCCTTCATACAGCAGATACATCCGGTCCTTCAGATTCCAGCAGCAGGGAAGCTCCATCAGCTCCCATTCGTCAAAAGAGTAATCCAGAGGAAGGGTATTTCCTTCCTCGTCATACCGGAGTTCTTCAAACCAGCGCTGGCGGATACAGGTATCATACGGATCAACGGCATAATGCCATTTGCCGTTCAGGGATTCCTTCTTACGGAAACGGTCATGGATCATGGCCTTCGCACCGGTGATCTTATCATGCATATCGGATCTTACAGGTTCCATACAGAAACTTCCTTTCTGATCATTTTCGGAGTATTATGGTGAATGATACTGACATCATTATAGCATTCGGATGCCGGTATATAAAACAACAGAAATGCGGAGATTTGACTGTTTTTTGTCCGCATTGAAAGGAGAGCAGCATGTTGGAACTGAGACCTTATGAAAGAGAAGATGCGGCAACGATCCTGTCCTGGTCGAAGGGAGAAGAGGCTTTCTACAAATGGACCGCCGGTGTGCTGGGAGACTATCCGCTGCCGCCGGAGCAGTTTGAACAGATGAACAGCCTGAAGCCCTTTACCATGGTGGATGAGGGGGAGATCGTGGGCTTTTTTACCCTGAGAAAACCGGCGGACACCGAGGGTGTGCTGCGGTTTGGATTTGTTGTGGTGGATCCGGAAAAGAGAGGGAAGGGCTATGGAAAGAGGATGCTCCTTCTGGGGATCGATGCGGCAAAGAAACTGGGAGCAAAAAAGGTCTCCCTGGGGGTTTTTGAGAATAACCAGCCGGCCTATTACTGTTATAAGGCAGCGGGATTTCAGGATGTTTTGCAGGAGACTCCTGAGCTCTATCATGTGCTGGGACAGGAGTGGAGCTGCCTGGAACTGGAAAGAGATATTTGAGGATCATCCGGTCGGAGGATCCGGTAACGAAAAAAAGGATCCGGTATCCATAATGTCGGACAGGGACAAAATACGGGACCGGATCCTTTATGATCAGAATTTCTTCCTGCGGTTCAGTTTTGCCATGGAAGCAAGCGTCGGGATCTTCATGGGACAGATGTCCTCGCAGGCCAGGGATTTGGAGCAGCCCCCGGCAAAATGCTCCTCGTATTCCTTCTGTATCGCTTCTTTATGCTCTGCACTGCGGGATGCTATAAGATACGCATCATTTGCGAATTCCGCACCGTAAAACTTCTGTCCTTCGGAATAATTCGGACAGATCTCCAGGCAGAGTCCGCATTTCAGACACCTGGCGGCGAGATACTGATGCTCGTGCTCCTTTGCATCCGTTGGCTGATAGGCTTCGATATAGGCGTTGGCACGCTTCAGGTTTTCGAAAATGATGCTCCGGTCCACCAGAAGATCGCTGATGGTGGGAAATTTCCGGAGAGGCTCCAGGGTGATCTCCTCCTTCGGAAGATCCCGGAGAAAGGTCTGGCAGGCCAGGGCCGGATGTCCGCAGATCACCATGGCACATGCTCCGCACATGCCCTGCAGACAGGAACTTTCCCAGGAGATGACATCTGTCCGGTTCCCGTCAATATCGATCAGATCATCGTTGTAGTTCAGGTCGTCCAGCATTGCCGCAACGGATTTATCCCGGGAACCGGTGTAGGAGAAGGTCTGCCAGTAGGGCTCCGAAACAGGGGATTGTTGTCGTAATATCTTAACTTTCATATGCACCCTCCCGATCCAGTCTTGTGTTGATCTTTCCATCCCTGCAGGAAATGATGGTTGCTGCCCGGTATTCCTCGTTGGTATCGGGGTAGTCCCTTCGGACATGTGCACCGCGGGTTTCCTTCCTGCTCTCCGCAGCGGTAAGAACAGCCCCGGCCAGCGTCAGAATGCCTTTGATACTGTAATTGAAATACGGCAGCTCCGAGGCATCGAACCGCAGTTTGTCCACGGTATCCAGCAGATGGGATACTTCACCGATCCCTTTTTTCAGTTCCGTCTCTTCACGGACGATCCCCAGTTTTTCATGCATCAGCTCTGCAAGGATCTTTCTTACATGCATAACGGAGAAGCCGTTCTCTATCGCATATCCGGCTTTCAGTTTCTTCATATCCTCCGCAAGGGATGCCGAAAGATCCGGTGCGGGTCCGATGCCTTCCGTATCCGTTATGGCCCGGGCTGCGATCCGTCCGCTGTATACGGCGGCAAGAAGGGAATTTCCTCCCAGCCGGTTGGCTCCGTGGTACATGGAAGCGCATTCGCCGACGGCGTAGAGATTCCGTATATTTGTCTCGTGTCTCAGATTGACAGCCAGTCCGCCCATAAAGAAATGCACGGATGGTTCCACCGGGATGCTTTCCTTTGAGATGTCGATCCCCCGGTATTTCATGCAGAGATCATAGATCTCCGGGATCCGTTCCAGGATCTTTTTCTTTCCGAGGAAGGTGACGTCCAGGAAGACCGGCCGGTTCAGTTCATACATGGTTCTGGATACCACGTCGCGGGGCATAAGGTTTCCGTTTTCTCCGTAGAGATCCTCCATGAAATAGACCCGTTTCCCGTTGTCCTCGTAATACAGTCGTCCGCCTTCCCCCCGGGCCGCTTCCGAGATCAGCATCATCTTCTGGCCCGTGTGGATCGTGGTGGGGTGGTACTGGATGAATTCCAGGTTCTTCAATTCCGCGCCCTGAAGGAAGAGCATCCCTGCTGTATAACCGTCGCACTGGGTGGATCCCGTGGTTTTTCCGAAAAGAGCATTCTGCCCGCCGGTGGCGATCACCGTGGCATCTGCCGTAATATCCTCCAGCTGACGTGTTCCTTCGTTGAACAGTCTTGCGCCGTAGCAGATACCGTCACGGATCAGGCCGGAATGGAAATCTGTCCAGAGCAGCCGTTTGATCAGTCCCAGACCTTCATACCGCCGGGCCTCCATGACAAGGGCGGTAACGATCTGCTTTCCCGTGGAGGCGCCGCAAAAACAGGTGCGCCGGTGGGACTGGCCGCCGAAAGCCCGCTGATCGATCCTTCCCTCTTTCGTCCGGGAGAATACCGTACCCAGATGCTCCAGCCATTCCAGAATTTCGGGTGCAGTTTCGCAAAGACCGGTCACTGACCGTCTTCCGGCCAGGAAACATCCGCCCTTCAGCGTATCTTCAATATGGGATTCTACGGAATCCTGTTCATTCTTATGATCCAGCGCGGCGTTGATCCCGCCTGCCGCCAGAACGGACTGTGCCCGTTCCGAGGGGAAGGGGGAAACCAGAAGTACCTCGATTCCTTTGGAAGCGCATTCGATGGCCGTAGTCAGGCCGGAGATCCCGCTTCCGATTACCAAAACCTTTTTCATGCTCTTCCTCCGTTAAAATAAAATGTGGCATATGAATACGTGATCAGGACGGATGCGGCGATGAAGCCGAGGCCCAGGATCACCCACAGGATCCGGTCCAGCCGCCGCTTGGTTTCCCGTGATGAGAGGATGCCCAGAGTGATCAGTGCCCGCGAGAAGGACAGGCTGATATGCAGAAATACGGTTCCATAGAAAAGAACCGCAGTAGCAGTGCGAAGGACAAAGAACCCGGCGTCGCGTCCCTCGTGGCCGGCCAGAGCATTGAAGACACCGACATGAAAGGCAAGAAAAATGATCATCAGGATCCCGCTGATCCTCTGGAGCAGTGTGGAAGCATTTTCCCGGGGATACTGATTCATGTGTTTTCCTTCATGGGAGATGAAGAGCATGTAACAACTAATCAGAACATGAAGGATGGCGATGGTACCGCAGATCCTTGCGATGATCTGATTCTGACTCTGAAGAGCACCGTGGGTGATTCCGTTCCCGACCTCTGCCACCACATGCGTAAGACAGACCGCGGAAAGCAGAAGCCCCAGAACGGCATTTGTTTTTTTCAGTCTCATACGCTTCCTGTCCTCCTTTGGAACCCGAAGGGTATATGTCAATTATACGAGATTTACCGGGGGATCAGCAAGCAGAAAACCCAAATGATCATGTATTATCATGAATGCAGGAGCGGAGTTATTTCTTTGTTGACAAATGGGGGTCATGGTGCTAAAATGACGCCAAGTCACAAAATGACGCAGAGTCATTTTTGGTTGAGAGGATGTGCCATGCCTAAGGTAAGTGAAGAATACTATGAAAAGAAGCGGCGGGAGATCATAGACGCGGCGTACCGGGTGTGTGTCCGAAAACCCATTTCTTCCGTGGAAATGAAGGACATCATCGCGGAGACCGGTTACTCCCATGGTGCCATTTACCGGTATTATAAGGATCTGGATGAGGTACTGCATGACCTGGTGATCACGGTGAATTCCGAGAACCGGATCGATGAGAAGCTGGATACGATCCTTCGGGAAGCCGGTACGGAGCATTGGGAGTCTGCGGTGCGAAAGTCCTGCGAGATGTTTGCCGGACATATTCGGGAAATGGGCACGGATCTTCTGAAGCTTTCCATTTACAGTGACATGCTGGCCATGAGCGATCCGGAAAGGGTGGGCCGGCTTATGGAGAAGCTGGGAGCGGAGGAGAAGAGTCCGCTGATTACCCTGGCCGGGGCGATGGGAGCATATCTAATGAGGGTGACCGCGGAACGGAAACTGAAACCGATGAAATCGGTGGAGGAGATACTTCAGTTTATGATCGCGACATATCACGGTATCATTAACGGATATGTGCTTTCGGAGTGTTTTCAGGGAGAAACGGTAAAGGGGAAGTACGATCCGGACAGGATGTTTTCCTGTCTTGCGGAGTCCGTGATCCTGATGATGAAAGGGTAGGTGGGCATGAAATTTCATACATTCGGAGATAAGACGAAGAAACCGGTGATGCTGATCCACGGCATGCTGAATCCCTGGCAGATCTGGGAGACTGCGATCGAAGCGCTCTCCGGAGATTACTATGTGATCGTTCCGGAACTGGATGCACATACGGAGGAAGAACCCACCTCCTTCCGGTCCGTGGAGAGCGAAGCGGCGGAGATCCTGGATTTCCTTCTTACGGTTACCGGAGGGCATCTCTACCTGCTCTGCGGACTTTCCATGGGCGGCCGGATCGCGGCGACGCTGGCAGGTTTTCCGGAAATGCATGTGGAGAATCTGGTGCTGGACGGGGCGCCGCTTCTCAAAGTGTCGAAGCTGCTGGTGGGGATCATGAAGAAAAGCTACATTGGTATTATCAGGAAATCCAGGGCCAGAGACCCCAAGGTGCTGGAATCGGCGAAACGGGATTTTCTTCCGGAGAAGTATATTCCGTATTATTTAAAGATCGCGGATCATATGGAGGAAGAGTCGGTTAAGAACATTCTTAACAGCGTGTTCAGTGCATTTACATACAAGAAATACAGCGATGACTGCAGGATCCTTTTCATGCACGGAACGAAGGGAAATGAATCCGTATCAAAGAAGGCGGCGATGAAAATGAAAAGCGTGAACCCTCAGACCGAGATCATGTGTTTTGACGGGTATGCACACGCGTACCTTGCCAGCTTTGAACCGGAGAAATGGGTTGAAACAGTAAAGGACTGGGCTGTAAAACAGAAAAAAACAGGAGACTGAGAAAATGATCGAGATTGTAAAAGACGCAGAAACAAAGAAGAAGATCGCACGTACCATTCTGGAAGCCCTTCCGGAGTGGTTTGAGGTGGAAGAAAGCCGGGAGCAGTATATCGCAGACAGTCCCCACAGGATCATGGTAGCCTCCCGGGAGGGAGATGAGCCCACGGGATTTCTCTGTCTGAAGGAGACAGGGAAGGAGACGGTGGAGATCGCGGTGATGGGAGTCCGGAAGGAGTATCACCGTCAGGGTCTGGGAAGACAGCTTTTCGAAAAGGCGAAGGAGATCGCAAAGGATGAGGGTTATTCCTTTATCCAGGTGAAGACTGTAAAGATGGGAATGTATGAGGATTATGACCGGACCAACCGGTTTTATCTGGGCCTCGGCTTCAAGGAATTTGAGGTGTTCCCGGAGCTCTGGGACGAAGCCAACCCCTGCCAGATCTACGTGATGACCACGGACTGAGCACCGCAGGAAAGATTACTAAAACCGCTTTACTTGTAAGGCGGTTTTTTCTTTGTGGAAGAATCTCCCCCACCTCCTGAGTGGCGGGGAATCTGATATCTGTTTCAGTGAGGACCGGGTAATTCGGAAATGTAAAGAAAGCACTTGCAATCTCCTTCTTCATGTTATATGATATATCAAAATGATATATCGGCGAGATATATAAAGGCGGTGCAGCATGAAGAAGAAGGAGACGGTAAAAGTGAGTGTATGGTACATTATTCTGAAAATCCTGATGATCGTTCTGATCGTGTATTTTCTTACGGATGCGATCATGCAGTTCATCACCTTCAGGTTCTATAAGGGAAACTGGAAGAAGGATGAGGTGGCTTATAAGCCGGAGGAGATACGGGTGAATGAGGATCTCTCCGGGTATGGATATGATCTGGAGAAGGAATCGGACAGGATCGTTCTTTTCTTCGGCGGATCCATGTATATAGCCTATAATACCGTGGGGACATACGGCGGGAAATTCGACTGTCCCTTCCTTTCCGTGGATTACTATGGTTCCCAGAACAGCAATGGGAAGATGAATGTAAAGACCATGCAGCAGTCCGCGGAGGATCTCTATGATTATGCGGTGGCGAAGTATCCCGGAAAGGATGTCTGCATCATCGGGCACAGCTACGGCTGCGGCATGGCGGCCTATCTGGCCAGTGTGAGGGAGTGTAAGCATCTCTTTCTTGCTTCCGGTTACCGGACAAGTGCGGATATGTACAATAAGATCATACCCATTTTCTGGGGACCGCTTACGGTATTCATTAAAAACAATGTCCGGGTGGATCTCTATGCCGGGAATACTACATGCCCCGTGACGGTGATCGGATCGGATGCGGATACAACCCTGGACGCGAAGCTCCAGCAGAAGCTGGCAGACTGCTATAAGGACGCGGAGTGTAAGATATTTCACGGTATTTCCCATGAAGATTATTTTACCACGGAGGAAGTGGTAGAATATGTGAGAGATATCATGGACTGAGGCGGGAGATGATCCTATACCATTTCTTCTCAGAGGGAGAAGATCCCGCCTCTTTGGTGGCGGGTAACAGTGTTTGGCTAAGCGGAGGTTCAATCCCCCGCTTAGATAAACGCTCAGCAAGGATGCGAAGAGATTCTGGGCATTTGACAGGAAAGGGGTGCGTTATGGCAAGGGAACGAAAGATCGATATGGTGATCCTGGGACTGCTCAGTCATGAGGATCTGACCGGATATGATATAAAGAAGCGGATCGACGGTGCCATCCGTTTTTTCTGGAAAGGGAGTTTCGGAAATATCTACCCGGCGCTTAAGGATATGGAAAACCAGGGGCTGATCGTGAAAAGCGATACCTCGGTGGGGGGCCGGGAGCGGATCACCTATGGCATCACAAAGGAGGGCAAAGAAGTCCTGAAGAAATGGATCGCGGACGGGCAGGCGGGAAATGAACTCCGGTACGAAACCCTGCTGAAACTCTTTTTCGGCGGAGCAGAGAAGAAGGAAGTTACCATCCGAAATATTGAATTGTTTGAGGCAGAGATCCGGCAGGAGTTGAAACTTCTGAGGAGTTACGGGGAGGCGCTGCAGCAGCACCTGGAAGCGGAGGATCACATTTACTATTATCTTACGGTTTCCTTCGGGATCGATACCTATGAGGCCTACCTGAAGTGGTGCATAAAGGCAAAGAACATGCTGAGGGAAATGCTGTAGGATGATCTCTAAGAGAAAAGGAAGGCCGATCCGCCGGTACCCGGGATGACATTTTTTTTGTTCCGTGATACAATGATCGGGTATTGACAGAGGAATCACCATTACCGGCCGGAGGATGACACGCAGGTCTGTCAAACTGAGCATAGTGAAGCAGGCATGTCATCCTGAGCGAAGCGAAGGATCTAATGGACACGTATCATACATACACGATACGTTGAGAAGGGCAGACGGGAATAAAAGTAAGATGGGAATCACATTGGCAGAAGTCAGAAAAGAAGAACTGGAGAAGGTTTGGAGGATGCAGACGGAAGCATTTGCCGGCCTTCTTGAGAAGTATCGGGATTATGACATGAGTCCCGGCGCGGAGCCCTTCGAGAAGGTGCAAAGCCGCTATGACCCGCCCCGGAGCACCTATTATTTCATCCTTTCCGGAGATGAGAAGGTGGGAGTCATCCGGGTGATCGATCAGAAGGACGGAAGCCGTAAGCGGATATCGCCCCTCTGGATCATGCCGGAGTATAGAGGCAGGGGCTATGCGCAGCAGGCTATCGAAGCGGTGGAACGGTTATACGGGCCGGAGCACTGGAGCCTGGACACGATCCTTCAGGAGAAGGGAAATCTCCATCTTTATGAGAAAATGGGTTACCATCGTGTCGGCGAGACAGAGCATATCAATGAGCGGATGGATATCGTCTTTTATGAGAAGAACTGAGTCCGTCAGGAGTTACGAAAGCGGGTGGGTATGATGTTTTATGGAGTATCCAGGACCTTCTCGACGAAAAATGAGGCGCAGTACGAAACCATCGGTGCCTTCTGGGATGAGATGTCAAAGAAATACGGGATGGAGAATCTGAGAGGACTGGGTTACGGCTGGACGAAAGATTCCATCGAGTATGCCATCGGTCTGAAGGACGGATTCGTTGAGGAAGACTATATCGGTATCTGTCTGCCGGACGGGAACTGGACCACGGTGAAGGGAAGAACCCGGCCTCCTTCTATCTGCTTTCGAATCTCTCACGGGTCGGAAATTCATCCATAGAATGGATGGATGAAGCCAGCCATGGGATGTGTACCCACCGTTGTACCAAAGAAGAGATCGCTGCAGTGTGCGCGTTGTTGCAGGATGCTGCTCCGGACCGGTGGAAATATATAGGCGGGCTGAAGGATGTGGCGGTGACGGAGGAAGCGAAGACCGGGGTTCTGAAGATGCTCCGGGAATATCTGGAAACCGATCAAATATGACAGATGGAAAAAGTTACATGGAAAATGATGCGCGGATAGCGATACGTGACAAAAAAGTCGGGAGGTAACACTATGAAGATCTTCGCATATGCATTACGCGAATATGATGAGAAGGATCTTTTTATCGCTGCCTGTGAGGAGGCGGGGGTGGAATACGGATATACCGCTGAATATCCATCACTGGAAAATGCGGCACTGGCGGAGGGCTATGAAGGCATCTCCATTATCACGAACCCCGTGAAACCGGAACTGGCACAGGCTTTCTATGATCTGGGGGTTCGTCACATATCAACACGAACCATCGGGATGGATCATATCGATATGGACTACTGCAAGAAGATCGGCATGAAGGTATCCAATATCAGTTATACGCCGAGTACGGTGGCGGACTATACGGTCATGCTGATCCTGATGGCACTTCGGAAGATGCCACTTCTTATGAAGAAGGCAGAACTTCAGGACTTCACCCTGGAGGGAAAGATCGGATGTGAGTTAAGAACCTGTACCGTCGGGATCATCGGAACGGGGCGGATCGGAAAGACCGTGATCCGCGACCTGTCCGGTTTCGGCTGCCGGATCCTCTGTTATGATGTGAATCCGGAGCCGGAGGCAGCGGCCCCCGGTACCTATGTGTCCCTGGATACGCTGATCGCGGAATCGGATATCATTTCCCTGCATGCACCGGGGATCCCGGAGACCTTCCATATGATCGGAGCGGAAGAGATCAGCAGGATGAAGCCGGGCGTGATCCTGGTGAACTGCGGCCGGGGAATGCTGATCGATACGGATGCCATGATCGATGCGCTGATCAGCGGGCAGATCGGATATGCGGCGCTGGATACCATCGAACATGAGGAGAACCTTTACTACCGGAATCTTTGCGGGGTTCCGCTGGACCGGCCCCAGCGCGCGAAGCTGCTCAGCCTGCCGAACGTGCTGCTGTCATCCCATATGGCGTTTTACACGGAGCAGGCAGTGGGGGATATGGTACGGAACTCCATCCGTTCACTGCTTTCCGAATGAGAGATGCAGATTCCGGGAGGGAGACACAAGATGATCGAGTACAGAATTGCAACGGAAAAAGATATCGGGCTTATGATGAGCAGCCGGCTGGAAATGCTCCGGGAAGTGAATGACCTTTCGGAGGATTATGCGTATTCGGAAGAGTTCGTAGCGGAGAGCCGGAAATATTTCCTGGAAGGGGACCAGACCACGGTCCTGGTTCTGGACGGAGACCGGGTCATCGGTTGCGGCACGATCTGCTATATCGTGATCATGCCCACATTTTCTCATCCCACAGGGAAGAGAGCACATTTAATGAATGTGTACACCGCTAAGGACTACCGCAGGCAGGGGATCGGACAGAAGATAGTGGATCTGCTGATCGGGGATGCCCGGAAGAAGGGTGCGACGGAGATCAGCCTGGACGCAACGGAGGCGGGAAGACCGCTTTACAGAAATTGCGGATTTACCGATTCCGAAGAATGCATGGTGCTTACCTGTCTCATGGACGAAAGGTAGTCTGAATTGCCTGTAAAGACGGGACGGATAGGATATTAAAATGCCACAGAGAGAATCACTCTGCGGCATTTTGTTCTTTCCGGCGAAAATGATGTGGCTTATGCTTTTTGACGTGATTTCTGTGCTTCTTCGGTGCTTTATAAAGGCTTGACAGGGGGATTTCTGTTGGATATACTATGGCTAATAAGTATTAGCCGAAGGCGGATTTGTATGCAGGTTAAGGAGGAGGGGTTGTATGGACCGGTTTGCAGAGATAAAACAGACGATTCAGGGTTATGCTGCGAAGGATGAGGATATCCGTGCGGTGGTGGCCATCGGATCATCAACCAGAACAACCGTAAAGGCAGATGAATTTTCCGACCTGGATCTCTTCATCGTAACAACGGACCCGGACCGCTGGTATTCGGGAGAGTATCCGGCGAAGATCGGAAATGTAAGCATCGCCTTCATCGAACCGACCCTGGGGGGAGGTAAAGAATACAGATGCATCTATGAGGCGGATCTGGATGTGGATATGATCGTCCTTTCACCGGAGCAAATGGAGGCAGCGGCGAAGGAAGGAGTCCTGGAGTGGGTCATGAACCGGGGCTATCAGGTGTTGTATGATGCACAGGGGTATTCGGAGCTGCTGGCACAATATGTGACACATGGGAACTCCAAACCGGAGATGCCGGAAATCGAGTTTAAGAACATCGTTAATGATTTCTATTTCCATAATATCTGGGCGTATAAGAAGCTGAAACGGGGAGAACTCTGGTCAGCCAAGATGTGTGTGGATGCCTATCTGAAGCAAAGGCTGCTCCGCATGATCGAATTCTACTGCTACAGGGTGGAGGGCAAGGATGTATGGCATGACGGCCGGTTTATCGACCGGTGGGCGGATAACTGGATTCTGAAGGACATGAAAAAATGTTTTGCCCATTATGAGGCAGAAGATGTAAAATCAGCGTTAGATGCAACACATCTGTTGTTTGAAAAGGTAACCGGACGCATCGCGGAGGCAGAAGGCTATGCATATCCGGAGCGGGCGAAGAATTGCGCGTATGAATATCTGAAATCATAAAGCCTGTCATTCCGAGGAGCAAGGTGCTTCGCACCGGCGACGAAGAATCCCGTCACTCAGTCAAAGGAGGTTCCACATGAATAAAGACTGGTCGGATAAGAATAAGCAAATGCAGAAGCTGATCGGGAAGGAAGCAACCTTCCGGGAAGGGATCGAAGTCCTTCTGGATCTTCGAAATGATCTCTTCGGGCAGATCACATCCATCGTGAATACATTTCCGGCGGATGCTTTCTGGCAGATGCCCTTCGGCGGAACGGAAGGGTATCACAGCAAAACACTGGCGTACTCCATGTGGCATATCTTCCGGATCGAGGATATCGTGGCCCATACCCAGATCCTGCAGGATGAACAGGTGCTGTTCTCCGGGGATTGGATGAAGAAAACAAAGAGCACCATCACGACTACCGGTAATGAACTGAAGGGCGAGGAGATTATGGAGTTCTCCAAAGCATTGGATGTGAAGGCAGTCTATGAATACTGCAAGGCTGTTATGGAGTCCACAAATGAACTTCTGAAGAACCTGGAATATAAGGAACTGAAGCGGAAATTCACAGACGAGGATAAGGAAAGACTGGCGGAAAGCAAATGTGTCAGCACCGATGAAGAGGCTGTCTGGCTCATCGATTACTGGTGCGGGAAGGATGTGAAGGGACTGGTTCAGATGCCCTTCAGCCGACACTGGATCATGCATATCGAGGCCATGTGCCGGATCAAGAACAAGCTGTGTCAGAAGGCGAAAAAAGGAGTGGAGCCCATCGCCTACTGCGGACTTTCCTGCGATCACTGCTTCCTGAAGGACTGGTGCGGTTCCTGCAGGACGGATTACAATACCTGTTCCTATGCGACCTGTTCACCCAACGGCGTATGCCCCAACGCTGTATGCTGCAGGACAAAGGGGGATGAAGGCTGCTACGAATGTGAGGAACTGGATGACTGCCGCACAGGCTTCTACGGAAACGGAAATGACGGAAATGCCATTAAAGCCATGGCGCAGTTTATCCGGAAGTATGATAAGAAAGAATTGGCGAAGGTGCTGGACACTCTGCATGAGAAATATGATTTTCAAATGATTCAGGAGATCATCGGATATGACACGGCGGAAGGACTGAAGATTCTGGAGGAAAACCGATAGGTTTTCAGTGGAAAAAAAGGCAATGAGACATATTAACGCTTTATCTGCCAAAGATGGATGAGGAAAAAATTACTGCGATGCTTAAAGGAGATATGGCGGATATGAGGATAAAAGAAATCTTTGGAAAAGTAAAGATATATAAGCTTCATTCGCGTGTTGATAACCGTGGATCTCTGGAATATGTTTTTGATGAAAACACCGCTCACTTCAAAGCCCGGGAGACAAGGATTTACAGCATGCCCAAAGAAGGAACTTTTTTTGGAATACACTACAGAGAAGAAAGTGACCCGATGACGAAGTTTGTGACAGTCATAAAGGGCAGAGGGCTGGATTACGTTATTGATCTGAGAAAAGAATCGCCGACCTATCTGGAGTGGGAGTCGTTTGAACTGTCAGAAGAAAATGCCCTTGCTGTGCTGATTCCCGCAGGTTTTGGGCACGCTTTTATTTCATTGCAGAATGATACGATACAGCTTTATTCCGTGGACAGAAGCGGAAATGATGCTCATTCAAAACAGATAAATTACAGGGATTCAAAAATCGGTCTTAAACTGCCCGTACCCATTTCCGAAATTTCGGATTATGATCTAAACGCTCCTTTTGTTTCGGAAAGCGGCGAAGAAACCGGTGAAGAGCGTAAGAGGAAAAAGGATATACATATTCAACTTGCAGATATGAAATATATGGATAGCTGCATAGACATTTTGCAAAATTCCGATTTGGGACAAGCGTATTTTAGTGATCATGAAAAAGCAACGAATATGCTTACATATGCAGTGGGACAGGATAACGTATATGTTGCATTGGATGAAAATGAGAGATGTCTGGGGTTTATTTATTACATGACAAATGGTGTTTTCGGAAGCTCCCCGTATCTCCATATTGTTGCAGTAAAGGAAGAATACAGGAATTATGGTATCGGTAAACAGCTGATTGAATTTTTTGAGGAGAATGCTTCCGATTCTTCTTCAGCAAAATACTTTTTAACTGTAGATGATTTTAACCCGGGAGCAAAGAAATTATATGAAAATCTGGGATATACGTGTGTTGGAGAACTGACTGATTTTTATAAAAAGGGGATCAACTGCTATCTGATGATGAAAAGAAGAGGGTAATCTTATGAACTACAGAGTTATTGATAAGGAAACATATTACAGAAAGGGTGTTTACCGGCATTTTACAGAAGACTGTAAGTGCTCCACCTCCATGACGGCGAGGATCGATGTAACGGAGCTTGTGGCATACTCCAAGGCTAAGGGGACGAAGTTCTACATCAATTTCCTCTACATACTATCAAAGGTGATAAATTCCAGAGACGATTATAAAATGGGATACCTCTGGCAGACAGACGAGCTGATCTGCTATGACGTGATGAACCCCATGCAGTATATCTTCCATGAGGATACGGAGACCTGCACACCGGTTTATACAAACTATGATCCGGATTATGAGACCTTCTACCGGAATGCCACAGAGGATGTGGAGAAGGCGAAGGAGACCCGGGAATACGGATTGGATATGGCAAACCATCCCAACTGGTTTGATGCGTCCTATATCTCCTGGCTTTCCTATGATTCTCTGAATATCGAACTGCCGGACGGTTACCTGCATTTCCCTCCCATCATCAACTGGGGGAGATACAGGGAGGAAAGCGGAAGGCTGATGATGCCAGTCTCCGTAAGACTAAACCATGCAGTGGCGGACGGATATCTGGTGGCAAATGTGTTCCGGCTGCTGGAGAAAGAGATGGCGGAGTTCTGTCAGCATTGAAGCACCATTTCATCCTGAACCCCGAAAGGGGTGAAGGATCTTATAACAGTGAAAGGCGAGGTGACAAACTATGATCGAATACGGAAATGAGATCACGGCAGAAGAATACATGGAACTCCGCAGGCTGGTGGGCTGGATGGTATTTCCGCTGGAGGAAGCCCGGGCCGGACTGGATAACGCGTACATGGTTGTTTCGGTAAGAGATGAGGGAAGGGCCATCGGCGTATTGCGGCTACTCTGGGACGGTGGCTATATCGCATTCATTTCGGATGTGATCGTGGCTCCGGAATACCAGGGGCAGGGCATCGGCCGGAAACTGGTGGAGGCTTGTATCGATAGGGTGAAGGCAGATATGAAGCCCGGATACAAGGTGAAGATCAATCTGATGGCAGCAAAAGGGAAAGAACCGTTTTATGAGAAGTTCGGATTCCTGGAGCGACCGAATGAGAAGACCGGCGCAGGCATGGATCAGTGGTTTTTCGCTGAGTGAAACGGGAGTGTTGATAAAGGACAACAAGAGGGAATTAGAAGATACTGCAAAGGTGATCAGACGCATACCTGAAAAACGGAAGAGGAATATAATGAGAATCGAACATGTTGCCATGTATGTGAATCAGGTGGAAGAAGCGAGGGATTTCTTCGTCAGGTATTTCAATGGGCGTTCTAACGATGGCTATCATAATCAAAATACCGGATTTCGCTCTTACTTCATCAGTTTTGATGATGGATCAAGACTTGAAGTTATGAGTAAACCTGACATGACAGACAGCAGGAAGGATCTGAACCGTACGGGCTTTGCCCATATCGCATTCAGTGTCGGCAGTATGGAACAGGTCGATCTATTAACATCCAGACTGAGGGATGACGGATATGAGGTTATAAGCGGGCCGCGAACCACAGGGGACGGATATTATGAAAGTTGTATCATCGCAATAGAGGGAAATCAGATTGAGATTACCGTGTGATAATTATTATCACGGAGAGAGAAATGAGGGGCTGAAGCGGGAAGCACATTTCAGGCAGAATATCTTCTTCCACAAGGATGAGAACGGACAACCGATATGGAAGGATACTTTTGTTTACGCCATACTGGCGGAGGATCTTATGAGTGAGGGACATGGTTAAATTGGGAGTTGAAAATGGGAATCGAACTATTCACAAACAAAATTGTTGAATATCTGAAATGTGATGATATCATTGATTACAAAAATGAGTCAGTTGCAAAACTCGCGGACACCCTGTATGAAGGCTCCGACGGCGAACCGGATTTTATCCGGAAAGCCTATGAATATGTGAGGGATCACTTCCCTCACTCTGCAGATGCGAATGAAGATCTGATCACCATCCGTGCTTCGGAGGTGCTGGCAGCGGGACACGGGATCTGCTTTGCCAAGGCGCATCTTCTGGCGGCAATCCTTCGGGCGAAGGGAATTCCCACGGGCTTTTGCTATCAGAAGCTGATCCTGGACGATGAGAATGCGCCGGTGCTGATCTATCACGGACTGAACGGTGTCTATATCCGGGAACTGGACAGGTGGATCCGGCTGGACGCCAGAGGGAATAAAGAGGGCGTTGATGCACAGTTCTCCTTGGAAAAGGAGCAGTTGGCATTTCCGATCCGTCCGGAGTGGGGCGAGGAAGACGGTCTGATCATATATCCGGATCCGGATGAACTGGTGATTCAGTCTATGAGAGAAGCCGGGTCCAGAACGGAGCTCTGGGATAATCTCCCGACGGAATTGGGCTATCAGAAGATGAAATAGGAGGTTCAGCCATGGTAAGAGAAGCGAGGAAAGAAGAACTGCAGGAGCTGCTGGAGCTGTATCTGAATCTGCACGAGGATAGTATTCCGGAGCAGAATGAGCATCTGGAGAAAACCTGGAACACCATCATCGGGGATGAGAATCATCACCTGATCGTGAAGGAGGTGGACGGAAAAATCGTATCCTCCTGTGTCTGTGTGATCATTCCGAATCTCACCAGAAATGTTCGTCCTTACGCTTTCGTGGAAAATGTGGTAACTCATGCGGATTACCGTGGACACGGTTACGCCGGTGAGTGCCTGGCCTATGCAAAGACCATTGCAGAGAAAGAAAACTGCTACAAAATGATGCTGCTCACCGGCTCGAAGAAACCGGAGACGTTACATTTCTACGAGAAGGCCGGCTATAACAGCAGCGACAAAACAGCATTTATACAGTGGTTGTAAAATGTTCTGCACCCGCGGACGCACAACATCCGGAAACATAGGGTGCTGACTAAAATTTAGCGAAGATAAAAACGCAACGTATGTCTAAGACATGCCAGAGCCGGTAGGTAGCCCGGCCGTCCTGTGAATACAGGGTAAGTAACCTGCCCCTCCGGGTTGTCCGTTCTTTGCTCATACATCTTTAAGGAGGGATTTGAAATGAGCAAAGCAGGAATCAGACTGACAGTGTATTTTGAGGATCCGTTCTGGGTGGGAGTTTTCGAAAGGATTGAAGCCGGAAAACTCTCGGCAGCGAAGGTTACCTTCGGTGCCGAACCCAAAGACTACGAGGTGAACGAGTTCGTCAAAAGACACTTTTTTGGCGTTCCATTCAGTCCGGCAGTTATGGCGGAGGTGAAGACGGACAGGAAGAATCCGAAGCGGCTGCTCCGTGAAGCAAAACGGCAGACTGCGGATCAGGGGATCGGGACCAAATCCCGGCAGGCCCTGAAACTGCAGCAGGAAGAACACAAGCTGGAACGTAAGAAAGTCAGCAGGGAGGAACGGGAAGCCGAGAAAGTGCGGCAGTTCGAACGGAAACAGGAAAAGAAGAAGGAGAAGCACAGAGGGCACTAATGATGAAAGCACTGATCATGAATTGCAGTCCGGTCAGAACAGGAGCCACTGCGGAAATCGTAAATATCATTGCGAAGGAGATCTCTGCAAGATATGATACAAGGTGTATCTGTATCGATGACTATGAATTTGCATTCTGCAAAGGATGTCGTTCCTGTCATGCTACCGCTGAGTGCGTTTTGCAGGGGGATGACACTTTAAAGATCATGAATGAGTATGATGCGGCTGATATCATAATATCGGTAGCACCATCCTACTGGGCGGATATACCGGGTCAGTTCAAGGCGTTCATCGACAGATGCACACCCTGGTGCGATACCCATGAACCCCATGCGTCCATAAAGGAAGGGAAGAAGGGTTATGCCGTAGCGCTGCGAACCGGTCCGGGAATGCATGAATGCGAGAGGATCATTCAGAGCATCGAGCATTTCTATGGGCATCTTCATATCGAGGCCTCCGGGCATCTGGGCCTTACATCCATCGAATATAAAGAAAATGTTGCCGCGAGAAAGCAGGAGATCGTTGATTTCTGCAAGGGGATCTGAGTATTCGCCAGGAAGCCCCGGATTAGGGGCCCGGATGGAATGATATACCATGGATGAAGGATGCATGGAAGCGCAGGCAATCTCATGATCCTTCGGGACAGGATGGAGACGGAATATGGAACTTGGTTTACGGCGTGGAATGGTTGCGGTGGAACCCCATGATCCACAGTGGGAAGTGATCGCGGAACAAACCATTGAAGAATTGAAAGAACTTCTGCAGGGAGTTGCAATTGATATACAGCATATCGGAAGCACGGCCATCCGGGGCATTGCGGCCAAGCCAATCATCGATATTGTGGTGGGTGTTTTGGAATTTGAAAAGATCCTCAGGAAGAATCCGGAACTGGAAAAGCACGGATTTATCTTCCGCGGGCAGGATCTTCCGAACCAGTATCTGTATGTGTGCGGGGATGCGGATTCCAGAACCCATCATATCCATGTGGTGCTCCAGAACTCCATTTACTGGAATAATTACGTGAATATGCGGGATTACCTGAACTGCCATGAGGAGGATGCAAGGGCTTATTCCGAATTGAAGGAGCGTCTGGCCGGGGAATATCCGGAAGACCGAAATACATACACGGAAAAGAAGAGTGCACTGATCGATGAGATCCTGCAGAAGGCAAGTGAGTGGAGGAGAGGGTTAAACGCTTCGCTGCTCCCGTCAACACTGAACACAAGGGCTCTTCCCACAGGAGATTATCGCTATATCAGGAGCGATGTTCCGGGAAGTCTTACCGATGAGGAAGTGAAATGGCTGCTTCAGAACGGTATCACCACAGTTGTTGACTTACGGTCAGAGAGCGAACACAAAAGAAAGCCCTGCAGACTGGAACAGGAAGAAGGGTTTACCTGCTTTCATCTGCCGGTAACCGGAGACGGAGCTGTGCCGGATTCTCCCGATGCAGTTCCGGCAAGCTATGTGGAAATGATCGATGAACAGATGGAGAAGATCATCCGAACCATCATGGGTGCCGACAGTAACGTGCTTTATTTCTGCAATGCGGGGAAAGACAGGACCGGGGTGGTGTCGGCCATCATCCTGTATCGTCTGGGATTCGATGACCGGACCATCATCGATGATTATATGAAAACAAGAGAGAACCTGATGGATATTCTGAGCGCCTATGTAAAGGAACATCCGGAAGTGGATCATTTCACGGTTGTTCCGAAGGAAGAGAATATAGCAGCGGTTCTCGACTATCTGAAGAAAGAATCGTCGTAATCCTGTGTTGAATGATGTTGTACAAAGCGCGTCAGCGCGAAGTATGGAATAGGAGTCTAATATGATGAGTGATAAGCGTGCCCTGATGTGGCATATTATGAAAATGAAACAGGAGCAGATCAGAAAATATACCGGCTCGGTGAACGGTTTCATCAGGAATCGGTGCTGGTAACCGAGAATCAGATCGAGGGACGATTCTTTTATGGAAAAGGGAAATAGGATGTGTGAGGAGGAAACGGATGAACTGGTTTGTTGAGGGCTTGCAGGGAAGCGGGAAAAGTACACTGGTAGGCAGACTGGCAGAAAAGTATCCGGATCACCGGGTGTTTCGTGAAGGCGATTATTCTCCGGTGGAGCTTGCCTGGTGCGCATATGTGACCGGGCAGCAATATGAGGAGATTCTGGAGAAGTATCCGGAACTCCGGCAGGAGATAGAAGCAAAGAACTACAAAGAGGGCGACCGGAGAGTGATCTGCTATTCGAAGATACTCACGGATGTTCCGGGATTTCACAGGGATCTGGAACAGTATGAGATCTACAACGGACGGATAGCAGATGATACGTTTCAGGAAATTGTTCTTCGGCGGTACAGAAACTGGAACGGGGATCGGATGATCTTTGAATGTGCTCTGTTCCAGAATACAGTTGAGGACATGATCCTGTACAAAAATAAATCGGATGAGGAGCTCCTTTCCTTCTACAGGGAGCTTGGCAGGGTGCTGGCGGATAAGTCACTACACATCCTGTATCTGAAGACGGAGGATGTGGCGGCAAACATCAGTGTGATCCGGAAAGAACGGTCGGATGATCAGGGAAATGAAATGTGGTTCCCGCTGATGCTCCGGTATTTTAATGAATCACCCTATGCGAAGGCACACGGAATCTCCGGAGAAGAGGAGATGTATGCACATTTCCGATACCGGCAGGAACTGGAGCTTCGGATCCTCCGGGAGATCTTCCCGGGACGGTATACGGTGCTGGAGTCGAAGAAATATGAAGACAGCACTTTAGCATTCTGAGTCCGCATAGGATGTGCGATACAGACGCTTGCCTCCTGGGCCGAAGAAGCATAATTTGCAGAGCGCTTGTCTCGTGGGCCGAAGAAGTTTAATTTGCAGAAACTCGTACGGTATACGGAAAAGATACTGATCATTTGGAGGAGATGAACCATGGCATCAAGTAAAGAATATCTGGATTATGTACTGGAACAGCTGTCGGAGCTGGATGATATTACCTATAAAGCCATGATGGGGGAATACATCCTCTATTACAGGGGTAAGATCTTCGGCGGCGTCTATGACGACCGATTCCTTGTAAAGAATACAAAATCCGCCGCGACGAAAATGCCGGAAGCAGAGCTGCAGCTGCCCTATGAAGGCGCAAAGGAAATGCTGTTGGTGGATGATATCGAGAATAAAGAATTCCTTTCGGAACTGGTGGAAGCCATGTACGAGGAGTTACCGGCTCCCGGAAAAAAGAAGTAACCGAAAATATCTCTATTTGGAGGATGAAAATATATGAATATCCGTAAAATGACAATCGATGATTATGACAAGGTGTACGCGCTCTGGATGTCCTGTAAAAATATGGGATTTAACAATGTGGATGACTCAAGGGAGGGAATCGATAAGTTCCTCAGGCGGAATCCCGGCTGCTCCTTTATTGCGGAAGAAGATGACAGGATCACGGGAATCGTCCTTGCGGGGCATGACGGACGCAGAGGTTACATCTATCATGCCGCGGTAGCGGAAGATATGAGAGGCGGCGGTATCGGGTCGAAGCTTGTTGCAAAAAGCCTGGAGGCACTGAAGAACGAAGGGATCGTGAAGGTCGCGCTGCTTGTATTTAACAGAAATGAAGTGGGAAATGCATTCTGGGAGAAGCAGGGATTTAAACTGAGAACAGATGTGGCATACAGGAATAAGGAACTGGCAGAGATCATACGGATCGATACGTAAGGAAATTGTTTTGGAACGGGGGATGAATCTATGTTTGTAAGTGAATTTGCGAAAACAGAATACATCGAAAAGGATAATGTGGTTTTCCATGTGTGGAAGAAGGAAGCACATTTTGATGATTACAGGAATCCGGTGAATGCATCCCTTGAAATGCTGCGGGAGCATGAGAGAAGCCTCTTTATCGTGGATGCGAGAAACGGTTTTGAGGATGTGAAGGAGGATGTGGATTGGGGATTCAGCTATTTCCTGCCCGAACTGAAAAAAACCGGTTGTACCATATGGGGATTCATCCTTCCGGAGGTATCCGAAATTGAAGGAGAGATCGATCTCTGGACAAAGGAGATCGAGAAGAATTTCCGTGTCATCCGGGCAACCTCCTATGAGGAGATCCTGAAACAGGCACGGATCACGTATAAGGACATCCATGATTTTTCACCGGAGGATCTGCAGGCGCTGTTCCTCTCCGTGGAATGGTCCTCAGGACATTTTCCGGACAGGCTGGTCATCGCCATGAAGAATTATGAAACGGTGTATACCGCATGGGACGGAGACAAGCTGGTCGGCCTCATCTGTGCCATGGATGACGGCAGCATGAACGCCTATGTGCATTATCTGCTGGTTCATCCGGATTATCATAAGATGAAGATCGGAAGAACCCTGGTGCAGATGGTGAAGGATCACTACAAAGATTACTTACGTCTCGTGGTGATCGCCTACGATAAGGAGATTCATTTTTACGAGGACTGCGGATTTGAGAAGAGTACGGTGTCCACGCCGATGTTCATCACTTCATTGTGGACCTGACCGGGTGAGTCGGTTTGATCAGGATCAATGAGAGATCAGCGGGAACAACTGCTGGTTCATGAAGTGCGGAAGCGTGAAGCTTGGGACAGGAGCATATATGAAGCTTGCGTATGAGATGAAATATACAAATCCGGTGACGGAGCATTCTGCGGTTACACTGGTGCCGTATTCCGCCGGATATCAGGAAGCATACAGAAAGATGTACAACGCCTGTTACCATGAAATGCGGGAGGCACTGGATATCAAACCCTATGATTTCATACAGGACGATTCCTTCTTCGATGAAGGAATGGATGCGGTATATCTTCTCCTGGATGAGGAGCATCTCATCGGGAGCGTTGCTTTAAAGGGCGAGGAACTGGATGACCTGATCGTGGCACCGGAATACCAGGGGCAGGGATACGGAAAGCAGATACTGCTTTGGGCATTGGAGCAGATGCACGGGGAGCAGATCCTGCTGCATGTGGCGGAGTGGAATGAGCGGGCGGTCCGTCTGTATAAGAAATGCGGATTTGAGATCACGGAAACTATCAATATCGGATGACAGTTCAGGTCCGGGTATCCTGATCAGTGGAGGAGTAAGTCATGAATGTGGGAATTATCGGATATGGCAGTATGGGAAAGATGCTGGCGGATAAATTCGCAGTATCGGGAATCCGGGATCTGGAGCAGGTGTTTGTCACCAACCGGAGTAAGGAGAAGCTTGGAACTGCTCCTGCCGGTGTGACGGTATGCGGGGAGAATCGGGAGCTTGCTGCAAAGTCGGATGTGGTATTCGTCTGCGTGCGACCGGTGGATCTTCTGGCTATCATCAAAGAGATCACTCCGTCACTGAAGCAGGATACGCTGCTGGTATCCCTGAACGGAAACATTTCCTTTGAAATGATCGGACAGATCGCGGAGCGAAAGACCGCAAAAGTAATCCCCGGTCTGACTGCAGAAATTAACCGTTCCCAGTCACTTGTGTGTTATAATGAGAGTGTTACGGATGAGGATAAGACATGCCTGAAAAAACTTCTCGGCTGCATCGGAAATGTGATCGAACTTCCGGAGAAGGAGATGGGTATGGGATCCGAACTGGTAAGTTGCATGCCGGGCTTTATCGCATCCATATTCGATGTGATCTGCAAGGCGGCAAAGAAGCATACGGAGATACCGGATGAGCAGATCGTGTGGATGGTTCTCTCTACCTTAAGTGCCACCGGTGATCTGATGCTGCAGAAGGATATGACCTTCGAAGAGGTGGTGACCAGGGTCGCCACCAGGGGAGGGATCACACAGGAAGGAACCGCGGTGGTCTATGAGAAACTGCCGGAAGTGGCGGACGAACTGTTTGAGAAGACGCTGGCGAAGCGCCGCATGGTGGCGGAAGAAACGAAGAAGGCCCTTGGTTGCAACATGGAAGCAACAGACCCTTCCGTCATTCTTACGAAAGGAAAATAATACGAGACGACACGGCGACACAGTATGGATATGAGGATGGAGGCGGAATATGAGATCATTGTTTTTATCATTTGCGGTATTGATTTTAGGATATTTTGTTTATGGCAGGATCGTTGAGCGGGTGTTTCACCCGGATGACCGGGAGACGCCCGCATTTACAAAACAGGACGGTGTGGACTTTATCCCGCTTCCTCCCTGGAAAGAATTCCTGGTACAGCTTCTGAATATCGCAGGTACCGGGCCGATCTTCGGCGCCCTGATGGGGGCCTGCTTCGGACCGGTGGTATTCCTTTGGATCATTCTCGGATCCGTTCTGGCCGGCGGTGTACATGATTATATGTGCGGTATGATCTCGGAACGGCATGACGGAGCTTCCATCGCGGAGCTTAGCGGAATCTATCTGGGAAGCGGTGCCAAATGGGGGATGCGCGTTTTTTCCATCCTGCTGCTTGTGCTCACGGGAACGGTGTTTGTGACGTCTCCGGCAGCGCTTCTGGCCCGCCTCACTCCGGACTGGATGAATAGTACCTTCTGGATCGTTGTGATCCTGATCTATTATGTTCTGGCAACGCTTCTTCCCATTGATAAGATCATCGGAAAACTGTATCCGCTGTTTGGTATCATTCTGATCATGATGGCGGGATGTATTCTCGGCGGGGTGATCTTCGGAGGCTACAACGTTCCGGAGATCACGCTTCAGGATCAGAATCCTTCCGGACTTCCGATCTGGCCCTTCATGTTTGTTACGGTTGCCTGCGGTGCCATTTCCGGATTTCACGCGACGCAGTCCCCGCTGGTGGCAAAATGCATCAAGTCGGAGAAACTGGGACGTAAGGTCTTCTACGGAGCCATGCTGACGGAATCCGTGATCGCGCTGGTATGGGCAGCGGGCGGTGTGGCATTTTACGGCGCTACGGGCGGACTTGCCAATGCTATCACGGAACTGGGGCAGTCCGGCGTAGTTTATGAAATCTGCACGGGAATGCTGGGAACAGTCGGCGGAGCGCTTGCCATCGTGGGTGTGGTTGCATGTCCGATCACTTCGGGAGATACGGCATTTCGTTCAGCCAGACTGATCCTGGCGGAGATCACGGGGCTGAATCAGAAACAGATCCGCAACCGTCTGGTCCTTACGATCCCGCTTCTGGTTGTGGGATCGGTGCTGACACAGCTGGACTTCAATATCCTCTGGCGGTATTTTGCATGGAGCAATCAGACCCTGGCCATGATCGCGCTTTGGGTTGCGACCATGTATCTGCTGAAGACACATCCGAAGAAGCTGAGGAGTCTGATCACGGCCATCCCCGCCACATTTATGGGAGCCGTCAGTCTGACCTATATCCTTATGGCAGATGAGGGATTCCGGCTCAATTCCTCGATCGCATATCCCATCGGACTGATCTTTGCCGCTACGCTGTTTATCATTTACTGCGTGGTCATGAGAAAACTCTCGCAGAAAGATATGATGGAAAATATTGCGGAACCCGGGAAAACGAGATGAGAGGTTGAAATGATATCAAAGAGGTATGTTATACTCATCCTGTTAAATCTTCTGATCATAGCCTTTGTGGTGGTCGGAACGGTTGTTATGCTGACGCCGAGGCGAACGGAAGACGGAATGGTACTGGCTTCCAGAGGGTTGGGGAACCTTCGGTATTTCACGGTTCTCTCCAATGAATTCTGCGGGATCGTATCCGTGCTCTGGATCGTCACCGAGATCAGGGGAAAGCATTTCTCTGCCCTTTTGAAGTTAATGTCGGTAGCTTCCGTGGGTTTGACCTTTGCAATCGTCGCCTTCTTCCTTGCGCCGATGAATCCGCATCTTAATCTGTATATGGGAGGCAATTTCTGGTTTCATCTGGTGGTACCCGTTACCGCCATGATCGAATATCTGATCCTGGATACAGACCGGGTGCCGTTAAAAAAGACATTGATCGCAGCGCTGCCATCGCTGGTGTACGGTCTCGGATATCTTGTGAATATCCTGATCAACGGGATCGGAAAGGGGCCGGATACCAACGACTGGTACGGCTTCCTCAGCTGGGGGTATGGCACCGGCTTTCTGATATTTGCATTTGTTGTACTGATGAACTGGGGGATTGCCTGTCTTATGCAGTTCCTGAATAAATGGGGTCAGCGGCTCGTGGCTTTGTTTGCCATCGCTCGGAAATGATCCTGCACGGATAACGGAGAAAAACGCTCCTGTCTCTTATTGGAAAGGAGAACTGACACATGAAAAAATGGTATGATGAGGAATATGAATTTACGGTTGAAGTGACCGGTTTCCTGCACGGAGATAGCACGGAGCGGTACTGCCGTAACGGGGAAGAGATCGGGGATACCTATAAATGTACCTACGGGTGTCCGGTCAATCAGGAGGGTTACGGGATCTGCTCCAAGACCATGATGATGCTCTATCCCCTGATGGAAGCCATCCGAAGCGGCGGAGATCTGGAGAATCTGGGAGGAGACGGAAAGTATTCCAAGACCGTCGTCTGCCCGGACGGCTGCGTGATCTTTAAACTGACGGCAAAGCCGCTTGGAAATGAGGATTTCCATAAGGGCGGCTTCTGGAGTTATCCGGACGAGACGGTTTAAGATTTCAGGAATTGAACCGTATATCAGCTTTGAAGAATTGAAATTCGGATATAAGTGTAAGAACAATTACTGTTTTAACATGGTTGTATAAAGTATTTTAAACCGGTGAAGGAGGGTATGAAATGGAAGAGACCATGAAGGACTTTGAGGAAATGCTGGAACAGTCGTACAGTCTGATGGGGGACGGTGTCCATGACACGGATGAGCTTCTGGCATGGAGAAAAGCGGGAGAGATGAAGGAATCCCGGGAGAATCTTACCGTCACGGTCAGCGAGGTGGTGAAAGGGGGAGTGGTTGCCGATTTCGAAGGCATACGGGCATTTATTCCCATTTCAAAGCTGTCCCTGGAGAGAGTGGAAGACTTAAATCCTTTCCTGGGAAAGGAGCTGGAGGTCCGGGTTTTCGAAGCGAATATGGATGAGGATAAGCTGATCCTGTCTGCAAAGGAGATTCTGAGGGAACGGCAGGAGATCAGCAGAAAGAAGAAACTTTCGGACGTTCGGGAGGGACAGGTATTCCACGGTACCGTTGCCACCATCAAGGATTACGGTGCATTTATCGACCTTGGAGACGGTCTGTCGGGACTGGTCCATATCTCCCAGATCGCACATAACAGGATCAAGCATCCGGGAGTCGTGCTGCAGGAAGGACAGGAGGTGGATGTGAAGGTCATCGGTATCAAGGATGGCAAGATATCTCTCTCCATAAAAGCACTTCTGGAGGCGCCGGAAGAGGAAACCCGGGCGGAAGAGGAGATCGTGATCCCCGAGGCCGGAGAGATCGGCACCTCTCTGGCGGACCTTCTGAAGGACTTTAAATTCGGAGAATAGAGGGAGAAATCTTTGAGTAAGAATTTTCTATTTGATCTGGATCAGACATTGCTGGATTTTCATGCGTCAGAGAAAATCGCATTGGGAAAGGTGCTGCAGGCAAACGGACTGTCCTTTTCCGATGAGATCTATCATGCGTTCAAAACCTGCAACAAGTCTCTTTGGGGAGAACTTGAGAAGGGAAGGATCAACCGGAACGAATTATTTGAACAAAGGTTCCGTTATATCTTCGGATTCTGTGACGGAGACTCCTCTGACATTGATCCGCTTCGTGTCAATTCCGACTTCATCAGAACCATGTCGGAAAACGGGGTTCTGCTGGAGGGGGCGCTGGAGCTGTTGGAAAGGATGAGGAGCGGGATCGAAGATGCCCGGATCTATATCGTGTCCAACGGAGCCACCATCAATGCCAAAGGAAGGATCGCCTCTACAGGGCTGGACCGGTATATCGACGGTCTTTTCATCAGTGAAGACATGAAGGTGAACAAGCCGGATCCGGAATTCTTTGAGATCGTACTCCGGACCATCCGGGAACCCCGGGAATCCTGTATCGTGATCGGGGATTCCCTTACCTCCGATATGGAAGGCGCTAATAATGCGTCCATGACTTCCGTCTGGTTCATGCCGGAGGGGGATACGGAGGCTGCCGTACGGACCTACGGGATCGACTACTGTGCCTCTTCCTATGATGAATTGTATCAGATCCTGAAGACCTGGGCAGACAGTTTTGATCATATGGAATAGTGGTGGGTATTATGAGACTTGAATATCGGAGGTGACGGAAAATGAAGCATGAAGCATATCTTTTCGGGCAGGTTCTGGGTACGCATTCCTTTCTACTGAGGGGAGGATTCTTAAAACCGGATGAGTATTCCGAGATTGATGAACACTACTTTCTGCCGGGTGGTGAGACAGGGACGGCAGCCACCGTACTGGCATCGCTCGGAGTATCGGTCATCATGGACGGAACCTGGATCGGTACGGAAGTGGGACCGCTGATGAAGGAATTCTATAAAGGAAAAACCGTGGATCTTTCCGCACTGAATTTTGACTACGAGGATCCGGGAGTTATGGATTATGTGGTGATCGCCGGATTGGTACGGTCCCCCATGGGACGGTTCCAGACGCTTTTCTCCGACGGAAAGAAATGGTGGAATACCCCGAAGGAAGAGGATATTGCCGGCTGCAAGGCGGCGGCGATCGATCCTTATTTCGGTGAGGATTCCCTGAAGGGCGCCACGCTTTGCATGAAGCACAAAATTCCATATGTGACCATCGATACCATGCATGATAATTTCCTGCATCAGCATGCCGCGATCAATGTCATTTCCCATGAATGCACGGATCAGAGCTACCCCGGGATGGCACCGGAGGAGGTTATGGAACTGATGAAGCAGACAACGGACGGACTTACGATCCTCACCCAGGGCGGCGGAGACATGCTGTTCGGGCGTAAGGGAGAAGAGACACACCGGATCCCGGCCTATGATGTGGAAGTAAAGAGCACCCTTGGGGCAGGGGATACTTATAAGGCAGGCTGCGTCTATGCGCTGATGAAGGGAATGTCGGACGAAGAAACCGTTCGTTTTGCAGGAGCCTGTTCGGCGGTTGCGATCTCCCGATTCCCGCTTCCCCTTAACCCGCCGGTACTGGAGGAAGTAAAGTCGGTTATGGGGGAGGTGCATAGAGGTTGATGGTAAATGGAACGGTTACTGCCATAAACCTGCGGAATGGAGGAAAAACGTGACAACAAAGGAACGCATCCTGAATGAGGCGCTGAAGATCATAGAAAAGCATGTCCGGTATTTCGTCGGACTCTATATGTGAGGCGGCCCGGAAGCGGGAGCCGTCTGCTGATGGGTTACTCCTGTGAGGACGGGGCTCCGGAAGGTTGTGCTTTTCGGAGAATTATGTTAGAATGTACGATGTTTTGGAAATGGATGGTGCGGTCATGCTTTGCGGATCGTGCCGGTGGGCATGCCGCCGGGCCTGTCGGGGCAGAGCATGATTCAGAGGAGGATATAAAATGAAGAAGAGAGCGGCAGTACTTGTTTTTGCACTGGGACTTGCAATCTGCTTTGCGGGATGCGGAGATAAGAAGGATGATACCTCTGCTTCCGGTGGAGGAGAACAGACAACGACCGAGGCGGTAACGGAAACTGCAAAGGGGACCACGGAGAGCTGGGGCGTTTATTCCGAGATCTTTGTTCCGGACGGAATGAAGCTGACCGGCGGATCCCAGATCGATAAGGAGGATCAGAACACCGTATGGGTGCAGGACAGCCGGAATCAACTGAATTATTATGTGTTCGGTATCTCCACATCGGAGGATCAGTGTAAGAAGGATGTTGAATCCACGAGGGAATTCAATAAGGATTCCGATCCGCAGGATATCTCGATCAGGTACGGAGACAATGAGTGGAAGGGTGTTACCTATAAGTACAACGGAACCACGGACGTTGTTCAGATGTATTCCGTGATCGGAGGCAAGGCGGTTACCGTACGGATCGGCGGATATGCATATGATGCCGCATCCACAAAACAGATCCTGGAATCCCTTAAGATAAAATAGGGCAGGTTTATTCCTCCCGGCCGTTGTAACGTACGCAAAGCATGGTCAGGTCATCGAACTGCGGAGCGGTTCCCACGAATTCATTGATCGCATCTGTCAGATGTGCGATCACTTCTCTCGGATGATCCTCGGGATGCTGATTTAAAGCTTCCAGCATACGGTCGGTTCCGAAGAGTTCATCATTTGCATTTGTGGCTTCGGCAGCACCGTCGGTATATACGAGAAGGGTTCCGCCGGGTTTCAGCTCCAGTTCGTATTCCCTGTATTTGCTCATATCCATACCGCCAAGGACAAAACCGTGGCGGTCCTTGATCAGCCGGAACTCGCCCTCCGGATCCCGGAGAATCGGAAATTCATGTCCGGCACTGGAGGCAGTGATCTTGCCGGTGGTCCGGTCCATGATACCGAACCATGCGGTTACGAACATATCATTTTTGTTGTTTTCACAGAGCGTCTTGTTGGCCCTGGTAAGAACCGAGGCAGGCGAGGGCTCTGTTTTGCTGTATTCCTGGATCAGCAATTTGGCGATCATCATAAAGAGAGAGGCGGGTACGCCCTTGCCGGATACATCGCCGATGACCAGACCCAGATGCGTTTCATCGATATCGAAGAAGTCATAGAGGTCGCCGCCGACTTCCTTAGCCGGAGTCATGGTGGCATAGAGCTCATAATCCTTCTCATTCGGATAGTTTACCGGAAGCACGCCCATCTGGATACTTGAAGCCAGGGAAAGCTCTGTGGCGACACGCTCCCGTTCTCCCGTAAGCTTCGCAATCTCTGAGGTATGGCGGTCCATTTCCACGACCATATGGGATACGTCGTCTGCCAGAACACCGAACTCATTTCGCTGTTTGATCCGGTCCATCTGTTCCACGATGGGAACGCTGTCCTTTGTTACCATATATTCTCGGACACCTTTCTGGACTTTGGCCAGGGGGCGGATCGCCGCCCGGTTGATGAAGAACAGAAGGAGCACGGAACCGGCAGCGATGGCAAGCGCGGTGATCGCTACGGTCGTGAACAGCTTGGTCATCAGTGTGGAATGGAACTCACTCCAGTCGTTGCTGAGGATAAGGACTGCCCGGACATCTCCCTCATCATTGAAGATCGGAGTGATGCAAAGATAATAATAATTTCCGTCCTTCGGAGAGTCATACCGTTCAAACACAGTCGTTTTGGATGTCTTTACTTTCCGGATCCCGGACAGGGCATTCAGCAGTTCGCTTTCATCCGCGCCCAGATAGTTCTTCACCTGTTCAGGATCCATATCGCCGTGGATCGCTTCCGAATAATCCTTTGTATTGAAAATGCAGTGTCCCCAGTGCTCATCGCTTACATCGATGATGGCGGCCGTTTCATTTTCCATCTGATAGGTACTGATGATCTGGTTTGTGGTGATGGTATCGTAGACGAAGATGGACAGAAGCATCTGCTGACGCCGGGTATAGTTTTCCAGCTGATCGGGATCGTATTTCGGAAGGGAAACATCCATAGACAGATCTACAACCGGGAAATCCTTTACCATTTCCGCATAGTATTCCGTATCCGGATCGATGGAAACGCTTCCGCTCTCCGGATGCCTGGCCCAGAAATCAAGGAACCAGTCCAGGTTATCCACATACTCGAAATAGTCCCTCATTTTCTCTGCCAGAGGTTTCATGAATTCCTGCTTGGCCTCAAGATAGGTCTGGGTACTTCCCCTTGTCTGGATCAGGGCTGAGACAACGATCAGAAGAGTAAAAATGATCGCAAAGATGGCGCCGACCTGGAAGAGGAGCCGAAGATCTCTATTCCGTTTTATTTTCTTTGTTTTTTCTTTCTTTATCTCTGAATCCTTGCCCATATGATCACCATATCCTGTAACAGCTTATTCTTTGGCTTCCTGGTCCGGAGGGAGCAGCGGGATCATGATATCCGTATAGAATTCGGTCCCTTCATGGTGGAAATTCGAGATACCGTCATGAAGCTCCACGATGGTAGCGATGGAACGGAGTCCGAGCCCGCTTTTCTTCTTTCTGGTTGAGAAATACAGTCCGTTGACCTGAAGCGGCTGTCCGTCAAATGAATTCACCGCCACAATATAAAACTGCCGGTTTCTTTCCACATGGGTCGTAAGACGGATATACCGATCCCCTTCTGGCTGTGCGGATGCGGCCCGGATGGCATTGTCCAGAATGTTTCCGATCATGCTGCAAAGCTCCGGGTTGTCCAGCTCCAGTCTTTTCGGGGAGGGAAGATCGATCCGGAAATCTGTCTCGACATTGTTAGCTATGGCCTGATTGCGGTAGTAGTTCAGTACGGCATTCAGTGCGCTGTTCTTGCAGAAGATCCGGACTTCGTTCTCGGGCAGTTTTGAGATATATTCATCCAGATAGGCTTTGATCTCCGGGAGATTGCCGTCCTCTGCCAGTTGGTGAAGGCTTCGGATCGTATGTTTGAAATCGTGCCGGATCCGTGCGTTTTCTTCCATGTACCGCTGCTGTTTTTCAAATGTCTGCTCCTGCATTTCCAGCATGGATGTCCGGACACGAAGGTCCGCCAGGTTGAGCAGGCTTTTAACGATGTGGAAGAAGATGGTTCCGAGCAGAATCTCCAGAAACAGGATCATGAACTGGAGGATAAGATAAATACGGAAAACGTTATTTACGTAAAGGGTCTCATATTTCATGGGAGCCATGTAAAGATTGACGAACAGGAAGAGTCCGGAGATCGGAAGTGTGATCCACCAGATGGTGATCTCCTGCATGTGGTCGATCAGCAGACGGGCATATCGGCTCATTAAATAATAGAGGAGAAGGAAACTGATCGTACTGAGCGCGATGCTGGAGACCGCGAATTCCATACTGGAATCCAAAGCGCCTGAATCCGGGTTGCAGACAGCATCCACCGCGTAAGAAAGATTCACGGAAACGGACATGATCACGCAGATGAAAGAGAACACGGCTGCAGCCTGTGCCATGCTTGCGGTGACACAGCTCTTATAGATAAAAAAGAAAAGAATCATGATGGGAGCGATATAGAATAAAGGACGGGGTCTTACCAGACACCTGAAAAGAGCCCCGAGAGGAAGTATGACCAGGGCTGCAAGAAAGAACCGCAATACAGCCTGTTTGCGGCTGCACTTAAATTTATGCTTCATGGGAGCCATACAGAGAATTCCTGCGGGGATCACGAAGCAAAGGGATAAAGGAGTGAGAAAAAATTCCCGGATATCCATATCAGGCATCCTTATTCACGTGTATTGTTCCGGATCTTTGAGAACATGTAGTTCCGGTAGGTCTGTTCGAGTTCCTTCCGCTTCTTCACGTTATAAGGGAGGTACATGTTGTCATTCACGATGCAGACACCGTTCCCGAATTCCGTAACATAATCCATATTTACAAGTGTTCCCCGGTTGATGAGGAGAAACCTGGTGTCTCCGCCCAGCTGTTCCTCCGCGTCCGCAAAGGTCATCCGGCTCACGTGCTCCGTCATATCCTTATCCGTGATATGCAGATAGTGTCCGTTGGAGCGGATCCCTATGATCTCGGAGAAGAGAAGACGGCATTCCAGTTTCTTATCCATAAACTCAAAGCTTTTTCCCGCCTGTGTGACCTGACGGGTGATGTCATCCATCAGTCGGTAGATCCTGTCCTGTTCCGCCGGTTTGATCACGTAATCAAAAGCATGCAAAGAAAAGGCGGACGGCATATGGTCCGTGCTGGTGGTCTGGAATACGATCAGGGCATCCGGATCCTTCTCCCGGATCTGCCGGGCAATCTCAACCCCGTTCTCATGCTTCATATAAATATCGAGAAAAATGGTTGAATACCTGAAGGCAGCATAGGATTCAAGGAAATCCGCCGGATCCTGAAACTGTTCTATTTCTATCTCTGAATGATGATAGGCAGCATAACTCTTTAGGATCGTACTGAGTTGTTCGATATCTCTGGCATCATCATCGACGATGGCGATATTCATAGGCCTCTCCCGTTCTGGGTCTTTCGTTGGGGATTATGCCGTATGATGCGCGATAATCCCTGAAAAAAACGGTTTGATTATACTATGAGGGTGGGAGGATGTAAACCCCATTCGTGCCAAAATGGCATCAAACGTGCCAATTTTACCTTTCGTGCCACGTTCGTGCCACATGTGGATAAGCTATTGAAATCATTTTTTTTTCGGATATAATGAACGCATGCAAGGTTGAAACACCGAAGAAAACAGGAGGAAAGAACAATGGCTTTCGGATTCAAATTAAAAAAACTCGAGACATCTAAGCCATATACGATCGAAGAGCTTTTCGAAGCGATCAAGGATCATGAGTTCACAGCCGGACAACCACAGCTGACCAAGCATGGACTTACAACGATCATCACATTTCCGCCCATCGACAGAAATAATCAGATCTGGGTATCACCGGGAGGAATGAAGTCACCGTACAGCAAGTTCACGGTCATGAAGAATGAAGTGGCAGGTCTGGACAACATGGCTAAGAACATAGGACTCGGAGCAGTCACGGGCAGCTGGTCAAGAATGTCGGGAACCTTCGGAAAAAAAGCGAAGACCTCGGAGGAACTGGTAGTAACCACCTTTGAAGAAATTCAGGCACTTGGGTTATAGGATAGCCTGAAGAGACAGATACAAAATAACCCCCCAACTAAGTTCATCATTTAAAAAATATAAATAAATGGAGGTAAAGGATGATGAAAAAGATGAAGAAACTTGTAGTTGTAGTACTGGCAGTAGCTATGATGACTATGTGCATGGTAGCGTGTGGCACCGTTCAGAAGGACGTAGATGGCGACTGGACAACTTCCACAATTAACGGACAGAGTCTTGAGGATTGGGCAGCATCTACCGGCCAGACCGTAGGCGCATGCACAACCAACTGGACAGTAAAAGACGGCAAGCTCAATGCAGTAAGTGCACTTGGTAACGCAACCATGGATGTTGAGTACAAATCCAACGGATTTGAAGTTAAGGAAAACGGATCTATCGCATTCAGCGTAGCTTACAACAAGGATGCACAGACACTTTCTTACAAGGTGAATGTAGCCGGCACAGAGTATGACTACGTGATGAAGAAGGGTACAGGTACCGTAGGCGATGCAGCACCTGCTGATGGTGGCGAGGCTGCACCGGCAGAAGGTGGCGAAGAGGCACCGGCAGAAGGTGGCGAGGAAGCAGTTGAGGAGTAATCAGATCTTCATACGTAAGGCTTTAACGTGACCTAATAACAGGCGTGGAGCCAGAGATGGTTCCATGCCTGTTTTTCTTTGAAACAAATGGCAGTCGGAAAGCATAGAGGCTGTCATGCTGCCCGGAATGACGGGCAGATATACCATATCTCGGGAGGCAAAGAGATGGCAAATGAGGAAACAAAGGAAGTAAAAGAGGAAGTGGCAAAAACGGAAGAGACTCCGAAGAAGAAGTCTTTTATCAGTGAAGCAAAGCTGGAAATGCTGATCGCGATCTTCCTTGGACTTACTGCAGTGCTCACTGCATGGGCAACATGGATCGGATCCCTGCACGGCGGTAATCAGGCTACAAACTATACGAAGAGTAACAATGTGGCATCAGATGCGAATTCCATGTACAACGAGGCATTTCAGAGTCTGGTACAGGATATGATGACATGGAACATGATCACCGACTTTAAATTCGATATGGCACTGGCGGAACTGCGTGGTGATGCTACAGAGGTTGAACTGATCGATACGAAGGTTCAGCAGATCATTGATGATAACTGCACAGAGGAATTCCAGGAGGCAATTAACTGGGCTTTTGAGCAGGAGGAGGAAGTTTCTCCGTTCATGAAGGATGGCTACATCGAGAGCTACTATGCTGAGGCAGATGCCATGTACAAGGAGTCGCAGGCACTCCTTGAAGAAGGTATGCAGGATAATAAGAATGGTGATACCTATAACCTGGTAACAGTTATTTACTCGCTGGTACTGTTCCTGCTTGGTATCATCGGTATCTTCAAGAATATCCCGAACCGGTTTGCGGTATTCGTAATCGCAGTGATCCTGCTGATCCTTGCAGTCATCTTTATGGTACGGATTCCGATGCCGACCGGCTTCAGTCTCGGAAGCTTCTTCTAGGATAAAACGATGATTATAATGGTTCTTCGCTTCGCTCAGTGATTCCGAATACTATTCTGAGAGAAGCGGAGAATCTGAAAATGAAGGAGAGAGAGTATGAAAAAAACAGGGCTTTTAAAAAAGAGAGTGATCGCGGCGGTGATGGCAGGCGCCATGACCCTGGGTCTTGCTGCCTGCGGTTCGGAGGACAGTGCAACGACGACGGCGGACACAACTGCGGAGACAACCGCAGCAGCGGATACGGAAGCTGACACGGAGGAGGATACCGGGTCCCAGACCGTGACCAGAAATGTGACTCCCATGCAGATGTCCGTGAGTAAGGAAACCGGTGAGATGAACATCACCCGTCCCGAGCTGGAAGGCACACCCATGGGGGAAGAAGGAACATGGACGATCTTCATCTATCTCTGCGGTTCGGATCTGGAGTCCGGCAACGGAGCTGCCGTGAAGGATATTATTGAGATGGCACAGGCAACCCAGAACGAGAAGGTTCGTTTCGTAGTTCAGACCGGAGGATCAAACTCCTGGAACTATGAAAGCATCGATCCGAAGAAATCCCAGCGGTTTGTGGTTGAAAACGGAGATATCACAAATGTATATGAGAGTGAGGATGTCAGCATGGGCGATCCTGCTACGCTGACGGATTATCTGACCTGGGGTGTTCAGACCTACCCGGCCGATAATATGGGCCTCATCCTCTGGAATCACGGAAACGGAGCCATTTACGGTGTCTGCTTCGACGAGCAGCATGACAGTGATGCGCTGACACTGCGTGAGATTGACAGCGCGCTTCTCACTGCACAGCAGTATATGACGGAAAAATGGGAGTTTATCGGTTTTGATGCCTGCCTGATGGGCAACATCGAGGCGGCAAATGTCCTTGCAAACTACGGAAAGTACATGTACGGATCGGAAGAGGTTGAGCCGGGTGCCGGTTGGAATTACGTTGAGATCGGTAACTATCTTGCGGAGAATCCCACCGCCAGCGGTGCGGATCTCGGTCCCATCGTCTGCGATTCCTTCCTGCAGGGCTGCAAGGATGCCGGAGACTATGAAGTATGTACTCTGGCCGTGATCGACCTTTCCAAACTGAATGATGTTATCACAAGCTTCAATACATTTGCGAAGGATATCTATGAGCAGGGCGAGAACGCGGATCACCTTTCAACCATGCTCCGCCAGATCAAGGGTACAGAGAACTTTGGTTCCAACAACGACAACGAAGGTTATTCCAACATGCTCGATATGGGCGGACTGGTAAATGCATGTGCGGAGTATTCTTCAAACTCCGATGCGGTGGTCAGTGCCATAAACGAGGCAGTTCTTTACAAGATCAACGGCGGAAATCATCCGAATGCATGCGGACTGTCCATGTACTTCCCGTTGTCTGTACGGGGTTCCGAAGAGCTGAAGACCTTTAACGACATCTGTGTGAGCCCGTACTATATGTCCTTTATCGACCGTCAGGATTACAGCGCTGCATATTACAGCAATGACGAGAACAACCAGCAGGCAGAGCAGCAGCAGGATTACTACAGGGACGAAGAGAACGGTGTATGCTACTTCGTAAAGGACGGCGTGCAGTACTGCTACCAGGAGGCTTCCCAGACCTATCTTAAGTACAATGCCGAGAGCGAGGAGTGGGAGCAGGTAGACGGCGGCGACCTGAACGCAGAGCAGTACGAGTACACATCCTCGAACCAGTGCGCAGGTGATTACTCCGACGCTGAGCTCTATGATTCCGATGGCAACTGGAACTATAACAGTGAGTACGATTACGATTCAACCACAAAGAGTTATCGCAGCAAGCCGACCCAGACAAAGCACTTTGATTATGCGGACAACTATAAGAAGACCGGCGAGAGCAAGCATATCAAGTTCCTGAAGGCTCCGAAAATGGATAAGGAAGGAACATTTGGCTTCACACTCACCAAATACTCCCTGGACCATACATCAGATGTATATGCAAATGTATTCCAGCTGATGAATGAAAATGAGATCCTGATCCTCGGCGACACCTATGATGTTGACGTGGACTGGGAGAAGGGATCCTTTAAGGATATGTTCGACGGCTACTGGCTGTCACTGCCGGATGGACAGAACCTCTCCATGCTGATCGTTGACAAGACCCCCGAGTACGTGATCTTCACGTCTCCGATCAAGCTGAACGGTGAGGAGACAAACCTCCGGATCCGTCAGAATCTTGAGGACGGAACCATCAAGATCGAGGGTGCATGGGACGGCTTCGCAGAGAGCGGTGCTGCATCCCGTGAGTACAAGAAGCTGAAGGACGGCGACAAGATCATCCCCATGTACAAGAGTATCAGTCTGGATGATAAGTTCAACGAGTATGATTATGAAGGACAGGAGTTTACAGTCAGCGGAGAGCTGAAATTGGAATATGGTCTGATGGATAAGGGCGATTTCATGTACGCATTCATCATCGAGGATATCTACTGTGATTATTACGAGACCGATTTAGTAGCTTTCAACGTAGATGAAGACGGACAGGTTTCGTTCTACGAAGAATAATACCTCCTTTACCTCTCAGCACAGCATATGCAAAACGTATTTGCTGTAACGGGAAGGATGCCACCGCCGTGCACGGCGGTGGGACATCCCTCCCGTTTTTTGTTCTCTTGATTTGTTTCGTAACAGATGATACAGTGAAAAGGATGAAGGCAAAAAAGCGAACTTGTACATACAAGTTGGAGGGCTCATGGAAGAGAACATAGAGACGAAATACAGCAGTATCGAGACGGAACTTAGGGATCTGGTCTTCTCCGATGCATATCAGCCGGGAGACAAGCTGCCCTCGGAGAATGCCCTTGCAAAGCAGTACGGGGTCAGCAGGCAGACGGTCCGTAAGGCACTGGAGGGGCTGGAACGAGAGGGCTATATCTACGCGGTTCACGGCAGCGGGCGGTACGTCTCCGAACGTACGCTCCACCGGAAGCAGTCGAAGAATATCGCAGTGGTGATGACCTACCTTTCGGATTACATTTTCCCGAAGGTGATCAGCGGGATCGATCAGGTGCTTTCCGCGAATGGTTATGACCTGATCCTGAAACATACAAACAACTCCCGGCACGGAGAGATTGCATGTCTGGAGGAGCTGATGGGGAAGGATATCGACGGGATCATCATAGAACCCAGCAAGAGCAACATGTATTGTAAGCATACGGATCTTTTTGGGCAGTTGGAAAGGTATGAGATCCCTTATGTTTTCATCCAGGGGGAGTACGAGGCCATGGCAGAGAAACCCCATGTGCTGCTGGATGATGAGAAGGGGAGCTTCCTTCTGACAAAGTATCTGATCGAAAACGGTCACCGGGAGATCTACGGCATTTTCAAGAGTGATGACAGCCAGGGGCAGAAGCGGCACAATGGTTATGCACGTGCACTGGCCGGGGCGGGGATTCCCTATGATCCGTCCCATGTGATCTGGTTTTATACGGAGGACCGGAAGGTGCATCCTGTGACCAGTCTGCAGAATATCATCCGGAACGGGAAGAACGTGGATGCGGTGGTCTGCTACAACGACCAGATCGCGCGGCATGTGATCCGTGCCATCCGGGAGGTGGGGAAGCATGTGCCGGAGGATATCTCCGTCACCGGATATGACAATTCAGACAGTGCGTCCATGGACGGAAAACAGCTGACAACCGTGGTACATCCACAGGAGGAACTGGGACGGCTGGCGGCGGATATGCTCCTTCACCTGATCCGGGGAGAAGAGACCGAGCGGCGGATCGTGATCGAGCCTGTGCTGGTGGAGGGCGACACCGTACGGAAGAAGGATGCGGGAAAAAAGAAGGCGGATGCAGAGCCGGAGCAAAAACAGAGCAAAAAAACAGGGCATAAAGTCAGAAAAAAGTAGGGTATAAAACAACTTGCAAAGTTGTACATACAAGTTCCATGATAAGACTATGGGGTTCTCCCGCGGTCTGTCATGGAGCTTTTCTTTTGCTCCGGATATTCCGGGGGTCGTATCGGGCAAAACGTCCGAAACAGTATCGCGCGTACTGCTCAATGAGGTGGTGTGGAAGCCAGGCGTGACCTGAAACCGGGAGAGGTATTCTTCAGATAACACATGTCATTCTGAGCCGCTGAATGCGGTGAAGAATCTCTATAGAACGAAAGGAGTATCGGAAATGAAGTTTTTTATTGACACAGCACATGTGGAGGACATCCGGAAGGCAAATGACATGGGAGTGATCTGCGGCGTTACCACGAATCCGTCCCTGATTGCCAAGGAAGGCCGCGATTTCACGGAGGTGATAAGGGAGATCGCCGAGATCGTGGACGGTCCCATCAGCGGGGAGGTGAAGGCCACCACCGTAGACGCAGAGGGCATGATCAGGGAAGGCCGCGAGATCGCAGCGATCCATCCGAACATGGTGGTGAAGATCCCCATGACCGTGGAAGGTCTGAAGGCAGTCAAGGTTCTCTCCAAGGAAGGGATCAAGACAAATGTAACGCTGATCTTCTCCGCAAATCAGGCTCTTCTTGCAGCAAGGGCAGGCGCAACCTATGTATCCCCGTTCCTGGGACGTCTGGATGATATCAGCTCTCCGGGTATCGAACTCGTGGAGAATATCGTAGACATTTTCCGGAACTATGACATCAACACCGAGATCATCGCAGCCAGCATCCGCAACACCGTACATGTTACGGAGTGTGCACTGGCAGGTGCGGATATCGCAACCGTACCCTATGCCGTGATCGAGCAGATGACCAAGCATCCGCTGACGGATCAGGGTATCGTAAAGTTCCAGGAAGATTATAGGAAAGTATTCGGAGATTAATGGTTATTGCTGATGGAGAATAATAGGATCCCGTCACTTGTTTAGTAAAATACAATGGAGGTTACAAGAATTATGGAAAATATGCCCATCGTAAAACTCGGAATCATCGCAGTCAGCCGTGACTGCTTCCCCATGAGCCTGTCCATTTCCAGAAGACAGGCAGTTGTTGCAGAGTACACAAAGACCTATGGTGAGATCTATGAGTGTGAGACCACGGTAGAGAATGAGGTTGATATGCGGAAGGCACTGGCTGAGGTAAATGCAGCCGGCTGCAACGCTCTGGTTGTCTTCCTCGGAAACTTCGGACCGGAGTCCAGCGAGATCCTTCTGGTGAAGGAATTTGCGGGACCGTGCATGGTAGTGGCTGCGGCAGAGGAAGCCGGCGACCGTCTCTGCGATGACCGCGGCGACGCATACTGCGGTATGCTGAATGCAAGCTAC
>JAFRWY010000108.1 GCA_017437905.1 Eubacterium sp.
GCTGGAAAGCCTCGCGGATCGGCTGACAGGGCTTCAGGCCGCCATAAGAGAAGAAGAAAGAAGGCTTGCCGAGGAAGCAGCAGCTGCTCCGACTAAGCAGGAACGAAGAGAGATCCTCGACCCGGAGCTGAACAAACTGAATTACCTGAAAAGCCTGAAGACGGGCGATTCCAGGACGGATAAGACCTCGGTTTTTATCGACTATCTCCTGCATGAGGGGGAGATAAACAGCCGGATCAGGATTCGCAAGGATCAGCTACGGAAATAGCGGTCGGGAAAACTGCGATCAGATAGGGGCACCGGTAATGAACACACGTAAGAAGAGAAGGCTTTTGTCCAGTCTGTCCGTGAGACAGTGGAGGGATCCCTGGAGCGGATTCCATGTATCCGTACAATTTCCTATCTGATGGCAAGAGCCAATACACCGGAGATGTCCTTGATGATGGACAGGGTACAGAACAAACTGGGGATGATGACGGATGTGGAGTACTCCGTTTATGATTTCTCCGTTGATGAGGAAGAAACTGAGGAGGATTCTTCGGAGCTCTGATTATTCTGTCTGCTTCGGATTCTTTTCCAATTTATGAATCCATAAAGATCATTAACAAGAAAACAGATGAAACAGATGACCATGGAAAGGTAAGAGGGTTCTTCTATGGTTGCAAGTATCCAGAGTATGATCAAAACCACATCGTTCGCAGCATAAAGCAAGCCATAATATGCACTTCTGAACAGGGTAAGTGAAGCTGCCAGAAAACTTGTGGTAACTGAAAGGGTTGAAAACAACAGATTCGGAGTTTTAAAGGATTTCAGAAGAATGAAAAAAGCAAATGTTACAACCATGGATAATGCGAGCAGTTTGAGCCAAAGTCCTGGTGTGGTTGGTTTGACCCTGACTTCTCCCTTCTGAAATGGGTTTTTCATCCATGTGATAACAGCACCGGCAGCAATGGGAGCTGTCATTCCGAGATAGGTGATCATTTCGCCCCAATAGTGGAATTTCCAGGAAACGATACCATAGAATACTGAAAAAATCACGGTAAGGATTTGCCCTAAAACATCTCCTTTAGCAACGAAAATCAGGGCCGTGACTCCAATTAAGGAAGCAATCATAGTAAGATTGCTTCCGGCTCCGGAAATCAAAAATGAAATAAGAATGAGGATTACGGAACTTATCCAGATCAGAGCCTCATACCATTTCAGTCTTTTGATGGAATCAATAATCTTCATGGATACTCCTTTGGTTTAGGAATGATTGCTAAGAATAAAAAAACATTCACTGGAACTGCATCTTCTAAGACCTAACGATTGCAGTCAGTGAATGCGACATGCATTCTGTTACCCGGTGGCAACATCCGTATGTGATGTGGATTATAACATAAAGCGGGCAGAGAGTAAAGTATTTGAGGGGGTGTTTGAATGGTTTTGAATGGGCGTATATATACCGGAAGAAGATGTAAATGAAGCCAGGAGTATAAGTCTGATGGACTTCCAGTCGGCAGTTTTTGAACTATTGGGAAGAGACGCAGAGTATTATCGGAATCTTAAGCAGAGCGCAAGGGATGATTTTGGTCCGGTAATGAAGGACGGATCATTACCCATGCCTCCGACCCAATTGAAGAAGTCAGAAGAGGTGAGAAAGTACCCGGAACCGGGTGCTTTTTCTGATGAGAAGAAGGAACTGGTCATCCCTGAACGGGACACGAATATTTCGGAGCTTTATGCGTATCTTACCGGCCGGGGAATCCGGGACTGATCAACCAGAGATCCACGAAAGGAACCTGCATTCAAGGGTAACAGCACTGGATCTGACAGGAGATATTCTTTCATGACCCACTATGAAGGACAGACTGAAGTTCATGTGTTCGAAGCCCCGTAGATTTGCTGTTCTAAGCCTGCCTGATCCAGAATGCCGGATATGACTTCCGTCAGTTCAACCTGGTGTCTCTCTCCGGTATTTCCGGGACAGGATCCGGAGTGGAAGTGAAGCTGCCGATGGGGATGGAAGAATATCTGGACCGGTATCCGGAAACAACACGGGTGTATATTCACTTCGATAACGATAATCCGGGGCGTGTTGCAGGACAGAGACTACAGGA
>JAFRWY010000109.1 GCA_017437905.1 Eubacterium sp.
CCGGGTACAAAGTCCTCCGAGGAGCAGGCTAAGAAGGAAGAGGAAGCAAAGAAGGCTTCCGAAGAAGCGGCCAGGAAGGAAGAGGAAGCAAAGAAGGCTTCCGAAGAAGCGGCCAGGAAGGAAGAGGAAGCAAAGAAGGCTTCCGAAGAGCAGGCTAAGAAGGAAGAAGAAGAGAAGAAGAAGGCCGAAGAGGAACAGAAGAAGAAGGAAGAGGAAGAAAAGAAGAAGGCCGAAGAGGAACAGAAGAAGAAGGAAGAGGAAGAAAAGAAGAAGGCCGAGGAAGAGCAGAAGAAGAAAGAAGAGGAAGAAAAGAAGAAGGCTGAGGAAGAAGAGAAGAAACGCAAGGAAGAAGAAGCAAAGCAGGGTGAGTCCGTGGATGTTACGGTGACCCGCGGCATGACCTCCGAGAAGATCTCCCGCCTGCTTCAGGATTCCGGTATCATTGATGATGCCAAGGATTTCGACAAATGGCTGAAGAAGAATAACTACTCCAACAAGCTGCATGTCGGAACATTTACCCTGAAGAAGGGAATGAGCTACGAAGATATTACCAAAAAGCTTACAACGGAAGGGTATTAAAATGCCTGTAGAAGAAATGATCAAACAGGATACAGTCAGCGCCGCGGGAACACCGACGGCGCTGATTGCTATGAGTGGGGGCGTTGACAGCAGCGTGGCAGCGTATCTGATGCAGCAGAAGGGATATCAGATCACCGGCTGCACCATGCGCCTCTATGAAAATGACATGGTAGGTCTGGATCTTCTGGATACCTGCTGCAGCAAGAAGGATACGGAGGATGCCCGGAGCGTCTGCGAAGGACTGGGGGTTCCGTATCATATCTTCCACTACGAAGAGAAATTCCGGGAGAAGGTGATCGAGCCCTTGGTGGATGCGTACGAACGCTGTGAGACACCGAATCCCTGCATCGACTGCAACCGGTGCATGAAGTTTGATGCCCTGTACGAGAAGGCCCGGACCTTCGGATGCAGTAAGATCGTCACCGGACACTATGCAAGGATCGAAGAAAAAGACGGACGTTTCTATCTGAAGAAAGCCGTGGATCCCGCGAAGGACCAGAGCTATGTGCTGTATCAGCTGACGGAGGATCAGCTGCGGCGGACGGCATTTCCTCTTGGTAAATATACCAAGGAGGAGGTACGGGAGATCGCGGAGAAGCAGGGCTTCCGGAATGCGGAGAAGAAGGAAAGCCAGGATATCTGTTTTGTGCCGGACGGAGACTATGCGGCCATGATCTGCCGCTACAGAAACCGCACGTATCCGGAGGGGGATATTGTGGATCGTGACGGAAATGTTCTCGGACGTCATAAGGGACTGATCCATTACACCATAGGGCAAAGAAGAGGCCTCGGCGTTCCGGCAGACCGGAGGATCTACGTCACCCGACTGGATCCGGTAAAGAATCAGGTGATCCTCTCGGACGAAGCCGATCTCTTCCATAAAGAAGTTGAGGTCCGGGACTTCCACTGGATCACGGGAGAAATCCCGGAGGGCGAGATCCGCTGCAAGGCCAGGATCCGTTACCGTCATAAGGAACAGCCGGCAACCCTTATCCCCGGTCCCGAAGGCGGCAGGGCACGCCTTATCTTCGACGAACCCCAGCGTGCCGCCACCCCCGGCCAGTCAGCCGTCTTCTACCTGGAAGATGTCGTTCTCGGCGGTGGAATTATAACGTTATAGTACGAATGTCGCGGCGGGCCGGTCCTCGAAAGAGCATCGGTGGCACAGGACACAGCGCCGAATCCATATCAAATAAAAATAAGTCTTGCACAGGCGCGACATCTATGATAAAATGTCCGTTGCGCGAAAAATCATGCAATACCCGTGGACGCTGGTGCCGCATAAGCGGAAGGGCGGTTTTCCCATAAGGGTATGCAGAAGAAAAACCAGGAGGAAAAAAGATGAGCGTAATTTCTATGAAGCAGTTACTTGAGGCAGGTGTTCACTTCGGACACCAGACAAGACGTTGGAATCCCAAGATGTCCGAGTACATTTACACAGAGCGTAACGGGATCCACATCATCGACCTGCAGAAGTCCGTTGTAAAGATGGACGAGGCTTACAAGGCAGTATTTGACACTGTAGCAGACGGTGGCAAGGTTCTCTTTGTAGGTACCAAGAAGCAGGCACAGGATTCCATCCAGACCGAGGCTGAACGCTGCGGTATGTACTTCGTTAATCAGAGATGGCTTGGTGGTATGCTGACCAACTTCAAGACCATCAAGTCCCGCGTAGAGACTCTGAAGAAGTATGAGAAGATGGAAGCAGACGGAACCTTCGAGGTACTCCCGAAGAAGGAAGTCGTAAAGATCAAGAAAGAGATGGAGAAGCTGCAGAAGAACATCGGTGGCGTAAAGGAGATGAAGCGTCTGCCGGATATGATCTTCGTTGTAGATCCGAGGAAGGAGCATATCTGCATCCAGGAAGCACACGCACTGGGCATTCCGCTTGTAGGTATCGCTGATACAAACTGTGATCCGGAAGAGCTGGACTATGTGATCCCCGGAAATGATGATGCCATCCGTGCCGTAAAACTGATTGTATCCAAGCTGGCTGATGCAGTGATCGAGGCAAATCAGGGCGCAGATGCTGAGTCTATGGCTGCAGCAGAGGCAGAGACCGCAGAGGCAGAGACAACCGCTGAGTAATCGACAGGGTATCATTCTGAATCGAGTTTGTCATTCTGAGTCCGCAGGACGAAGAATCTTGAAATAAAAGGAGAATCATTATGGCTATTACAGCAGCAGATGTAAAGAACCTCAGAGAGATGACCGGTGCCGGCATGATGGACTGCAAGAAGGCACTGACAGAGACCGACGGCGATTTCGATGCAGCCGTTGAGTTCCTTCGCAAGAAGGGCCTTGCTACTGCAGAGAAGAAGGCAGGCCGTATCGCAGCGGAGGGTATCGTATCCACCGTTATCTCCGAGGATGATAAGACAGCTACCATCATCGAGGTGAATTCCGAGACTGATTTCGTAGCAAAGAACGAGGTGTTCCAGACCTATGTAGCAGGTCTTGCAAAGCAGATCAACGATGGCAGTTATGCGGATATGGATGCATTTCTGGCTGACAAGTCCGAGATCGATCCTTCCGCAACCGTAGCAGATCATCACAAGGCTATGGTAGCTAAGATCGGTGAGAATCTGACCATCCGTCGTTTTGAGAAGATCACAGGTGATGTCGTGGTTTCCTACATCCACATGGGTGGTAAGATCGGTGTCCTGGTTGAGGCAGAGTGTGATCAGCCCGGTGATGCCGTAAAGGAAGCGATGAAGAATATTGCTATGCAGATCGCTGCCATGAATCCTTCCTACGTTAAGAGAGAAGAGATCTCCGCAGCAGAGCTTGCAAAGGAGAAGGAGATCATCGTGGACAGCTCCCTGGCTGATCCCGCATCTCTTCCGAAGCCGATCCTGAATGCAGTAATCGCTGAAGCGATCGAAGGCAAGGTTGATAACTACGAGGAAGCAGGGGATGACAACAAGGGATGGACAAAGGAAGATATTGACATCTACGAAGAGAAGAAGAGCAATATGAATTATCTTTTCAACTTCCTGTCCGATCCGGCCGTTCAGGCTCTGAGAAATATCGCTGCATCTCATAAGGCTGAGTATCTTGAGAACAAGATCTTCGCAGGCCTTGTAGAGGGACGTTTCTCCAAGCATCTGAAGGAGATCTGCCTGGTTGATCAGACCTATGTCAGAGCTGAGGATAAGGAATCCGTAAAGCAGTACGTAGAGAAGGTTGCAAAGGACAATGGCTGCACATTCTCCGTTAAAAAGTTCGTTCGCTTCGAGACAGGCGAAGGCCTTGAGAAGAAGAATGAAGACTTCGCAGCTGAGGTTGCTGCACAGATGAACAAGTAAGGATCGGTGTAAAGCGTATGGCTATTCTGTTTGGCGTTCTGGCGATCTTAACCGGCTTTTTACTTCCCATCGTTTTCGGATGGATCGGGTTTGCCGTGCCGGTGGTTTTCGCCGTGCTTGCGATCGTATTCACGATTCTGAAGAATAAGAAAGCGGAAGCAGAGGAACGTTCCAAATCAAAGGCCGGATATGTCTGCGGGATCATCGGAATCCTGCTTGCAGTACTCGGAATGATCATGCTGAACGTGCTTTCCGGCAAGTTCAGATCAGCCATGGATCAGTACGGCGTGAACAATTATCCGGTACTGGATAAGAGCATCGAGAAGTTTGCAAATGGCGGACTCTACGGTGTGATCGCATATGCCAGAGATGATTTGCACGTGGATGTGGAATCCGTGAAGAACGAACTGACAGATCTGATCGACGTCATGAACGGTAAGAAACCGGCAGGCGGTGCTCCTTCCACTGAGAACGCGGAAGGCGGCGAGCAGGGAAGCAAACAGCAGGGCGGTGATCAGGGCGAAGGCAGCGAGAGCGGTTCCGAAGAGAACGGATCCGAGCAGGGAGCCGAACCCGGTGACGGGGACCAGGGCGTGATCGATCAGAACAACGAACTGGGCAACCTGCCGCAGGAGTAATGAAATAATACTGGAGCGATTCCGGAAAAAAACGGGGTCGCTCTTTTTCTCTTTACAGTTTGGTATCTTTGTATTACAATAACGAAAGATTTCTGAAAAGCATTAAGAAAAGGAGGAAATGGCCTTGAGCGAAGCAGTGCTTGAATTGAAGGATATCAAAAAGAGCTACGGACAGCACAAAGTTCTGAAGGGTGTGAATATGACCGTGAACAAGGGTGATATTTACGGCCTGGTGGGTAAGAACGGTGCCGGTAAGACCACGCTCTTTAAAGTGGTTCTGGGGCTTTCTCATTATGAGAGCGGTACCATATCGCTTTTCGGGGGCAAGAACCGGAAGGAGAATACGCGGAACAGAAGCCGGATCGGTTTCTTCGTAGGTTCGAATTTCTACGGTTATCTGAATGCCCGTGAGAACCTGGACTATTTCCGCAGACTGAAGGGGATCAGGGAAAAGGAAGAGGTGGACCGGGTGCTTGAACTGGTCGGCCTGAACATGGATGCGGCAAAGAAACCCGCAAAGATGTATTCTCTGGGTATGAAGCAGCGGCTCGGTCTTGCAAATGCCATGCTGGGGAATCCGGAGCTCCTGATCTTCGATGAACCTACCAACGGTCTGGATCCGCAGGGTATCATGGATGTCCGCCATATGATCCAGAGAGTAAATGAAGAATTCGGAACAACCATCATCGTATCTTCCCATATCCTGGGAGAGCTGGAGCATACGGCACATCGTTTCGGTATCGTCCATGAGGGCATCCTGATGAAGGAAATGTCCCAGGAGGATATGCAGACCCAGAGCGGAATGACTTCCATTAACGTTGCGGACGAAGATGTGGAGAAGGCTTTGGAACTGCTGAAGAACGGCGGTATCAATGTAAAGGGAACCGAGAAGGCAGCTACATCGCTGGAGGACTTCTATTTCGGTCTGATCGGAGGTGGCGAGCAATGATGAAGAGAATTGTATTTACGGATCTGAGACGTGCCCAGAAGAAAAAGAGCTTTCTCATCTGTCTGTCGGTTATTTTTCTGCTGATGGTCATAGTTACGGTATTTGCCATCATCAAACCCTCGGATTTAGCATCGTATCCCGACACAAAGGAAACCAGCGGAAAAGCGCTTATGTTCCTTAACAACATCTCGATTGCCCTCGCTATGGCACCGTTCCTGGTGGGTATCCCGGTATTCCAGGCGGTTTTCTCGGATGATTTCAAGAGCCGCACCATGCAGACGGCGATCGGTCACGGTATCTCCAGAAGAAGACTGGTGCTTGCAAGATTCTATGAGGTGATCGCTCTTCTGATAGAGGCACACCTGATCTTCTCCGTGATTGCCGTCATTATAGCCCTTGTCCTGGGTGCGACCATGGGCGGTATCGGGATCATGATCGGAAAGCTCTGGTTTGACGGCCTTCTGATCCTGGCGAATATCGCGATCGCAATGCTGATCCTGTATATGTCCCAGAATCCGACCGGCGGTCTTGTCATGTATATCCTGCTGGCTGCAGATGCATTCCGTCTGCTCCTGGCAATGGCGGACATGATCCCGTTCCTGAAGAATAACGGAATCAAGCTGTCAAACGCACTTCCGGGTGGTGTTCATACCATCGCAAAGAATTACCTGTTCGGTTATGTCCCGAGTCTTTCGGATGTTTCGGACATCGGATCCGAGATCGAGGAGGGATCTGCGGAAGCCCTTCAGAAGATCCTGGAGGGTACGTTCAATGTCGACTTTCTGAAGGCATTCCTTTATACGGCTATTCTGGTGGGTGTATTTATCATCCTGCCGCTGATACTGTCCCAGGTCGTATTCAGAAAGAAGGAGCTGGAGTTCTAAATCATATAGGGGATTAAATGGCTGCATCGCTGCGTATCCGTACGCCCGGGTGCAGCCGTTTCTATCGAGGGATAAGGCTTCAAATGAAAATCAATCCGGAAGGAAAGGGAGGCATCAAAGTGCAAACGAATATACAGGATTTGATAACGGAAGAACTGCAGGGAATCCTGATCACAGACCCCTGCAGCCTTCGCTATTATACCGGATTCTCCGGAGGTGAGGGTGTTGCTCTCTGCACGAAGCAGGATACGGTTCTTTATGTGGATTCCCGTTATACCGAGGCGGCACGCCTTGAAACGGAAGCGGCAGTCACGGGATTTACGGTCCGGGAGTTTAATCATGAGAACCCGCTCTATCAGCTGCTCCGGGATCAGCTTGCAAAGGCCGGCGCCGAAGCGGTCGGTTTTGAAGACCATTCCATGGTCTGCAGTTCATTTACAAAATATCATAAGGAACTGGAGGTAAAGCTGGTTCCGCTGGAGGATACCCTGCTGAAACCGCGTCAGATCAAGACGAAGGAGGAACTGGCTCTGCTTCGGAAGGCGGAGGAGATCGGGGACATTGCATTTGAACATGTCCTGAAGCTCCTGAAGCCCGGGATCACGGAACTGGAGGTTGCGGCGGAACTGGAATATTCGATGAAGCGAAACGGCGCTTCGGGTCTTTCTTTCGATACCATCGTGGCTTCCGGCTTCCACAGTGCCATGCCCCATGCGGTTCCGACGGAGAAGAAGCTGGAGAAGGGTGATTTTGTCACCATGGATTTCGGATGTATCTACCACGGATACTGTTCGGATATGACCCGGACGGTGGTGATCGGCAGGGCGAATGAGGAACAACGGAAGATCTATGAAACGGTCCTTCATGCCCATATCAGGGCGATGGAAGGACTTCGTCCGGACATGAAATGTCTGGATGTGGACAGGATCGCAAGAGACTATATCCGGGATGCCGGATACGGAGCGTATTTCGGACATGGACTCGGACACTCCGTGGGCCTTTATATCCATGAATCCCCGGCCCTGAACACAAGAGACGAAACCATTCTTGTTCCCGGAATGATCGAAACCATAGAACCCGGAATCTATATTCCCGGATTCGGCGGGGTCAGGATCGAGGATATGGGTGTTGTGACGGAAGAAGGGTATGAAAGCTTTGCCCGTTCCCCGAAAATGCTGATCGAACTATGATCAAAGAAACTGCTGTACATCTTGTACGGCAGTTTCTCTTTTTATTATAAAATAACTATGTTAAAATAAGGTGTTGAGGAATTCCAGAACGGATTTGCCGAGTATACAGAAAACGAACATAAGCTGGAGGATGGCGAGGCGGATTGCCGGCTGGGTCTCAAGCTTATGGAGAGCAAGATCGATCATGAAAGAAGTAAACTCAGTGACAGACCGTATAGTTACTTTGCCGTTCAGAACCGGAGAGCAAATGAAGGTTTTGTTACTCTGAAGTCTGTTCTTTCCATGATCGGCAACGGGGCGCTGGCACTCATTGTTCTTTTTCTGGTGGTATCGGCCATGGTGACCTTCTCCACGATCGCAATTATTGTGGATGAACAGCGGAATCTGGCCGGAACCATGAAATCCATGGGATTCTTTAACGATGCGATCCGGAAGAAGTATCTGATCTTCCGGAATATGCGGACCGAGATAGAACGTGTGTCCATTACCACGTTGATCATAGCCATCAGTTGCGGAATGATCGGGATCGGCTTCAATCTGAAAAATGCATTTAGCGGTATGATGGACCGCCAGATTCAGGAGGTGTGGGGATTTGATCTGAAGATCAGTTATGACGAAGAGGTGATTGATTCCAAGCGGAAAGAGATGGAAAAGGTTATAACGGACTCCGGTGCAACCTGTGCTTCCGTTGCCGAAATACCGACCATCTACCGGGACAGGGATCTGCAGGAATATACCTATATCATGGTTATGGATCAGGAGGTGGTTGGAGATTACTATCATGTGAAGGACTGGGATACAGGAGAAGAGATGACTCTTCCGGAGGATGGTGTTCTGATCCAGAATCGGATGTATGAGACCAGAGGGCTGAAATCCTCAAATAACACCTTTTTGGTCCGCCTGAACGGAGTTGACCGGTCATCGCTTCTCAATGATATTAAAAATGTTCTTCCCGAAGTTACCTATCAGACGCCGGAAATGCTTCGGGATCAGTTTTCGGATATGCAGGGGTCTTTTGATTCCGTTGTATACATGCTGACAGGTCTGGCGATATTCATGAGTATCTTCGTGCTGGCCAACCTGACGAATATCTTTGTCAGCCGCAGAAGAAAAGAGATGATCATCATGCTGGACCGCAGATTCCAGCCGGTCAGCTGGTTGATCGCCATTGCTCTGGAGACGGTTTTTGCCTTCTGTATCGATTTCTTTGTTTTCCGAAAAGCAAGGAAGCTGAAGGTAACGGATATAAATGCGTAGTTTTGTATAAATAGTACGGAAAATACGGGGATTGTTGTGTAAATTTGTACTTGCATTTTCCTTGTATTATGTTAATATGTTAACAGCATAAATCATTCTTACTAGAGTGGGTTCGGTTCCGAACCCACTCTTGTTTATACCGGGGGATGAAAGATTGAAAAAAACAGAGATTGAAGAAAGAACAAAGGAGCTTCTTATCCCGATCCTGGAGCAGAGTGAGCTTGAACTCTGGGATGTGGAGTATGTGAAGGAAGGACAGGACATGTACCTCCGTGCATATATCGATAAGAAGGAAGGCGTCACCATCGATGACTGCGTCACGGTTTCCCGTGCACTGGACGCCGAACTGGACCGGAAGGATTTCATAAAGGATGCCTACATCCTGGAGGTCAGTTCCCCGGGGCTTACCCGCCCGCTGAAGAAAACAGTGGATTTCACACGGAGTGTCGGTAAGCTGATCGAGGTGAAGCTCTACCAGCCGGTGAACGGCAGTAAAGAGTTTGAAGCAAAGCTCCTTGCCGGAGATGATGAAGAGATCCGGGTGGAGACGGAGCAGGGAGAGCTTACGATCGAACGGAGCAATATTGCGAAAGCAAGGCTCTGTTATGTGGAACAGGAAGATGAACAGGCCGAAGAATAAACGGCCGACATTGATAAATGAGAGTGTATAATAAGGATTTGTCATAATAAGGAGGATAGACAAATGCAGGAGATCATTGAAGCGCTGGATCAGCTCGAGAAGGAAAAAGGGATCAGCAAGGACCTTATCATGGAGGCCATCGAGAAATCTCTGAATTCCGCATGTGAGAAGGACTTCGGTAAGGATACCGAATGCTCGGTGCATATGGATCGTGAGACCGGTGAGATCAAGGTGTTCGCGAAGAAGCTGGTTGTGGAGGAGGTCTATGACAGCCGCTCCGAGATGACACTCGAAGAGGCACGTCAGATCGATCCGAACTACAATCTGGATGATGAGGTACCGATCGAGATCACGACCCGTGATTTCGGACGTATCGCCGCACAGAAGGCCCGCGGTATCATCGTACAGGCCATCAAGGAAGGCGAGCGGGATGCGGTCTACAATCATTTTGCGGACAAGGAGCATGACATCATCACCGGTGTCGTACAGCGCTGGGTTGGAAATAACCTGAGTGTCAGCCTGGACGACAGGACCGACACGATCCTGAATGAGAAGGAAATGATCCCCGGCGAATACTATAAGCGCGGCGACCGTATCAAGCTTTATATCGTAGAGGTAAAGAAGAACCAGAAGGGCTTCCGTATCGTTGTATCCAGAACCCATCCGGACCTTGTAAAGCGCCTCTTCGAGCGTGAGGTAACGGAGATTGCCGAAGGCGTGGTTGAGATCAAGAGCATCTCACGCGAGGCAGGCTCCCGGTCCAAGATCGCCGTATGGTCCAATGATGAAAATGTGGATGCAGTCGGTTCCTGTGTCGGAATGAACGGCGCAAGAGTCAATGCCATCGTGGATGATCTCTATGGTGAGAAGATCGATATCATCGAGTGGGATCCGGATCCGGCAGTTTTCATCGAGCATGCGCTTTCTCCGTCGAAGGTTGTGTCCGTAACCCTCGGACCGGACGGAAAGTCCGCGCTGGTCGTGGTTCCGGATTATCAGCTGTCCCTTGCCATCGGTAAGGAAGGACAGAATGCACGTCTGGCAGCAAGACTGACCGGCTTCAAGATCGACATCAAGAGCGAGACCCAGGCTGCAGAGATGGATATGGATGCGTACTATGCAGAGAATTACGGAGACCTCGAATATGAGGATGAGTACTATGACGAGGATGAGTATCCGGAGGAAGTAGACGGCGAGGCTGCTGACGAGGAAGCGGCTCCGGCAGCTGAAGAAGCAGGTGATCCCATTGAGGCGGATGCTGCTGAGGAGGCTGTGGAAGAGGAAGCTGCCACGGAGGAGTCTGACGAATAAAAGATCCGGGGAGATACAGGATGAAGAGTAAGAAGATTCCCATGCGGCGTTGTGTGGCCTGCGGTACATCAAGGCCGAAGCAGGAACTGATCCGCATCGTGACCACCGAAGGAACTGCCGAGGTGGATGCTTCCGGAAGGAAGAACGGCAGAGGCGCTTACCTCTGTAAGGAACAGGCCTGCTACGATCTGGCGAAGAAGAAACACCTGATCACAGCGGAGATCTATGAGGAACTAAGTAAGGAGTAACAACCCTTGTCAGATAAAAGACTATCCCTGCTGGGGCTTGCCGCAAGGGCAGGCGCGGTACAGAGCGGAGGCTTTCTCACGGAGAAGGCGGTACAGTCCGGAACGGCCGTGTTTGTGATCATAGCGGAGGATGCTTCGGCGAATTCGAGGAAGAAGATACAGGATAAATGTACTTACTATCATGTGCCGTATGCAGTTTGTGAGACACAGGATATTTTAGGACATAAGATCGGAAAGGAATCCAGAAGCTGTCTCGCCATAACGGACGAGAACTTCGGAAGACAGATCGCAAAAGGCTTCGGCATAGAGATTTAGGAGGTGTAATTCTTTGAGAGTACATGAATTTGCAAAGGAATTATCTAAGGAAACGGGGAAGACGATCTCACCCAGTAACGTACTGACCCATCTCAGTAAGAAGAAGGAAGGACTGAAGGCTACCAGCTCGATCGATGAAGAACTGATGGCCTATGTTCGTGCGAAATATATCAAGCCGGTGGAGAAGAAGCCGGAACCGAACAAGCATCTGAAGCCGGCCGGAGAAAGACCCGGAACCGCTGCAAAGCCCAGAATGGGCGGAAGAGCCGCGGCACCGGCAGGAAGACCCGCAGGTGCCGGAAGACCGGCGGGAAGCGCACCGATCAGCAGAACGGCAGGCGCAGCACCGAAGGGTCGCCGTCCGGTGACCGGAGGCCTTGTAAAGCCGGATCCGCGTCGCGTGGTACGTCCGGCAGCCAAGCCGGAACCGGCAGAGGCCGTACGTGAGAAGAAGCTTCCGGTAGGACCGCAGGTAGAAGAGAAGCCGATCGAGGTTGTGGCTCCGGTTGAAGAGAAAGAGCCGGTGGTTACCGCTCCCGTAGTGGAAGCAGTTCCCGAGACACCTGCTCCGGCTCCTGCTCCGGTACCGGAGGCACCGGAAACGCCGGCAGAAGAGAAGAAGGAAGAAGCAGCACCGGAGCCGGCACAGGTTCCCGTTTCCGAACCGGAAGCGCCTGTGGAAGCAAAGCAGGAAGAAGCTGCACCGGCAGAAGAGAAGAAGGAAGAGGCTCCGAAGAAGGAGAAGCGGGTGATCTCAAGTCCGATCCAGGAGAAGCAGAGACCTGTTAAGATCCTGGATGCCAAAACCATTGCCGAACGTGTGGCTGCAAGCCAGAGCAAGCGTGATGCGGCAAGAAGAGCAGCCGGAGAACGTCCTGCGGAGGGTGACAGAAGACCCCGTCCGGCGGGAGACCGTCCGGGAAGACCGGGAGATCGTCCGGGAAGACCGGGAGACCGCCCCGCAAGACCGGGAGACCGTCCGGGAAGACCTGGAGACCGTCCGGGCCGCGGATTTGAAGGTAAGGATAAGGATCAGGAGTTTGAACGCGGAAGAGGCGGCGCAGGCCGCAGCGGACGTCCGGAACGTCAGAACGCGGGAGGAGGCACAGATGTACCTTCCGAGAAGTTCGGCAAGCAGGACAGAAGAGACCGGCATGAGAAGAACTCCCGTGATAAGGATCGTTACGATAACAAGAGGGACAGAGAGAGAACGGATATTACTTCCAAGGATCAGCTTCGCGGTAAGAAGGGCCAGAAGGTACAGACCAAGCCGGCCAGACCGCAGGCTCCGAAGGCTCCGGAAGAGCCGGTGATCCGGAATGTAACCCTACCCGAGACACTGACCCTGAAGGAACTGGCTGACAAGATCAAGCTGCCGGTTGCTGCCATGATCAAGAAGCTCTTCATGGCAGGCAAGATGGTGACCGTGAATACGGAGCTGTCTTACGAAGATGCGGCTATGATCGCACTGGAGTATAATTATATTGCCGAGGAAGAGGAGAAGATCGACCTTGTGGAAGAGGCTCTCCGCGACATCGAGGATCCTGAGGAGTCCCTGACTCCGCGTCCGCCGGTTGTCTGCGTCATGGGTCACGTTGACCATGGTAAGACCTCCCTTCTGGATGCGATCCGTAACTCCTCCATCACACAGGATGAGGCAGGCGGAATCACGCAGCACATCGGTGCTTACGTTGTGAAGGTGGGCGATCAGAGGATTACCTTCCTGGATACACCGGGACATGAGGCATTTACGGCCATGCGTCTCCGTGGTGCACAGGCAACGGATATCGCTATCCTGGTGGTTGCAGCTGACGACGGCGTCATGCCCCAGACGGTTGAGGCCATCAACCATGCAAAGGCTGCAGGCATCGAGATCATCGTGGCCATCAACAAGATCGATAAGCCCAGCGCAAATGTGGACAGAGTAAAGCAGGAGCTGATGGAATACGGTCTGGTAGCAGAGGACTGGGGCGGAAGCACCATCTTCTGTCCGGTATCCGCACATACCCACGAGGGTATCTCCAACCTGCTGGATATGATCCTTCTTACCGCTGAGGTACTTGAATTAAAGGCAAATGCAAACCGTAAGGCACGAGGTGTCGTTATCGAGGCCCGCCTGGACCGCGGACGTGGTCCGGTTGCAACGCTGCTGGTTCAGAAGGGTACCCTGCATGTGGGTGATTTCGTGGCCATCGGTGAGTTCAACGGCCGTGTTCGTGCCATGATCGATCATAAGCAGAGAAACCTGAAGCAGGCAACTCCGTCCACTCCGGTGGAGATCACGGGTCTGCCGGGCGTTCCGAATTCCGGTGATACATTTATCTCTACGGAAACAGAGAAAGAGGCCCGTCAGATCAGCGAAGCATTTATCACCAGAGATAAGGAGAAGCTGATCAGTGATACCAAGTCCAAGATGTCCCTGGATGACCTCTTCAGCCAGATGAAGGAAGGCAACCTGAAGGAACTGAAGCTGATCATCAAGGCGGATGTTCAGGGCTCCGTAGAGGCTGTAAAGCAGAGCCTGATCAAGCTTTCCAACGAAGAGATCGTGATCAAGTGCATCCACTCCGGTGTCGGTGCCATCAACGAGTCCGACGTTACGCTTGCTTCCGCATCGGGAGCGATCATCATCGGCTTCAATGTCCGTCCGGATGCACAGGCAAAGCAGCTGTCCGATGAGGAAAAGGTGGATGTACGTCTGTACACCGTCATTTACAATGCGATCGATGATATCGAGGCGGCTATGAAGGGAATGCTGGATCCGATCTATGAGGAGCGTGTAACAGGACATGCCGAGGTACGTCAGGTCTACAAGGCATCCGGTATCGGTTCCATCGCCGGAAGCTACGTGATGGATGGTATCATCGAGCGTAACAGCTCCGCACGTATCACACGTGACGGTGAGCAGATTTTCGAGGGCAAGATCTCATCCCTTAAGCGGTTCAAGGATGATGTGAAGGAAGTAAAGACCGGTTTCGAGTGCGGTATCGTATTCGACGGTCACAACGATATTGCGGAAGGCGACCAGATCGAGATCTTCAAGATGGTCGAGGTTCCGCGTCAGTAATGCGCGATTTCGCTATCAGGCGCACCCGCCGGATCCGCGAGAAGGACGGCGGGACACAACAAGGAGAAATGTATGAGGACGAATCAGCACGGCCCGTCCAGGGTATCGCATGATGTGCAGCGTTCCCTCAGCCGTATCATTTCCGAACTGAAGGATCCCAGGATCGGTCTTATGACCTCTGTGACCCGATGTGAGGTAACGAAGGATCTGAAGGAATGCAAGTGCTACATCAGCGTTCTCGGGGATGCAGAGGCCACTATGCAGGGTCTGGTCAGCGCAAGAGGATTTATCCGGAAGCAGCTGGCGGCCTCACTGAACCTAAGAAATACACCGGAGATCGATTTTATCCTGGATTCTTCCATTGCCTACGGCGTGGAAATGTCCCGCAGGATCGATGAGGTGATCGCACAGGATCAGAGTAAGACAGAGGAATAACCTATGGAGAAGGATTTTCGTGAAAAAGGTAAACGGCTCCGGCAGATGATCGAAGCTGCGGATACGATCTGTATCATCGGTCACATCCGTCCGGATGGGGATTGTGTCGGATCGACCCTTGCCATCTACAATTACATTATCGACAACTATGAGGGAAAGACGGTAGATGTATATCTGGAGGCCTTTCCGGTATCCATGAAGTTCCTGAACGGAGCGAAGAAGGTAAAGCATGAGGCTGCAGGAAAGCATTATGAGCTTGCCATATCCATGGATGTTTCGGACCTGGAACGACTCGGTAAGTACAAAGACATGTATCTGTCCGCCATTTCCACGATCTGTATCGACCATCACGTCAGCAATCCGGGCTTTGGTGACCTGTGTTTCGTGGATGCGGAAGCGTCCAGTGCCTGCGAGGCGCTGGCGGAGCTGATCGATCCGGATCAGATCTCGGAGAATATGGCATCCTGTCTGTACCTCGGTATGGTTCATGACACAGGTGTATTCAAATACAACTGTACCCGCCGCAACACGATGGAGCTTGCGGGACTTATGCTGGACAAGGGTGTGGACAGCAATTACATCATAGACGAGACATTTTATAAGAAGACGTATAAACAGAATCTTCTGATGGCGAAGACGGTTCTGGAATCCGTGCTTTACGAGGACGGCAAGGTGATCTTCGGCTACGTATCAAAGGATACCTTGAAGGAATTCAAGGCGAATCCCATGGATACGGAGGGGATCGTGGAGCAGCTGCGTTTGACGGAAGGCGTGGAGGTTGCAATCTTTGCCTATCAATTGACGAAGAAAACCTTTAAGGTGAGTCTTCGCGCGAAGAACTATGTAAATGTAAGCGAGGTGGCTGCCGTGTTCGGTGGCGGCGGACATGTCCGTGCGGCCGGCCTGGACGGGACGGGAACCATCGAGGAACTGCTTCCGAAGCTTCTTGAAGAGATCAGAAAACAACTGGTATAACGAAGTTGTACCTGTAAGAGGAATGACATGTATCAGGGTGTGGTGATTCTGAATAAGGAACCGGGCTTTACGTCCTTTGATGTGGTGGCTGTGTGCCGAGGGATCTTCGGACAGAGATCCGTGGGACATACAGGAACCCTGGATCCCATGGCCAGGGGTGTCCTTCCGGTCTGTCTCGGCCGGGCAACGAAGCTGAGTGACCTTCTCACCTCCTCGGAAAAAGAATACGAAGTGGAAATGGAGCTCGGACGCACCACGGATACGGATGACTGCACCGGTCAGCTTCTCACGGAAGCGGATCCGGAGCGCCTGAACACCGTTACGGAGCAGGCTGTGAGAGAAGCCATTCTTGCACATCTCGGAGAGTCCCTTCAGGTGCCTCCCCGATACGCTGCGATCAAGAAGGACGGAAAGAAGCTGTATGAATATGCCCGCGCGGGTGTGGAAGTGGAAATGCCCGGACGTCCCGTAACGATCCATGAGATCCGGCTCCTGGAGATCACGCTTCCGAAGATCCGTTATCAGGTCAGGTGTTCCAAGGGAACCTATATCCGCAGTCTCTGCAGGGATGTGGGTGCTGAACTCGGTGTGGGAGCGGTTATGACAGCGTTGTCCAGGAATTCCACCGGTGGCTTTTCACTGGAGGAAGCGGTAACCCTGGATCAGCTGAAGGCTGCGAAGGAAGCGGGACAGCTGGACCGGTACGTAAGACCCATGGATCAGCTGCTGACACATTTCCCTGCCATGCAGTGTCTGGAGGAAGGAAGAAAATTCCTTCTGAACGGAAATCCGCTTCGGGCGTCTGTGTTAAAACCCATGGAGGATCCTGCCCGTGTGCAGGGTACTTCCGGCCGGGATACGGAATCTGTCGCATCGGAGAATGGAGTCGATCTGTCGGACAAAGCGGTCTGCCGTGTTTATCTGGACGGCGGACTGGCTGCGCTGTACCGGTATGATGCCGGAAGGCGTCAGTTTAAGAATGTGAAAATGCTACTGGAAAGAGGGAACGGGAATTGACAGCGGTTACGATCGGAAAATTCGACGGTTTTCATCTGGGACACAGAATACTTCTGGCAGAACTGCAGGAGCTTTCGAAGGAGCATAAGGAGGAGATGCCGACCTGTGTCTGCAAGATCGATTTTCCGGGACCGGGTCTGCTTTCCAGAGATGAACAGAAGAAGGTGCTGGAAGAATACGGGATCTACCGGATGCGCAGACTGGCATTTTCCGAATACTTTGCATCCCAGACGCCGGAGGAATTCGTCCGCCGGGTGCTAGTGAGCGAGTTGGGGGCTTCCCATATCGTGGTGGGTTCGGATTTCCGGTTCGGATACAACCGTTCCGGTACGGTGGATACACTTCGTTCGCTGGGAGAAAAATACGGCTTCCGGGTAGTTGCCGTTGATAAGCTGAAAATGGGAGGCGAGATCGTAAGCTCCAGCAGGATCCGGAACCTTCTGTCGGAAGGACGGGTGGATCAGGTCGCCGAACTTCTGGGACAGCCGGTCACTTATCAGGGATACGTATGTCACGGAAAGGAACTGGGACGTACCATCGGATTCCCCACCTGCAATCTCAGGCCGGATCCGGAGAAGCTTCTGCCTTTGTTCGGTGTCTATCGTTCCGTGGTCACAACACCTGAGGGCATCTATGATGGCGTAACCAATATCGGCCGGAAACCGACGGTTGAAGAAGACGGGGCACCGACCATCGAGACCTATATCCTCGGATTCTCCGGGGATCTTTATGGGGAAGAGATCAAGGTTACCCTGAAGTCCTTTATCCGGGCGGAGCAAAAGTTCGCTTCCGTGGAGGAATTGGTGGCACAAATGAAGATCGATGCAGATTTTACTTGAAATCTGCGTGAAAAAAGGATATAGTATATAGCGTTGAGTCTGTAAGATGCAACAAAGAAAGTTCAGCGCCTGTAGCTCAGTGGATAGAGCAGTGGCCTCCGGAGCCACGTGCGTAGGTTCGATTCCTATCAGGCGCATAGCAGTCTCAGGGCAGTTGGTATCCCTGGGACTTTTTTATTCCATGAATCATGAAACAGCATAAGATCGTATGGTATGTTTTGAAATCACCAGTCGGAGGATTGATCGATGGATAATGAAAAGAAGTATTCAAGACAGCATCAGGTTCGGATGCGTAAGCGTTTACTGATCATTTGGGCGATATTTATTCCCGTATTGGTCGTTGTGATCCTTTTTGTGGTCAAGAACAAGGACGAACTGATCACAAATGAAGAACAGACGCATATCTACCAGGTAGATGCAAATGCGGAGATCAACAAGCTGATCACGGATTATTTCACGGCATATGCTGCCTGTGATCAGATGACACTGCAGAAGCTGGTGGTGGACCCGTCCCGTTTCGACGATATGACCATTGTCCAGAAGAAGGCGGCTGTCGTAACCGGATACAGCAATATCAAATGTTACACTGTCCCGGGTAAGACCGAGGACGCGACGATCGTCTATGCCGTTGCGAACATTTCGATCGCAAATGTGGTCAGCACGCCGCTGGATATGAATCCGGCTCTTTATGTTGTAAAAAAAGAGAACGGTTATCTGATCGATAATTCCGCTCTCAGTAAGGATATTCTGAATTATATCGAGTCTACGAATCAGAAACAGGATATCCTGGATCTGATGAAGATGGTCAAGGATGATCAGGAGGCCTGCGCCGCAAAGGATGAGACCTTCAAGAAGTTTTATGAGAAGCTGACGAAGAAGGATCAGCCCTCAACCTCATCCACATCCTCTCCCTGACCGAACAGCTGATCCACGTTGATTCCCCGGTAGGGAACCGGAGTGGAGAAGACGATCTGGGTTTCGGTCTTGCCGAAGGCCTGCAGGTGCCCGATAAATGTGTCCAGCTCCTGCGTGCTGGGGAAGCATACCTTGATGTGCATGGAGAAGGCGCCGGTGACGCAGTCGCATTCCAGAACATTCGGACATGCGGCAATGAACGGATAGAACTCCGGCTTCTGCTTCGGTTCCAGGGATAGATTGATAAACGCCGTGATGTGAAAACCCAAAGAAAGCGGATTTACATCGGCGTGATAACCGCTGATGATCCCCTGCTTCTCCAGACGGTCCAGACGTGCGGATACAGCCGGAGAAGAAAGATAAACCTGGCTTGCCAGATATTTAAGAGGGTAGCGTGCGTTCTCCTGAAGAAGAGACAGTAGTTTGATGTCGATGTGATCCATGACGATACCTCATTTCGCAAACTTAAAAATGTAAACTAATCGCTCTGATCTGCTTTACTATTATTTGTATTATACCGCGCTGGTCGTTGTTTTACCAGTATTTTTTATTATGATGACAGAAGGGATCCGATTAAATAAATATCTGAGCGAGGCCGGCGTACTGTCTAGAAGAAAAGCAGACGAGGCGATCGCGGCCGGAGAGGTCAAAGTGAACGGTGAAACCGCACCCCTGGGATCTCTGGTTCACCCGGGGGATACGGTAACCTGGAAGGGAGAAGTGGTCGCTGCCAGGGACAGTATCCGGGTGTTTGTCTATAACAAACCCCTCGGCCAGGTCTGTACCGTAAAGGATGCGGATAAGGACAGCATCTTCCGGACACTGAAGCTCCCGGTTCCCTGTTCCTACGTGGGCAGGCTGGACAAGAATTCCCAGGGGCTTCTGCTTCTTACAAATGACGGAGATCTCTCCAATCAGCTTCAGAAAGCAAGAAATCATCATGAGAAGGAATACGTGGTCCGGGTGGATAAGCCTCTGACGCAGGAGTTTCTGAAGAAGATGTCCTCCGGCGTGGAGATCCTGGACACGGTGACACGGCCCTGCAAGGTGGTTAAACAGGGACAGAACACCTTCCGTATCATTCTCACGCAGGGACTCAACCGGCAGATCCGCCGGATGTGCGAGGCGCTGGACTATCGGGTGGTTTTCCTGAAGCGGATCCGGGAGTGCAATATCCTGCTGGGAGATCTGGCCGTCGGAGAGTACCGGGAGGTCGTGGGAGAAGAACTGCAGAAGCTTCGTGAAACCGCTGGTATGGAGTAGTCTTATCATCCTGAGCGAAGCGAAGGATCTATAATTTGGGGAACAACTATGGCAGAAACAGATAAAATGAATCGAATGAAGGAGCTCGTCCGGATCCTGTCAGAGGCTTCAAGGGCTTACTACATGGAAGACCGGGAAATCATGAGCAACTTCGAATACGATAAATTGTATGATGAACTTCTGGCTCTGGAAAAGGAGACAGGTGTGGTCCTGTCCGACAGTCCGACCCAGAAGGTGGGCTACGAGGTAGTAAGCTCCCTTCCGAAGGAGCCCCACCCGTCACCCATGCTTTCTCTGGATAAGACCAAGGAAGTGGATACGCTTGTATCCTGGCTGGGAGATCACGAAGGCGTGCTTTCCTGGAAGCTGGACGGTCTTACCGTGGTGCTGACCTACGAGGACGGAGTCTTAAGCAAGGCCGTTACCCGCGGAAATGGAGAGATCGGCGAGGTGATCACGCCGAACGCCAGGACCTTTCGTAACATCCCGAAGACGATACCGGTGAAGAGTCGGTTTACCATCCGCGGAGAAGCAATCATTTTTTATTCGGATTTTGAAAAGCTGAATGCAACCATAGCGGATGCGGAAGCAAAATATAAGAATCCCCGGAATCTCTGCAGCGGCTCCGTCCGTGCCCTGAACAGTCAGGTGACGGCAGAGAGAGCTGTGCATTTCTTTGCATTTTCCATGGTGGATCCGGAGGAACCGGAGCTGCTGGAGAAAATCGGCGGAACCATCCGTGAGCGCTTCGGATTTTTACGGTCTATCGGATTTGATACCGTGGATTATAAGATGGTAACGGCAGAAACACTGCCGGAGGCAGTGAAATGGTTCTCTGATGCCATTGTTTCAAATGATTTTCCGTCTGACGGCCTGGTGCTGTCATACAATGATATCGCCTACGGACGGTCTCTCGGACGTACGGCGAAGTTCCCGCGGGATTCCATCGCATTTAAATGGCAGGACGAAGAGGCGGTAACAACACTCCTTGATGTGGAGTGGAGTCCTTCCCGAACGGGCCTCATCAATCCGGTGGCTATTTTTGAACCGGTTGATCTTGAGGGTACCGTGGTACAGCGTGCAAGTGTGCATAACATCAGTATCCTGAAGGAACTGGCACTTGGCAAGGGAGATCAGATCAAGGTCTATAAAGCTAATATGATCATTCCTCAGATTTCAGAGAATCTGACACGCTCCGGGGCACTTGTGATCCCTGATATCTGTCCGGCCTGCGGCCAGCCAACGATCATAAAAAATGAAAATGATACAGAGACGCTGAACTGTCCGAATCCGGATTGTCCGGCCAAGGACTTAAAGAGGTTCTCCCTCTTTGTATCCAGAAATGCCATGAATATCGACGGAATCTCGGAAGCAACTCTGGAGCGCTTTCTCGATCAGGGCTTCTTGAAACAGCTTTCCGATCTCTATCATCTGGATCGGTATAAGGACGAGATCGTACAGATGGATAAGCTGGGAGAAAAGTCCTATTCGAATCTGATCGACAGTGTGGAGGCTTCCAGATCGGCAAATCTGGCGAATCTTATCTATGCACTGGGAATTCCGAATGTAGGTCTTTCCAATGCCAAGCTGATCGTGAAGCATTTTGATCAGGAGCCGAAGGCATGCTTTGAGGCACCTTACGAAGAACTTTGTGAGATTGACGGCATCGGAGCGGTGATCGCAGAGAGCTACGTGGCGTTCTTCGCAGATGAAGGCCACAGGGCCGAACTCGACAGTCTGCTTCCGGAACTGACACTGGTGAAGGAGGAGAGCAGTCTTCCGCAGGATCTGGCCGGTAAGACCTTCGTGATCACCGGAAGTCTGGAAACCTATCCGAACCGGGATGCTCTGAAGAAGGAGATTGAAGACCGGGGCGGCAAGGTTGCCGGATCGGTCAGCGCGAAAACCTCGTATCTCATTAATAATGATATCACATCAACTTCGGGAAAGAATAAGAAGGCAAAGGAACTGGGGGTTCCGATCATCACCGAAGCGGATTATATAGCCGGAAATCTGTAAGATTCTACAGTCGCTGCGCTCCTTCAGAATGACATCGGATGTCATTTTGAGCGAAGCGAAGAATCTAAAAATAAAGCACATGATCAAGGGAGGGAATACACATGCCCATAAGAATAGACAACGACCTGCCCGTAAAGAAAATACTGGAAGATGAGAACATCTTCGTTATGGACGAAAACCGTTCCAACAGTCAGGATATCCGTCCCATCGACATCCTGATCCTGAATCTCATGCCTTTGAAGGAGAATACGGAGCTGGAGCTTCTCCGCAGCCTTTCAAATACACCGCTGCAGGTGAACATTAGCTTCATCCGAACCTCCTCCTATGAGTCGAAGCACACATCCAAGGAGCATCTGCATCAGTTTTATCGGAAGTTTAAGGCGGTTCGTTCCCATAAATGGGACGGTCTGATCATCACCGGTGCTCCGGTGGAGAAGCTGGACTTTGAAGAGGTGGAGTATTGGCCGGAACTTGTGGACATCATGGACTGGTCTGAGAAGGCGGTGACATCCACATTTCATATCTGCTGGGGAGCACAGGCAGGACTTTACTATCGTTACGGCATCCCGAAGTATGAGATGGAGAAGAAGCTTTCCGGTGTATACCGGATGACGACCTTCCATAAGCGGACGGAGTTGATCCGAGGCTTTGATGATACCTTCCTGATCCCTCAGTCACGTTATACAGGCGTGGATCGGACGGCCATCGAGAACAACCCGCGTCTTGAAATCGTAGCAGATTCCGAAGAGTGCGGACCCTGCATCATCATCGGAGACGGCGGAAAAAATATCTTCGTGACCGGTCATCCGGAGTACGATATCCTGACTCTGGATTCCGAGTATCATCGCGATCTGGGCAGGGGCCTTAATCCTGACATACCTGTGAACTATTATCCGGATGATGATCCGACGCAGAAACCCATGAGATCCTGGCGGTGTCATGCGAACACGCTCTATACGAATTGGCTCAATTATTACGTTTATCAGACCACTCCGTATGACTGGACGAACGAGAAGGCGTAAAGGCCCGCGAAGCCTTATTTTACAAGGGGTTTCAGCTCTAGTGGTAACGTGCTTACCCATTCAAAATGAAAAGGAGTCAAAATCGCTTATTTCACGTATATTCACGAGGGTTTACGTATTGTATTGAAAAAATGGCGTAAAAAAATGGCGTAAAAAAATGGCAAAAATGGCGTAGAAAATGGCGTAAAAAATCGACCAAAATGGCGTAAGGATATTATTGCAAAAATGAGGGCAAAACCAAGGTTATGTTAACTACATGACAATGGGTTCAGCCCTCTTTTTTGTTCCTCAAAATCCGATATAATGTCATATGACGACGGATTACAAATCACCAAGGAAGGAGATAACGCAGATGTGCTGCAGGTACTATATCGAGGAAACAACTGAAATGCAGGCGATCGTTAGTGAAGGCAGTGTGATCGGAGAATTCTATAAGTGCAAGATTGCTAGGTCATCGAGAAGGTCGAAGGATTCGACACTTGTGAAGAGACTCTATGAGTTCAGCGAAGAACTGGAAAATGAAAGTGGCAATGGATGACATGGACATCGAAGAGCGGAAGGCTTGATGAAAGATTTTTAGCCGTTACGCTGATTTTTGCAAAAAAATGGGTCAAATGAGCCCGGTATTTATGCGTGTTCAGGGAGGCTATTCCTGAAACTCCGCGTAGATACCGGGTTTTTGCTGTCCGTACTTCGGGACAGTATTCTGTAGTATGGTAGGATCAGCAAAAATCAATATCGGGTTCTGAAAGGCAGGTGATGCATATGTGACAGAGATTTCTATACTGGATACACAAAGGAAAAGGCTGCAAGCGATGCTGCATGAAGTGCAAATATTATCAGCAGTGCCGGCAGGATGTTCTGGGCAACTGGGGGGGATCCCATGAAACATAAGATCGTTTACTATGTGGAAACTACGAAGCGAGGGTTCCTGGGCTTCCCCAAGAAGGTTCGTGAGAAACGTGTGGTATATGTGGATCCGACGTGGATCGCAGTTCTTCCCGTCATCTGTGGATATCACTCGGCTTCTCCCCGAAACGTTTAACATAGGCCCTATAGAAAACCGAATAATCCTTGAAGCCGCAGGCCTCTGCCGCTTTTCTTGCGCTCTCACCGCCCTGGAGCAGCTCTCTTGCATTTATCAGGCGTTTTGCAAGGATGTAATTCCAGGGGGATGCCCCAGTTGCCGTCCTGAAGAACCTGGAAAACTGCGAGGTGCTGAGAAAAAAATGCCCCGCCAGCTGTCCGACGGTGATATCTTCATGCAGCATATCGTTGACGTAGCGTACCAGATGTTCCGACAGGGTAGGCTCAGCTGTCGGCTCCCGGTCTGTCATTTTGCAAAGCTGATCCATGATCTCGGCAAGCCTTAACGTAAATAAAAGCGTCCTGCCGTAATCATCCCCTTCATAGCCGGTCAAGTCCTGCAGCGCAGCTTCACATTCGGGCATATAGTAGAGGTTCTGCCGCCCCAGGGGTCTTTCCATATAGGGAAGCATGAGCCGCCGGTCCGGGTCAAAGCTGTCAAAGAGCGAGATGGGAAAATTCACGGCATATCGCTCATACCGCTCGCCGCTGAGAAAATGTATGCAGTGGGCCTCCCCCGGACGCATGATCAGCAGACTCCCCTTTTCCAGCGGATAGACCGATCCCTCCACGAGATACTGTGCATTTCCGGAAACGAAAAAGAAGACTTCACAGCGATCGTGAATATGAAAGTCAACGTCTTTATTATCCGGTCGATCACTTATGGCATAACGGATATACAGGCCGTCCCTGTCGATTTCTTTTAAATGATCCATTGCAACTCCTCCACGATCAACTTCATAATTCCCCTTCAGCAACCTCCACGATTATAAAAACACATTATGCACGGATTTGCAATATATTCTGATGATTTTTGCAATTTCAATGCAAATCATGTTATGCTACTATGATCTCACCAAACATTCGGGAGGTGACCGGAATGAAATACAGACTTGCTGCATTTGCTGACGAGGCAGCTAGTGACCTGGCGGGACAGATGGCTGCCATGAAGGGAAACGGGATAAAGCTGCTGGAGATCCGGGGCGTGGACGGCCTGAACATAGATCAGCTTTCCAGGGAGAAAGCCCGGGAGATCCGCCGCCGGCTGGATGACGAAGGGCTTGGCGTATGGTCGTTGGGCTCGCCCTTCGGTAAGATCGGGATCCATGAGGACTTCGCTCCTCACCTTGACAGCTTCAGGCACAGCCTGGAACTCGCAGAGATCTTAGGCGCCGGACATTTCCGCCTGTTCAGCTTTTACGGCGCCACAGAGGTCGGGCCGGTGCTGGAACGTCTCAGCGCTTTCGTGGAAGCGGCAAAGGGTTCGGACCTGATCCTCTGCCACGAGAACGAAAAGGAAATATACGGAGATACAGCCATCAAGTGCCTGGAGATACACAGGGCTCTGCCTGGCCTCCGGGCCGTCTTTGATCCTGCGAACTTTATCCAGTGCGGACAGGATACAAAAGAAGCCTGGGAGCTGCTTTCCCCTTATGTTGAATATATGCATATCAAGGACGCATTGTGGGACGGCTCTGTGGTGCCTGCGGGACGGGGCGTGGGCGAGCTGCCCGATCTGCTGTCGAAATACGGCGGCGAGGTGCTGACCATCGAGCCGCACCTTACGGTTTTTGAAGGCTTTGACAAGCTGGAAAATGAACAGAAGACGCAGATGCCTTACACCTACCCTGACGCAAGGACAGCATTTAAAGCAGCGACAGATGCGCTGAAGGAAATCATAGGAGGACAATCAAATGGAAAAGCTAAGACTCGGAATCATCGGTATGGGCAACATGGGCAGCGGTCATCTCGGGTATTATCTGAACAACGAGTGCCCCAGGGTTGAGATCACAGCCTTTGCAGATACTGACCCCGAAAAGCTGAAAAGGGCTAAGGAGAGACTCTCCTCTGCCGCTACCTTCGCCGATGCCGATGAGCTTATGAAAAGCGGTCTTGTGGACGCGGTTCTGATCGCCGTACCCCACTACGATCACCCGACTCTAGCCATCCGGGCTTTCGAGCATGGGCTTCACGTTCTCACCGAAAAGCCTGCGGGGGTTTATACCCGACAGGTGAGAGAAATGAACGAGGCCGCAAGGAAGTCCGGCAAATGCTTCGGGATCATGTTTAACCAGAGAACAAACCCCATTTTCGCCAAAGCACGGGAGATTGTTGGATCCGGTCAGCTCGGGGAGACAAAACGGCTTGTCTGGATCGTGACAAACTGGTACCGCACCCAGGCCTACTATGATTCAGGGTCCTGGCGCGCCACATGGAACGGGGAAGGCGGCGGCGTACTGCTCAATCAGGCGCCCCATAACCTTGATCTCTGGCAGTGGATCTTCGGCATGCCCAAAAGGGTGAGAGCCTTCTGTACCGTCGGGAAATACCATAACGTAGATATTGAGGACGACGTGACCATCTACGGCGAGTATGAAAACGGAGCAACTGCCACATTTATCACCACCACCGGCGAAGCTCCAGGCACCAACAGGCTTGAGATCTCCGGCACAAAGGGCAAGCTGGTGATCGAAGACGGAAAGTTGAAATGGTGGAAGCTCCAAGAGGACGAGCGGAAAATATGCGCCGAGTGCAGGAACGGTTTTGTCCAGCCCGAATGCGAATATGAAGAGTTTTCGGCTCCCGAGCCTGACGGACACCCGGAGATCCTGAACAACTTTGCGGACCATATCCTTGAGGGTACACCTCTCATCGCCCCGGGTGAGGAGGGGTTATACTCTCTCTCCATCTCAAATGCGGCTTATCTCTCTTCATGGACGGATACCTGGGCAGAGCTCCCGGTAGCAGAAGATATCTTTGAGGAGCATCTCACAAAGCTTTGCCGGGATGAAAAGCAGACCAAAAAGCCGCGGCTCATAAGTGAACCTGCCGAAAAACTGACCGAACGCTGGAGGGTTCGCTGGTGAATGCTATTTCACTGATGCTGGGCGTAACCGCCTGCTACACCATCACATCACTCAGTGATAAATATGCTGCCGCAAAGGCTAAGTTTGATCCCGATGAATTCACCTTCCTGATGTGTGCATCCATGTCGGTGTTTTTAGCGGCCACTCTGCCCTTTCAAACGATCGCTTTTTCCCTGACCTGGCAGTCCTTTGCCGGAGTTGCTCTAGTGGCACTGTGCAAGCAGCTGGAATTCAAAATGAGTGTTCTCGTCCTGAAGGAAATGTCTGCCTTCGAGCTGAAGGCCTGGCTGGGGGTGACCTTATTCGTCTCCTATTTTACAGATGTATTTATGGGAGAGAACTTAAAGGCGCTGAGACTGGTATTTATATGCTTTGCCGCCCTGGGACTTGTGCTGATCGTCCGGTCGGATAAGGCGGAAAAGATACATTACAGAAAGATCATCCTTCCTCTTCTACTATACCTGGCAGCCAAGTTCGGCTATGGTCTGACGATCCGCGGCTTCTCAGACTACGCTTCCTCCATAATGCTGCTTCTGCCCGGACTGGTCATCGTTGCTCTGCTTTGCCTGCCGAAGGTTCGTTTCAGGTCCTACAGCGAAAAGCCGAAGGGGACGCTGAATGTAGTTCTCGCACGGATACCCAACGCAGCCGGAATGATCATGGAAAACATGGTCATCGGGATCAGTCTTTCCAACTACTCTCTCATACAGCCGCTGATCCTGGTGACACTTTTTGTCATCAGTCTGATCCGGAGAGAAACCTGCTCTAAAGCGAATATCATTGGCGGTGTGCTGACCATCGCCGGAGTGATCGGATTTCAGTTTTGCGGATAGCCGGGATAACAACAGCTCCGCCCCCGAAGATATCAGAGTATTACAGTTCAATGCTGTAGTAGAGAGCAACATCCATGCAAGACATTTATATGAGAGACTTGGCTTTGTACAATTTGGAACAATCCCTGGCGGGTTTAGGATGAAGGATGGGCATTACGAGAATATTTGCCCATACTATCGCACACTTTAACTTCCAGGATAAATGACAATTGGAGATAGAACTATGGGGAAGAAAATCGTAGTAGTTAACGCAGGTCCCCGCAAGGGATGGAATACGGATATCCTGTTATCGGAAGCTTCCGATGGTGCAGTAAGTGCTGGGGCTGAAATACAGAGGTTTGATCTGTTCAAATTAGAGAGATACACAGGCTGTATCTCTTGTTTTGGATGTAAGAGAGAAAAGTTCAAGGGGCACTGTATCTGCAGGGACGGGCTCACTCCGGTGCTTGATGCGATCAGGGAATCGGACGGTCTTATTATCGGATCCCCCAATTACCTCTCGAATGTTACGGCATCTTTTCGGGCACTTTATGAGAGACTGATATTTCAGAATATTACATATAATCGTGAGAATCCCTGCTGCAAGGAGCGAGATATCCCGGTTCTCTTTATCATGACAAGCAATGCACCGGATACGATGTATTCAGATCTGGTAAACAGCTATCAGCAGACCTTCAATTCTTTTGTCGGTCCGTGTGAAGTGCTGGTAAGCGGTGAGACTCTGCAGATAAATGACTACAGTAAGCTTGACTGGGAATGGTCGATGTTTGATCCTGAGCAGAAAAAGAAACGTCGTGAGACAGTCTTCCCTCAGGAGAGGAAGAAGGCATTTGAGATGGGGAAGACACTTGCAGAAAGTTAAGGAAGATATATTAAGGAAATTATCGTTGATGAACACAAAGAAGATAAAACAATTCTATGATAAGTACTATATTGCAGATTGGATAGAGATAGGCTTCAATTTTCTTTTTTTTGTTGTGTCTCTGATTCCGGCACTTAAGGCAAAAGAGGGACATCAGATATCGGTAGCTCTTTTCTTCCTTGTTGTAACTCTGGCTGAAATGTTCCTTTTTTTCTGGAATCTAAGGGCTAAGAAAAGAGGATGTCTGATCAGGACGCAGGCGGCTATGCTGATAGTCGCGGGAGATAATCTGCTACTTATGCATACTTTGTCAATCATTGCGATCATGTATGAAATGGGACTTAAGGATGAAACACCGCTGATGGCCAGCAATCTTGTATTTGCAATCGCTTACGGAATTTTTGCAATCTTGAGATTGGTTATAGGGGTTATCCGTGTCGTGAAAAGTGAAAAGAAGGATGCTTATCAGATGGCACTTTCAGGATTTATGCTGGTTTGTCTGGTCTATACCTTTGCTCTCTTTGTGGACTATATGCTAATCGTAAATAAAGCAGCTGATCTGCTCTGGCCCGGGTACATCATGATCGCGCTTATGGGCGCAACGACAATCTCCTTGGCAATATGGATGCAGGTGAGGGCTATCCGGTTTCTTAAACATGGATGGACCGAAGAACATAATCATGAACCGGATGCCGGATGATTGTTCTGGCTCTATTTGAAAAACAGAAATGATTTTGGGAAACCATTAAAACAAGGAGAATTCATAATGAAGGAAATATCTGTAGATAATCTGGATATCATTGCTCAAGGCGGCATGGGCAAGATCTACAGGATCAATAATGAACAGATCCTGAAAGTGTTCAATGATATTTCAGTGGAGGATTTGCAAAGACAGAAAGAAACTGCTGTAGAGGTATTTAAGTCGATGGTGCCTACACCTATTTCTTATGAAATTGTCAAAGCGGGAGGTAAGTACGGAATCATTTATGAGTTCCTTAACGGTTCTTCTGTGGGAAAGGCAATTGCAGATCATCCGGAGAGAGTTCGGGAGATGGGAGAAAAGATGGGGGAGTTGTTTTCACAACTTCATGCGGCTTCCATAAAAGACCTGACTCTGGAGTATATGAATGACCGTGTTAACACATGGATTGACAGGATAGAGAATACATTCATTAAGGAAAAGGATGCCCGTATGCTGCGTGAAATCATTGAGGCTATTCCACGGGGAAACTGTGTTCTGCACTGTGATTTCCATGAAGGGAATGTGATGATCCAAAATGGTGAGTATGTTCTTATTGATATTGATGAAGTATGTATTGGGCATCCGCTTTATGATCTGACATATCATTATATAAATCATGAGTTTCTCGCAAAGCAACCCCAAATGCTTCTCAAGTCAACAGGTCTGACTCCGAAGCTGGCAAAGCAATCTGCACGGATTACCAGAGAAATTTATTTTAGTGCAATGGATAAAAAAACGGAACGTATGTATAAGGACCTGATGGCAAGCTTTGTACCGTTTCTGCTGGTTATGAATCTTGGGCGGATCGGAGAGAAGGCAGACTATATGTCAAAATCTTCTCTTTTCATATTACTACATGTTTTTCTACCACTGCTACGGCTGAGGAAAAGAAGATTTATTCGTGATCTGGGTTTTATGTTCAGGGGACTGCGAATATAATTGAACTTAGCATAAAACATAATATAAAAAAACTGATCTATGTTAGTTCCACAGGAGCGATACCGGAACTGCCAGCCGGACTAAAGATAAAGGAAGTAGATCATTTCTGGCCGAATGATGGGTTGATCGGGTACTATTCTGAAACAAAGGCAGAAGCCACACAACTTGTTATGGACTCATTGAAAAAGTACCAGCAGTTGGATGCGTCCATCGTTCATCCTTCCGGTATCTGCGGCCCCTACGATTATGCATTCGGTTCGGTTACAACAATGGTCAGGGATTTTGTAAATGGGAAGATGAAGATGGGGATCGCAGGGACATTTAATAGCGTTGATGTAAGAGATCTGGCTGAAGGTGTGATTGCGGCCTGTGAAAAGGGAAGGCGTGGAGAATGCTATATTATGAGTAACGAAGTCGTTACAATGAAGGATATGTTCCGTATGATGAATAAGGCTGCAGGTCTTTCCGGAAGATATTATGTTCTTCCGAAAGGCTTGGCATATATAGCTGTAAGGATCCTGGCTTTGATAAGCAGATTTACAGGGAAGGACCCGTTACTGTCAGATTTTAATATATATATGCTAAACCGAAATAATGACTTTGACTGCACCAAAGCAAAGGAGGAGCTTGGTTTCCATTGCAGACCATTTTCGGAATCGATCAGAGATACGGTAGCCTGGATTCGTGAAGAGTCTTCATTCACAAATGAGGGGATCATCAGAGCCAAGAAAGATTTTGCGATGGTAGGAATGTCAGAAGGCATTTGAATTGTGTTAGGAATACATTAGAGAAGTTCCAAGTGCGGGGCAACAAATATGAGGCGTCTCGCCCAAAATGGAAACACCCCGCATTTGGTACTTCTCGTTTGAACTAAGTCACGCGTTCGTCATTTATATGCAGTATAACGTGCTAACGACAATGACATAGTATTGGCCAATATTCCTCTAAAAGAGAGAATACAATTAAGATATAGAGGAAAAACGAATTGACATATAAGCGGTAATTTGCAACCATGAAATTTATAACAGACGCGATCTAAAGTCTTTGAAAATATTCGAGTATACTATTGCGCCTCAATTTAATTGGCGGTATAATATAATCGAAAATATTCAAAGACTTTTGCGATTTTGGAGTGAATATGGAATACATAAGAGCTAAATATGTAGACCGGCTTGCTAAAAGAAGACAAAACGGCCTGATCAAAGTGATAACCGGAGCAAGACGTTCAGGAAAATCATATCTGATGAATGAATTGTATTATAAATACCTTTTGGCTAGTGGCGTGCCAAGCGCAAATATTGTCAGGTTCGCATTTGATGCCGATGAGGATATCGATCTGCTTGATTCGTATTTCCCTGATGAGGAGACGAAACTTGAACAGAAAAAGGGGATCTATTATATAAATGCCAAGAAATTTAGAGCATATATCAAGGACAGGACAAATGATAAAGACGATTTCTATCTGTTGCTTGATGAGGTTCAGCTTCTGGATAATTTTATTGGTACCTTGAATGGTTTTCTACGTCATAAGAACTTAGATGTTTATGTTACGGGTTCAAATTCAAGATTTCTTTCGTCGGACATAGCTACAGAGTTTAAGGGTAGAGGTACAATTGTACATGTTTTACCGCTTTCTTTTTCTGAATATATGCAGGGGCAGACCATTAGTCTGCAGGAGGTATGGAAAGAGTATATTATAACCGGTGGAATTCCACTTGTTGCGCAGATGGAGGGAAGTGATGAAAAAACATCCTATCTAAAGTCTTTATGTGAGGAAACATATCTTAAAGATATAATAGCCCGTAATAAAATAAAAAAGAAAACAGAACTGGCTGATACATTTAACATCATAGCTTCAACGATTGGTTCACCGGTAAACGTGAGTAAAATCACGAACACTTTTAAAAGTGTTATGGGAAAAGAAATAACTGATGACACGATTGGAAAATTTCTTGGATATTTTGAGGATGCATTCGTTATATCAAAAGCCAGCAAGTACAATATAAAAGGCAGAAAATATATTGGGGCTCCATTCAAGCTATACTTTGAAGACATTGGGGTAAGGAATGCAAGACTGAACTTTCGACAGATTGAAGAGACTCATATTATGGAAAACATCATATACAACGAACTTAGGTACAGAGGTTTTAATATTGATGTTGGAGAAGTAAACGTCAGCGAGAAGACCGACAGGATAGATGTAAATGGAAAGTCTATATATGCACAGAAAGCACTGGAAGTGGATTTCATAGCATCTAAAGGAGATATAAAATACTATATTCAATCAGCGCTTTCGATGGATGATGCTGATAAACAGTTGCAGGAAAAGAGAAGTCTTTATTATATAGATGATTCTTTTAAAAAGATAGTTGTAGCAAAAACGGGATTAAAGCCTTCTTATGATGAAAAGGGAGTTGTGATTATTGATTTGTTTGACTTTCTTATGGATAAAGTTGAGCTATAGTCTTATATCTCGGAAGATGACTTTTGGGATAACGAAATAAACAAATCGCAGTTTGTTGAGGAGTGGATGTTATGAAGGACAAAGAGTATATTTGTAAAGATCATGAGGGGAACATTTTACTATCTGTAGATAGTATAGATGAATTTCGCCTGAATGAAAGTCCGTTACTGACACATTGTCTTGCGGTTGTTAAGATCGGTAATGATTATATAATGGGCTGGAATAATTGGCGAAACAGGTATGAAATATTTGGAGGATGCAAAGAAAAAGGAGAGACAGCCCGAGAATGTATTATCAGAGAGTGTTATGAGGAATTGGGATTTACATCAACAAATATAACTTATCTTGGAGCGATGAGACTTTTACTGAAGCCGGACTTTTTTTCCCGGAAAGAAAGGGAAGAATTAGGGGGATTATATGGCGTCACATTGCCAGACATTAGCTTTGATGATCTTTTTAGAAGAATTAACGATAAAGAGGAGATTACTCGACTTGCATTGTATAGTCAGGTGAAGGATGTTGAACCAATCGCGAAAATTGATGAAAAACTGTTGGAATTCTATCGGTAACTTCGGATTTTACGAAGATGCATATGATTAAAGTTTTTTAGAAATCAAACGAAATTCAACTAGCTTTAGGGAGGGATTTGAACATGAATCCGTGGAAGAAAATACTTTTATCCGATTATGAGAATCATATGAGTCTGGAAAGTGTAGCGCAGTTACAGGCGTTGAATCGGATCATGAAAGAGCAGTTTTGCATTTATGAGATGCTGCGAAAAAAAAGGATATCAATGAGGAACTGCATGGAAATGTTATGATCCTGGGAGTGGTCGGGGGAAATGGTCTGGAGCATATTACGCCAAAGTATTATGAAAAAATCTACGGAGTAGATATTAATGCAGAGTACCTTGAGGCGGTAAAAACGCGATACACCAACCTGTCAGGAATATTGGAATGCCTGGAGGTGGATCTGATCACTTAGTATGAAAAACTACCGAAATCCGACTATGTGATCGCAGATCTGCTGGTGGAATATATCGGATACAAAGCTTTTCAACGTGTGATACGGCAGGTAGACCCGGAGATGATCAGCTGCGTGATCCAGATGAATCCGAAAACGGCTGAGAATGAGAATTCGGAATGGGTATCGGATTCACCGTATCTACATGCCTTTGATGGATTGGATGAGGTGCATCAGCAGATGGAAGAGGATGCATTGTGGCGATGTCTGAAGGAACTCGGATATGATGAGGTGGATGCGTTCAATACACCATTGCCGAATGGTAAATATCTGTTACGGATCGATTTTGCAAAATCGATGGAAAGATATAAAACAGTTTTATACACTGAATGAAACGGGGATATGAAGAATATGAATGCAATAGAATACCTGGAAATGCTTCACGTAGCTGAAAGACTTAAAGACACGCCAAGACATTGTACAACCACAAAGGGAAGAACGGAAAGCGTTGCAGAACACAGTTGGAGAGTATCACTCATGGCTTCACTTCTGAGACATGAGTTTCCGGATCTTGATATGGATAAAGTCGTTAATATGTGTCTCATTCACGACCTGGGAGAGTGCTTTACGGGTGACATTCCGACCTTTATTAAGACTGATACAGACAGAGAAACAGAAGATGCATTATTAGATCAATGGGTTAGATCGCTCCCGGAGGAAATATCTGCCGACATCTCTGCTCTGTACAAGGAAATGAATGCACAAGAGACGGCTGAAGCCAAATTATACAAGGCTTTGGATAAACTTGAGGCTTTGATACAGCATAATGAGTCACCACTGAGTACATGGTCAGAGAATGAGTACGAGCTTAATAAGACATATGCTTTTGATACGGTGTCTTTCTCGGAATGGCTCACAGATCTTCGCGAAGCTATTCTAGAAGATACTATTGCTAAACTGGAACAGGAAGGTCAGTAACATATATCAGGAAAATAATTGTCACTGATAGAATCCACGGATTACACAAATATAGGAGAGAGAAAGATGCTTGAGATAGGAACGAAAGCGCCGGAGTTCAGTTTGCCGGACCAGAACAGACAGGTGCATAAGCTGTCTGATTATAAAGGACAGAAGGTTATATTGTATTTTTATCCGGCAGATATGAGTCCCGGATGTACGAATCAGGCCTGCAGTTTCAGGGATATGTATCCGCAGATCAGGGAAAAGGGAGCAGTTGTGTTAGGCGTAAATGCTTATACGGTGGAGTCTCATAAGAAATTTGAGACGGAGCAAGGCCTGCCGTTTCTTCTTCTTTCTGACCCTGAAAAGAAAGTCCTGCAGGAGTATGATGTATGGAAAGAACGATCCATGTTTGGCAAGCCGGTGATGGGAATAGAGAGATCCACTTATCTTATAGATGAGGATGGGGTCATCAACAAAGCCTTTGGCAAGGTCAAGCCGAAGGATAATGCAGGTCAGATGCTTAAGGAATTAAGATGATTGTTGAAGAACCGCTGATCAAAGAGCAGGAGCTTTTGCGGAAGTCCGAAGGAGTATGTCAGTAAGAAGTTCAAGGGCTTTGTCCTCGGAAATATTTCCGTCCAGGATCCATTTGATGATGAATGCTGCAACTCCTGCAGAAAGGAATTCATAGTAGAGCCGCAGTTCTTCCGAGTCCTCTACATCGAAAAAAGAAATGGCATTGGTAAGGAACTGCCCGAAGATAAGATCG